>NZ_JAUTAG010000001.1:303060-606120 GCF_030818255.1 Microbacterium sp. SORGH_AS_0969
CCGAATGGCTCGAAGCCTCGGGCGCCGACATCGTCGCCCTGCAAGAGGTGCGCGCCACCGCCGACCAGCTCGCGGAGGCCCTTCCCGGGTGGGAGATCGTCAACGACGAGGCGCTGCAGAAGGGCCGCGCGGGCGTCGCGATCATCAGCCGGCTCCCCGGCGTCGACACCCGCACGCACCTCGGCCCCGAGCCTCTCGACGCGTCCGGCCGTTGGATCGAGACCGACTTCGACATCGACGGCGAGACCATCACGATCGTCAGCGCCTACGTGCACAGCGGTGAGGTCGACACCCCCAAACAAGACGCGAAGTGGTTGTTCCTGGATGCCATGGAGCAGCGTCTCCAGACCCTCAAGGCCGAGCGCGAGCTCGCTCTCGTCACGGGCGACCTGAACGTGGGGCACCGCGAGCTCGACATCAAGAATTGGCGCGGCAACCGCAAGAACGCGGGCTTCCTCCCGCGCGAACGTGCGTACTTCGACCGCTTCTTCGGGCCCGCCGGCGAGAAGGTCGAGGGAGTCGACGGCTCCGTCGGTACCGGCCTCGGCTGGATCGACGTCGGGCGTCGCGAGGTCGGCGAGGTCGAGGGGCCGTACACGTTCTGGTCGATGCGTGGGAAGGCGTTCGACACCGACAGCGGATGGCGCATCGACTACCACGTCGCCACGCCCGCACTGGCGGAGCGGGTGACCGCGTACCGCGTCGATCGCGCCCCCTCGTACGACACGCGCTGGAGCGACCACGCGCCGGTGATCGTGGACTATACGCTCGGGCGCTGAGGGCGGGTCCGCGGCCAGGCCGCGGGAGCGGGGTGCGGCATCCTGTGCTGGTGTCCGCGTCCAGGGCACGGGGGCGGAGTCCCGCGCGCGGTGCTGCGGCCCTCGCCACGATGCTCACCGCAGGGTCCGGGCGCGGCGTGCCCGACGCCTAGGATCGAGGGGTGACCCAGCAGCGCCTCTACTCCGGAATGCAGCCCTCCGCCGACAGCCTTCAGATCGGCAACTACATCGGTGCGCTGCTGCAGTGGCGTCAGCTTCAGGACGAGTACGACGCCTTCTTCTCGGTCGTCGACCTGCACGCCCTCACGCAGCCGGGCGACCCCGCCGAGCGTCGCGAAAAGACCCGCCGCACGGCCGCTCAGTACATCGCCGCGGGCATCGAGCCGTCGCGCTCGACGCTCTACGTCCAGTCGCACGTCCCCGCGCACGCGGAGCTGCAGTGGGTGCTCTCGACCATGACCGGGTTCGGCGAGGCCGGGCGCATGACGCAGTTCAAGGACAAGTCGGCACGCTACGGAGCGGATGCCACCAACGTCGGCCTCTTCACGTACCCGGTCCTCATGGCCGCCGACATCCTGCTGTACCAGACCGACGTCGTGCCGGTCGGCGACGACCAGAAGCAGCACATCGAACTCACCCGCGACCTCGCCGAACGTTTCAACAAGAGCTTCGGCGAGACCTTCACGATGCCGAAGCCGATGATCCAGCGCGAAACGGCCCGCATCTACGACCTGCAGAACCCCACCTCCAAGATGTCGAAGTCGGCCGAGTCCGACGCCGGCGTGCTGTGGATGCTCGACGAGCCGAAGGTCAGCGCGAAGAAGATCATGCGGGCGGTCACCGACTCGGAGGGGTCCGTGCGCTTCGACCGCGACGAGAAGCCGGGTGTCTCCAACCTCCTCGTGATCTACTCCGCCCTCACCGGCCGCGACATCACCGCGATCGAGGACGAGTACGCGGGCCGTGGTTACGGCGACTTCAAGAAGGGTCTCGCCGAGGTCGTGGTGAACGAGTTCGAGCCGGTGCGCGAGCGTGCGCTCGAGCTCATCGCCGACCCCGCCGAGCTCGACCGCGTGCTCGCGACGAACGCCGAGCGGGCGGCATCCGTCGCCGAGAAGACCCTCGCCGACGTCTACGACCGCATCGGGCTCCTGCGCCGAGGCTGAACGAGAGGTCTGCCGCGCAGCGGATTCGGAAACGGGCAGCAGATCCGGATGCCAGGGCTCACCGTCGTCCGAATCCGCGACGCATCTCCGAATCCAGCGCCCCCTGCCTCGACGAACCGAGACGCAGCGCACCGACGCAAGGGTCGTGACGATGTCGGAGACCCATGGCAGCATGGGCGCATGCCGGAGATGCCTGAGGTCGAGGGGCTCGTGGGGTTCCTGCGCGGCCGTGTCACGGGGCTGCACGTTTCGAAGGCAACCGTGTCGGCGATCAATGCGCTGAAGACCTACGACCCGCCTTTGACGGCTCTGGTGGGCTCGGCCGTCACCGCCGTCGACCGGCACGGCAAGTTCGTCGACGTTTCGACCGACGCGGGAGTGCACCTGGTCTTCCACCTCGCGAAGGCGGGGTGGCTGCGCTGGTACGACGCGTTGCCGTCCACGATCATCAAGCCCGGGAAGACCCCGATCGCCCTGCGCGTCGGCTTCGACGACGCGCTCGGGCTTCGACCTCACCGAGGCCGGCACGAAGAAGTCGCTCGCCGTCTATGCGGTGCGCACCCCCGACGAGGTGCCCGGCATCGCGCGGCTCGGTCCCGACCCGCTGAGCGACGGCTTCGACCGCGCCGCGTTCGGCAAGCTGCTCACCGGTCGCCGCACGCAGATCAAGGGCGTGCTGCGCGATCAGTCGATCATCGCCGGGGTCGGCAACGCGTACTCCGACGAGATCATGCACGCCGCGAAGATGTCTCCATATGCCCTCGCCGCGACGCTCACCGACGACGAGGTCGACCGGCTCTTCCGCGCGATGGTCGAGACGCTCACCGAGGCGATCGACGAAGCGCGCGGCAAACCGCCGGCGGAGCTGAAGGATGCCAAGAGGCGCGGCATGCGCGTGCACGGACGACGTGGCGAGGCGTGTCCCGTCTGCGGCGACGAGGTGCGCAGCGTGTTCTTCGCCGACAACTCGCTCGAGTACTGCCCGACGTGCCAGACCGGCGGCAAGCTGCTGGCCGACCGGCGGCTGTCGCGGCTTCTGAAATAGCGCGCGGCCGGCGCCTTCGTGTCAATCCATGTCGGGGAATGAAACCGGCCACACTGCGTTGACTACACTTCGAAGTGCAAACAACGTGCTCCGGGGTCGGTGAGAATCCGAACCGGCGGTGACAGTCCGCGAACCCCTCCGCCTGTGCGGTGGGGCCGATCCGGTGGAATTCCGGGACCGACGGTGATGCGACGGGAAACCGACGCTAGTCCGGATAGGAGGCAGCACGGACGGCGCATCGCGCCTTCCCGCTGGCCCTGCCCCGACGCCGCGGGAAGGACAGGGAAATGGCATCCGCCGTCGAGATCGACGCCATGCGGCGAGCGCTGGAGCTCGCCCGGCGCGGCCCGCGCGGGCTCAACCCGCAGGTCGGCGCGGTCATTCTCTCCCCGACCGGCGAGATCCTCGCCGAGGGGTACCACCGCGGCGCAGGGACTTCGCACGCCGAGGTCGACGCCCTCTCGCAGCTCCCGCCCGGCGCGGCCCGCGGCACGACGGCGGTCGTGACCCTCGAGCCCTGCAACCACACCGGGCGCACCGGCCCGTGCGCGGTCGCCCTCATCGAAGCCGGCGTGGATCGTGTCGTCTTCGCTCTCGACGACCCCACGGATGCCGCGTCCGGTGGTGCCGACCGGCTCCGCGCCGCGGGGGTCGAGGTCGAGCGCGGCGTCGAGAAGGACGCCGCCGAGGAACTCATCCACGACTGGGCCGCCCTGCAGCGCACCGGTCGCCCGCACGTCACCGTCAAGTGGGCGCAGAGCCTCGATGGCCGTGCCGCCGCCGACGATGGGACGAGCCAGTGGATCACCGGACCGGCCGCGCGTCGCGACGTGCACTCCCGCCGAGCGGGCGCGGATGCGATCGTGGCCGGCACCGGGACGGTCCGCGCCGACGATCCGGCTCTGACCGCGCGGGATGAGAACGGCGCGCTCCTTCCCGCCCAGCCCGTACCGGTCATCATCGGCGAGAGCGAAACGGCTCCGGATGCCGCCGTCCGCCGACACCCGCGAGAGCCCCTGTTCTTCGCGACGCACGACCTGCAGACGGTCCTCGCCGAGCTCGCCGGCCAGGGCATCCAGCGCGTCTTCGTCGAGGGCGGTCCGACCCTCGCGAGCGCCTTCATCCGGGACGGCCTCGCCGACGAGCTGCTCGTCTACGTCGCGCCGGTCCTGCTCGGAGGCTCGCGCCTCGCCCTCGGCGACATCGGCGTTCCCACCATCGACGCCGCCCGGCGCCTGGTCGTGGCATCCGTTCAGAACCTCGGCGACGATCTGCTGATCGTCGCCCACCCCACCACCCGAACGCAGGGAGATCACTGATGTTCACCGGAATCGTCGAAGAGATGGGCGCCATCACCGCGGTCGAACCGTCGGGCGACGGCGTGCGCGTGACCGTACGCGCTCCCCTTTCGGTCTCGGATGCCGGCCACGGCGACTCGATCTCGGTCAGCGGCGTGTGCCTCACCGTCGTCGACCAGGGCGAGGACTGGTTCACCGCCGACGTGATGAAGCAGACGCTCGACATGTCGACGCTCGCCGACGTCGCACCGGGTCGCCCCGTGAACCTGGAGCGCGCGACGGCGGCGCACGGGCGCCTCGGCGGTCACATCGTCCAGGGCCACATCGACGGCACGGGCGTGGTGCGCGAGGTGCGTCCCGGTGCGCAGTGGAGCGTCGTGCGCATCGGCATCCCGAAGCACCTGGCTCCCCTCGTCGTCGACAAGGGGTCGATCGCGATCGACGGCGTCTCGCTCACCGTGAGCGCCGTGAGCGATGCCGGCGAGGCAGAGCAGTGGCTCGAGGTGTCGCTCATCCCTGAGACGCTCGCCGCGACAACCCTCGGTGAGGCGGTGGCCGGAACCCCGGTCAACCTCGAGACCGACATCCTCGCGCGCCACGTGCAGCGCATGCTCGCCTTCCGTGCATCTGAGAACCCCGCGGCTGACGCCGCATCGACCGAGAGGGGCTCCGCATGAGCCTGTCCACCATCCCCGAGGCCCTGGAGGCCCTGCGCGCCGGCCGGCCGATCCTGGTCGCCGACGACGAGAACCGCGAGAACGAGGGCGACGTCATCCTGTCGGCCGCGCTCGCGACCCGCGAAGCCCTGGCCTGGACCGTCCGCTGGTCCAGCGGGTACGTCTGCGCGCCCATGCCCGCCGAGTGGGCGGACCGCCTCGACCTGCCGCCCATGGTCGCGGTCAACGAGGACGCGCGCGGCACCGCGTACACCGTGAGCGTCGACGCCGCGTCGGGTGTGACGACCGGCATCAGCGCCGCCGACCGCGCTCGCACGCTCAACGTCCTCGCCGACCCCGAGTCGGTGCCGACCAGCGTCATCCGCCCCGGGCACATCCTCCCGCTGCGCGCCGTCGACGGCGGCGTCCGCGAGCGGGCCGGCCACACCGAGGCGGCGGTCGACCTCATGAAGCTCGCGGGCCTCGAACCGGTCGCCGCGATCGCCGAGGTCGTCGCCGAAGACGGCAGCATGATGCGCCTGCCCGGACTCTTCGAACTCGGCGAGCGCGACGGCATCCCGGTCATCACGATCGAGCAGCTCATCGGTTACCTCAACGAGACCGACCCGCTGCCCACATCGGCCCCCGCGCGCCGCCGTGTGAGCCTGCGTGCCGAGTCGAACGTGCCCACCACGCACGGCGTCTTCCGCTTCCTCGCGTACAAGGACCGCGTCACCGGGACCGACCACATCGCGGTCGTCTCAGGTGAGCTGGGCACGGAGGCCCCACTCGTCCGCGTGCACTCCGAGTGCCTGACCGGCGAGGCGTTCGGCTCACTGAAGTGCGAATGCGGCCCCCAGCTCGACGCGGCACTCGACCGCATCGACAAGGACGGCGGCATCGTCATCTACATGCGCGGCCACGAGGGGCGCGGCATCGGCCTCATCAACAAGCTGCGGGCCTACAACCTGCAGGAGCGCGGCCTCGACACCGTGGATGCCAACCTCGCCCTCGGCCTTCCCGCCGACGCGCGCGACTACGCCGCCGCGGCCGGCATCCTGGCCGACCTCGGTGTCGAACAGGTGCGCCTGTTGACGAACAACACCGACAAGGTGAACCAGCTCCGCGGCTTCGGCCTCGACGTCGTCGAGCAGGTTCCGCTCCTCGTCGGCGTCGGCCCCAACAACCACCAGTACCTCGAGACGAAGCGCGACCGGATGGGTCACATCATCGCCGAGGACGACCTGCGCGATGCCCTCGCGCACATGAAGGAAGAGAGCGCCTGATGGCCGGTAGTGGAGCACCCGAGACCGGCGGCGTCGACGCGTCGGGCCTGAACGTCGTCGTCATCGCCGGCACCTGGCACGAGGTCATCACCGAGGGCCTGATCGCCGGGGCGAAGAAAGTGCTGGATGCCACGGGTGCCACGTACCGCGTGGTGCGCGTCCCAGGATCCTTCGAGCTGCCGGTCGCCGCGAAGGCCGCGTTCGACGGCGGGGCGGATGCCGTCGTCGCCCTCGGCGTGATCATCCGGGGCGGGACGCCGCACTTCGAGTTCGTCTCGTCGGCCGCGACCGACGGTCTCACCCGCGTCGCGCTCGACGCGGGCAAGCCCGTCGGCTTCGGCGTGCTGACCCTCGACGACGAGCAGCAGGGCCTCGACCGCGCCGGCCTCGAGGGGTCGAAGGAAGACAAGGGCGAAGAGGCCGCGGACGCGGCGATCCGTACCGCGCTGGTCCTGCGGGAGCTGCGCGGCTGAGAGGTTCGGACGAGGGGCCCGGCGACCACTGCGGTCGCCGGGCCCGTTCTCGTTCGCGGGGAGGGACGGAGGTGGCTGAGCCTGTCGAAGCCACCGGGGCGTCCGCGGGTCGGGGGCGGGCCCTTCGACAAGCTCAGGGACCGCGCGCGCGGGGCTCAGGGACCGCGCGCGGAGGTCAGGGACCGCGTCGCGGTGAGGCCCGCCTTCCTGGCGTCGGACCCGCGGGATCCCTACCCTGACCGGTATGGAGATCCTGCGTCACGCCGTCGTCCTCGTCCACCTCGTGGGGTTCGCGATCCTCTTCGGCGCGTGGGTCGTCGAGGCCGTGGCGCGCCGCGTGCGCGTGACGCCGCTGATGAACTATGCCCTCGTGATCTCGCTCGTCTCGGGTCTGGCCCTGGCGGCCCCGTGGGGCCTGGAACACGACCTCAACTACACCAAGATCGGCGTCAAACTCGTCGTCCTCCTCGCGATCGGCGCGCTCCTCGGCATCGGCTCGGCGCGGCAGAAGCGCGGCGCCGACCTGGCACCCGCGGTGTTCTGGCTCGTCGGCATCCTGACCCTGCTCAATGCCGCGCTCGCGGTGCTCTGGCGCTGACGCGTCCGCCTTCCCAGCGCGCGCATAGACTGAACGGTCGGCGGTCCCCATCCGGGATCGCCTCCGGGTGCTGTTCGGCGATCCCGGATGCCAGCACCCCCGGCATCCGTCCCGCCCCACCCCGCGCTCCCACGACGGACGCAACCGATCGCTCTCTCGTCAGGCAATCATGACTTCCTCATCCCCCACCGTCCCCGCGTCGTCCGCTCCCGCCAATCCGCGCTCCCGTGTCATCACCGCGAGCCTCATCGGCACGACGATCGAGTTCTACGACTTCTACGCGTACGCCACCGCCGCGGTCCTCGTCTTCCCCGTCCTCTTCTTCCCGACCGGCAACGACACGACCTCGCTGCTGCTGTCGTTCAGCGTCTTCGGCGCGGCGATGGTCGCGCGGCCCCTCGGCGCGATCGTGTTCGGCCACTTCGGCGACCGGTTCGGCCGCAAGGCCACGCTCGTGGCATCCCTTCTCACCATGGGTGTCGCGACCTTCCTCATCGGCTGCCTGCCGACCTTCAACGAGATCGGTGTCTGGGCGGCGATCCTGCTGCTGATCATGCGTCTCGCGCAGGGGTTCGCCCTCGGCGGCGAGTGGTCGGGCGCGGCCCTCGTGGCGACCGAGAACGCCCCGAAGGGCAAGCGGGCCTGGTACGGCACGTTCCCGCAGCTGGGTGCGCCGATCGGCTTCATCATCGCCAACGGCATCTTCCTCATCATCAACTTCGCCCTGCCGCACCCCGACGGCACCGCCCAGCGTTCGGCGGAGTTCCTCGCGTGGGGCTGGCGCGTGCCGTTCCTGTTCTCGGCCGTCATGGTGATCGTCGGCCTCTGGGTGCGACTCAAGCTCGTCGAGAGCGAGTCGTTCGCCAAGGCCGAGAAGACCGGCGTGATCAAGAAGTTCCCGCTCGGCGAGGCCATCCGCCGCAACTGGGTGCAGCTGATCCTCGGCACGTTCATCATGCTGGCGACCTACGTGCTCTTCTATCTCATGACGAGCTTCACGCTCTCGTACGGCACCAAGCCCACGGAGGCCGGCGCCGCCGCGGCCGCGGAGAAGGCAGGAACGCCCTTCGATCCGGCCACGTACGTCCCCGGACTGGGCTTCGGCTACACCGACTTCGTCATCATGCAGATCATCGGCGTCGTCTTCTTCGGCATCTTCACGATGCTGTCGGGACCGGTGGCCGATCGTCTGGGGCGCAAGCGTCTGCTGATCGGGGTGACGATCGCGATCATCGTGTTCGGTCTGACGTTCTCGTTCTTCCTCACGCCGCAGACCGACGCGGGCTCCACGCGCCTCCTCGTCCAGGCCTTCCTCATCATCGGCTTCCTGCTGATGGGGACGACGTTCGGCCCGATGGGCGCGGTGCTGCCCGAGCTGTTCCCGACGAACGTCCGCTACACCGGCTCGGCGATCTCGTACAACGTGTCGTCGATCCTGGGAGCGGCCCTCGCGCCGATCGTCGCGGTGGCGCTCTGGGCGGCCGGCGACGGCAACCCGTGGCTCGTGGGCGTCTACCTGTCGGCGATGGGTGTTCTCACCCTCATCGCCGTGGTGCTCTCCCCCGAGACGAAGGACGTCGACTACGACGAGAACATCGCCGCCGGGGCGACCGCGCCGTAACCTCCGGATGCGGAACAGCGGATGCCACGGGGCCTCGGCCTCGTGGCATCCGCTGTTCTGCGGGTCAACCTTTGTTGACACATCCCAACGCGTCAACCATTATTGACGCCATGAACGACACCATTCGCGCCACCCTCGGCGGGCTCGGCGACGACGAGGAGCCCCTCTCCCAACTGCGGCAGCTCGCAGCCCTGCGTCAAGAGATCGCGCGCGTCGAAGAAGCCCAGGTGCGCCGCGCCCGACTCCGCGGGTTCTCGTGGCTCGCGATCGCGAGCGCGCTGGGGGTGTCGAAGCAGGCCGCGCACAAGAAGTACGGGCGGATCTGACGTTCCGAGAGCCTGCGGAGCAAGCGATCCGCACTCCTGAGTCCTCGAGCGGTCTCGCGCCGGACGGCGCCGGACCCGGGCATCGGTCGAGCTTTCACAGGAGTTTGGTCCACCGCCGAATCAGCGCGACCGACGTCGTCGGTGCAGCGGGGTACGGTCGAATCTGATGCCAGAGAACGAGGTCCGCATGTCATCTCCCGCTCGCGCGCGCGGTCGGCGCGGCCGTCGCACCCCCGAGGGGCCGCGCGCGTCGTTCCGCCAGTTGCTGCCGTTCCTGCTCGAGCACAAGCGCACCCTCGCCGTGGTCGCCGTGCTCAGTGTGCTGGGCGCCGCCGCGACGCTCGCGCAGCCCCTGCTGGTCGGCGAGGTCATCTCGCGCGTGCAGAACGCCGTCCCCCTCGGCGCCCTCGTCTGGCTGCTCGTGGCCTTCGTCGTGCTGTCGTCGATCATCTCGGGCTTCCAGCACTACCTGCTTCAGCGCACGGGCACCGCGGTGGTGTACTCGTCACGCAAGCGCCTGATCGCCCGCATCCTGCGTCTGCCCGTCAGCGAGTTCGACGCCCGCCGCACCGGCGATCTCGTCTCGCGCGTGGGCACCGACACCACGCTGCTGTACGCCGTGCTCACGCAGGGATTCGCGGATGCCGTGGGCAACGCGCTCATCCTCGTGGGCGCCGTGATCGCGATGGCGTTCATCGACCCGCTGCTCCTCGGACTGATCGTCGTCGTCGTGGGTGCCTCGCTCGCGTTGGTCGTGTTGCTCAGCACGCGCATCCGCGCGGCCTCCGCCGAGCAGCAGGCCAGAGTCGGAGAGCTTTCGTCGGGGGTGGAGCGAGCGGTCGGGTCGATCCGGACGATCCGTGCTGCCGGGGCGACGGAGCGGGAGACCGCGGCCGTGACGCGAACCGCCACCGCCGCGTACGACGCCGGCGTGCGCATCGCGCGGGTGTCGGCTCTGATCGTTCCGATCGCCTTCGTCGCGCTACAGGTCTCGCTGCTCGTCGTGCTGGGCGTCGGCGGGTACCGCGTGGCATCCGGAGCGATCGACGTCGCGTCGCTCGTCACCTTCGTGATCTTCCTCTTCCTGCTCGTGCAGCCCCTCGCCTCGGCGATCGGTGCCATCACGTCGGTGAATCAGGCGCTCGGCGCACTCGGACGCATCCAGGAGGTCCTCGATCTTCCCCTCGAGAGCGATGGCGACCAGCCGCGGGCGGCGGGCTCGATTCCGGATGCCGCTGCGTTGGAGTTCCGCGACGTGCGGTTCCGGTACCCCGAGCACGTCGTGAAGGCACGCGAGGCGGCGGCCCGGGAGGCCCGCTCGGTCCTCGCCGATGTCCACCTCCAGACGGAGGAGCTTCCCGCGGAGAGCGACCGCGAGGTGCTGCGCGGGGTGTCGTTCACGGTGCCCCGCGGGTCGCGCGTGGCACTGGTGGGGCCGTCGGGGGCGGGCAAGAGCACGATCCTGTCGCTCGTCGAGCGCTTCTACGACCCGACCGAGGGGGCGATCCTCGTCGACGGCGTCGATGCGCGCGACCTCGCGCGCGACGAGCTGCGGGCCCGCTTCGGGTACGTCGAGCAGGACGCCCCGACCCTGGCCGGCACAATCGCCGACAATCTGCGGCTCGCCTCGCCCGCGGCATCCGATGCCGACTGCGAGCGCGTGCTGCGCGAGGTCAACCTCGGCGACGTGCTCGAGCGGAGCCCCCTCGGCGTCGACGCCCCCGTCGGCGAAGACGGCGTGATGCTCTCGGGCGGCGAGCGTCAGCGCCTCGCGATCGCGCGAGCGTTGCTGGCGGCTCCCCCGGTGCTGCTGCTCGACGAGTCGACCTCGTCGCTCGACGGCGTGAACGAGCAACGTATGCGCGAGGCGATCGACGCGGTGGCGACCGACCGCACGCTCCTGGTCATCGCGCACCGCCTGTCGACGGTCGTCGACAGCGACCTCATCGTGGTGCTCGAGAACGGCCGCGTCGTCGGTCAGGGCACGCACAGCGAGCTCGTGGCATCCACTCCCCTGTATCGGGATCTGGCGAAGCATCAGCTGCTGGTGTAGCGGGGTCGGCTTCGGCCGGCGGTCGGGCGCGGGGTGGGTCGCTGCTGGCCGCGGGCGGCTCGGGGCTTCGGGGCGGGTGTGCGCGCACGCATAAACACGATCCGCGCACGGAAACACGCTCTGCACGCGTTTGCGTGAGCAGACAGCGTTTATGCGCGACCGCCACGGCGCGGACGCCCCGCGCGGACGCGCCCCGATACCACGGACCGCTGTCCGCGCGGGCTCCCGCGCCGCTACCCGCGCGGACTCCCGTCCGCACGCGTAAACACAATCCGCGCACGGAAACACGCTCTCCACGTGTTTCCGTGAGCAAACAGCGTTTATGCGCGACCGCCACGGCGCCGACGCCCCGCGCAGACGCGCCCCGGCATCGCCGACCGGCGAACGGAGTCGCCCGGCATCGCCCGCACCGTCCGCGCGGGCCCCCGCGCCGCCGCTCGCCCGCCAACACGCATAAACACGATCCGCGCACAGAAACACGCTCTGCACGCGTTTCCGTGAGCAAACAGCGTTTATGCGACGAACCGGTGCCGCGGGAGCGCTCGCGCGACAGCTCAGCGCCGCACCAACGCCATCGCAACGGCTCGGCGCCACGCGAACGCCAGCGCAACGGCCCCGGCGCCGCGGCAACGCCCGTGCGACGGCTCGGGCCGGCGGGACGCCCGCGGGGCGCGGGTCACGCCCGGCGTGGACGTACCGATGCCCCTCCTGCGCGCCAAGAACGGGAGGGGCATCGGATTCGAAGGGCTCACCCGCCCGCGCGGGAGGCGGGACGGGGCGAGCGGAATCAGGCGCGCTGCAGGCGGTAGCGCAGGGCCGCGAGCTCGGCGCGGAGGGCGGCGGGAAGGTGCGAACCGAAGGTGTCGAAGAACTCCTCGGTCAGGTCGGCCTCGGCGAGCCACGAGTCACGGTCGATCGCGAACAGCTCATCGAGGTCGGTGGCGGGGATCTCGAGACCCGACAGGTCGAGGTCGTCCACGCGGGGCAGGCGGCCGATCGGGCTGTCCACGGCGTCGACCTGTCCGTCGACGCGGCGGATGATCCAGTCGATCACGCGGGCGTTGTCACCGAAGCCGGGCCAGAGGAAGCGGCCGTCGTCGCCCTTGCGGAACCAGTTGACCTGGAAGATGCGCGGGGCGCGGTCGAAGCGGAGCTTCTGCCCCACGTTCAGCCAGTGGCCGAAGTAGTCGCCCATGTTGTAGCCGCAGAACGGCAGCATCGCGAAGGGGTCGCGGCGGAGCTCGCCGACCGTGCCCTCCTGCGCGGCGGTCTTCTCCGAAGACACCGTCGAGCCGAGGAAGACGCCGTGCGACCAGTCCGTGGCCTCGACGACGAGCGGGACGTTCGTCGCGCGGCGTCCGCCGAACAGGATGACATCGAGAGGAACACCCTCGGGGGCCTCCCAGTCCTGCGCGATCTGCGGGCACTGAGCGGCGCCGACCGTGAAACGCGAGTTGGGGTGCGCGGCGGGGCGACCGGACGCGGGCGTCCAGGGCTTGCCCTCCCAGTCGATGAGCTGCGGGGGCGCCTCGTCGGTCAGGCCCTCCCACCAGACGTCGCCATCGGGGCGGAGCGCGACGTTCGTGAAGATCGTGTTGCCCCACAGCGTCTCGATCGCGGTCACGTTCGTGGACTCACCGGTGCCGGGAGCGACACCGAAGAAGCCGGCCTCGGGGTTGATGGCCCACAGGCGTCCGTCCTCACCCGGACGGATCCAGGTGATGTCGTCGCCGAGGGTCTCGACGCGCCACCCGGGGATCGTGGGGCGGAGCATCGCGAGGTTGGTCTTGCCGCAGGCCGAGGGGAACGCGGCGGCGACGTGGTACGCCTTGCCCTTCGGGTCGATCACGCGGATGAGGAGCATGTGCTCGGCCAGCCAGCCCTCGTCACGACCGATGACCGAGGCGATGCGCAGGGCGAAGCACTTCTTGGCGAGGATCGCGTTGCCGCCGTAGCCCGAACCGAACGACCAGACCTCGAGGGTGTCGGGGAAGTGGACGATGTACTTCTCGTCGTTGCACGGCCACGCGACGTCGGACTCGCCCGGCGCGAGCGGCGCGCCGACCGAGTGCACGGTCTTCACCCACGGAGCCCCCGCGGCGATCTGTTCGGTGACGGCGCTGCCCACGCGGGTCATGACACCGATGGATGCCACGGCGTAGGCGCTATCGGTGATCTGGACGCCGATGTGGCTGAGGGGGCCGCCGACGGCGCCCATCGAGAAGGGGACGACGTACATCGTCCGGCCGCGCATGGAGCCCTCGAAGACGCCGTTCAGCGTCTCGCGGATCTCGGCCGGGGCGATCCAGTTGTTGGTGGGGCCGGCATCCTCTTCGCGCTCGGACGCGATGTAGGTGCGCGACTCGAGGCGGGCGACGTCGCCGGGGTGCGAACGCGCGAGGTAGGAGCCCGGGCGCCACTCGGGGTTGAGCTTGATGAGCTTGCCCTCGTCGACCATCTCGCGAAGGAGCGCGTCGTTCTCGGCGGCGGAACCGTCGACCCAGTGGATACGGTCGGGCTGCGTGAGGGCGGCGACCTGGTCGACCCAGGCGAGGAGGCCGGGCATGCCGGGACCGTCGACGTCAGGACGCGCGCCGTAACCGGGGCGGGCGACGGGAGCGGTCGCGGCGGCGCGGCCGGTGGGGCGGGCGAAGATGTCGGCGAGGGCCATGTCGTCTCCTTTGAGCGGAATTCTGTGGTGTTCCCCTACTCTGACCGGCTCCTAGCCGATCTTTAGGCCAAAAGTTGTCAAAAAAACGGCCTTTCTTTCGATATGGTCAAGGAATGGCCTCGTCGCTCGAACTGACCACGCTCGGACACCGCATCCGCCATCACCGACTCGCCCGCGGGCTCACGCTGGACGAGCTCGGTGCGCTGGTGGGCGTTGCGGGCAGCCAGCTCAGCCTGATCGAGAACGGGAAGCGCGAGCCGAAGCTCTCCCTCCTGCAGGAGATCGCCCGCGCGACCGAGACCGAGGTCACCGAGCTGCTCTCGACCGAGCCGCCGAACCGGCGCGCGGCGCTCGAGATCGAGCTCGAGCGCGCGCAGTCGAGCCCGTTCTTCCAGCAGCTCGGCATCCCTCCCATGAAGGTGACCAAGGGCACCAGCGACGAGACGATCGAAGCCGTGCTCGGCCTGCACCGCGAATTGCAGCGCCGGGAGCGCGAGACGATCGCGAGCCCCGAAGAGGCGCGGCGCGCGAACACCGAGATGCGCCTGCGCATGCGCGCGGTCGACAATCACCTGCCGGACATCGAGAAGCTGGCCGAGAAGCAGCTCAAGGCCGCGGGTCATTCCTCCGGCGCCCTGACCCACCGCACGGTGAGCATCATGGCCGAGCAGTTGGGCTTCGAGCTGATCTACGTCAGCGACCTCCCCCACTCGGCCCGCTCGGTCACCGACCTCGAGAACGGCCGGATCTACCTCCCGCCCGCGTCGATCCCCGGCGGGCACGGCCTGCGGTCGATGGCGCTGCAGGCGATGGCGCACCGCCTGCTCGGGCACCGACCGCCCACCGACTACGCCGACTTCCTGCAGCAGCGCCTCGAGATCAACTACTACGCCGCCTGCTGCCTCATGCCCGAGACGAGCTCCGTCGCGTTCCTCGCGCAGGCGAAGAAGGACCGCAACCTCGCCGTCGAGGACTTCCGCGATGCTTTCGGCGTCACGCACGAGGCCGCCGCGATGCGGATGACGAATCTCATGACGACGCATCTCGGCATCCGTCTGCACTTCCTGCGCGTCGACGGCGACGGGGCGATCTCGCGGGTGTACGAGAACGACGGCCTCCCCCTGCCCACCGACGTGACCGGGTCGGTCGAGGGGCAGATCGTGTGCAAGAAGTTCTCGGCCCGCTCGGCGTTCGCCGAGCACAACCGCACCACCGAGCACTACCAGTACACCGACACCCCCGCCGGGACGTTCTGGTGCTCGACCCAGACCGGCAGCACGTCGGACGGCGACTTCTCGATCACCGTGGGGGTGCCCTTCGACGACGCGCGCTGGTTCCGCGGCCGCGAAACCTCGACGCGCGGCGTCTCGCGCTGCCCCGACGAGTCGTGCTGCCGTCGCCCCGACTCCGAGGCGGCCGAGCGCTGGTCGGGCAAGGCGTGGCCGAGCGCCCGCGTGCACCGGCACATGTTCTCGCCGCTCCCCCGCGGCATGTTCCCGGGCGTCGACGACGCCGAGGTGTTCGCGTTCCTGGACCGGCACGCGGGCGACTGACTGTCGCGAGGTCCATGCCACCGGCCGTGCGAAACTCCCGAGAAACGTGGCGAGACATCCCCCACGGGACCGATTCAGCCGCCACCGGCACCGAAACTCCGGAGTTTCGCACGCGGGACGGGGGAAACATCGCCGGATGCCACGGCCCCGGGCCCTCGCGGGGCGCCGAGACCGTGGCATCCGGGCTCGCCGGGTCGTCAGCGCGTCGACCCGAGCCGAGGCGTCAGACAGCGCGGAGCGTCATCGCGCCGTATCGGCAGCGACGAGCTCATCGGCTTCGACTACGGCGACCGGCGGGACATCGGCACCGGATGCCGTCACCTTGGGCAACCGGCCCGTGTCGCGGTGGTGCAGGGTGAAGACGTCGGGCCGGGAGTAGTGCCCCACCGGGTCGGCGGCGTTCTTGGCGGCCAGGATGGCGGAGTAGTCGATGTCGGCGAAGAGGATGCCCTCCTCGTCGGGGGCGAGAGGGTCGGCGAGCGAGCTGCCGTCGGGGCCGAAGATGCGAGCGTAGCCGCCGCCGAGCGGCAGCATGGCGCGCTTGGCCTCGGAGTCGGCGAACAGCTCCTGGGCGGCGGGCCCGACCGTCGCGCAGGGAGCGAGCACGAACGTCTGCCCCTCGACGGCGTACTGCCGTGACGCGCCGACGTTCACCTCGGGCCCGAGGGCGTTGACCGCGCCGCCGAAGATCGAGAAGCTCGGCCATGCCGCGACGTGCAGTTGCTCGTCCTGCGAGAACATCGCGTACTTGGTCAACGGCTGCAGGTGCTCCCAGCAGTTGAGCGATCCGACGCGACCGACCGGGGTGTCGACCACCACGACGTCGGAGCCGTCGCCGTCGCCGAACTGCGTACGTTCGACGTGCGTCGGCTTGAGCTTGCGGCGCGTGCTGAGTGTGCGTCCGTCGGCTCCGATCACCGCCTGCCCCATGTACAGCGAACCGCCCGCGCGCTCGCTGAAGCCGAACGCGAGAGAGATGCCGATCGAACGGGCGATGCCCTCGAGCCGCTGCCACTCCGGGCTGCCGATCT
The DNA here is from genome assembly GCF_030818255.1 of Microbacterium sp. SORGH_AS_0969. Lineage (NCBI taxonomy): Bacteria > Bacillati > Actinomycetota > Actinomycetes > Micrococcales > Microbacteriaceae > Microbacterium > Microbacterium sp. SORGH_AS_0969. Next base: position 319,617 of record NZ_JAUTAG010000001.1, read on the forward strand.
CGATCGAGTTGGCCGCGTAGGGAACGACGAACTGCGACTGCCAGGCGACCGAATCCAGCCACAGGAACCACGGGTAGCCGGGGATCCACACCTCCGGGAACGCGACGATCTCGGCCCCGCCGTGAGAGGCGTCGCGTGCGTAGGACTCCAGCTTGTCGATACCTCCGTCGACGTCATTCCAGACGGGTTCGGCCTGGACGGCGGCGGCGCGGAAGCTCTTGCGATAGTCGGGCATAGCGGCTCCTTCGGGTGAGCGGGGTCGGATGCCCCGCGGTGCCCACACGCTAGGAGCGCGCGGCGTTCGCGCCCCCGACCTCACGCGCACGTCGACCGGCGTTACGCGCACCGGTCAGCGGATGCTCGGGCGACATCCGGCGATCCGCGCACGATGTCCGGCGACGGCGCAAACCGGTGCCCGCGGCGACAGCGGGAGGCGTAGCATCCCCGCATGTCGCCTGTGGCCGTCTCCTCCGTCACGGAGTGGACGCGCGCGTGCAGTGGAGCGTTCGTTCCCTTGCGGGTGCACACGGCGGCATCCGCGTTCCGCGCCAGCCTCTCGCAGGTCCGGCTCGGACCCGCGGTGACGGTCACGCGAGTGGTGAGCGAGGCATCGACCGTGTTTCGCGACGTCGATCTCATTCGACGCCAACCGCGTGACGACGTCCTCATCTCTCTGCACCGCCGCGGGCGCGGATCGATCCGCCAGCATGAGCGCACGGCCGTCCTCGGGAGCGGTTCGGCGGTGATGTACGACGCCGCCTCCCCCTACGTGCTGGCGTTCCCGGGAACGATGAGCGAGGTCGTGCTGCAGCTCCCCCGCCGCACACTCACGAGCACCGGACACACGTTCGCCGGGCTCACGGCGGTGGAGCTGCCGGACTCGGCGCAACTTCGCTCGCTGACGATGCTTGCGGCGTCCGTCGATCGGCCCGGGGGCGACGAAGCGGAGGCCATCGGCGAGGCACTCGTCGGCCTCCTCCGCGCGGTCGTCCGCGGCCGCGATGACGGTTCGCCGGCCGCGGACCCCCGGCTTCTCGCTGAGGGGATCCGACTCTGGATCGACGAGAACGCCGCCGACCCCGATCTCACCCCCGAACGGGTCGCCGCCCACTTCCACATCGCCGTGCGCACCCTGCAGAAGCTGTTCGCCGCGGACGGTGAATCACCGGCGGCGTTCATCCGCAACTGCCGGCTGCGCCACAGCCGGCGGCTGCTGGTCGGCGGCGCGAGCGTGAACGAGGCTGCGCGCCGCAGCGGCTTCCTCGACATCGACAGCTTCACCCGCGCGTTCAAGCGCGAGTTCGCGCAGACGCCGTCGTCGGTGCGCAGCACTGCCCCGTGACGGCGGCGCCACGGGGTCGAGTCTCGTCGTGAGCGCGACTCCTCCGCGCATCAGGTCGACGCGCTGACTCTCCCTCACGCCGGCTCCCCCTCCGCCGCAGCCCCGACCCGACCCGACCCGATCCGACCCGACCCGGCCGACCCCGCTGACTTGCGCCATATGCGCGGCCGGGAGGCCTCGCAGCGGACATACGGCGCAACTCACCGCCTCGCGCGGCACGACCCCGGGCCCTCGTGGGGCGCCGGGGCCGTGGCATCCGCTGTCTTACGCGTACGGGTTGGCCGTCAGCGTGTACTTCGTCTGCAGGTACTCGTGGATGCCCTCGTCGCCGCCCTCGCGGCCGAGGCCGGACTGCTTCCAGCCGCCGAAGGGGGCCGCGGCGTTGGAGACGACGCCGACGTTGAGGCCCATCATCCCGGTCTCGAGCTTGTCGATCATGCGCTGACCGCGCGCGAGCGACTCGGTGAAGACGTACGAGACGAGTCCGTACTCGGTGTCGTTGGCGAGGCGCACGGCGTCGTCCTCGTCGTCGAAGGGGACGATCGCGAGCACGGGTCCGAAGATCTCCTCACGGAGGATGTCGCTGCCCGGCTGCACGTCGGACACGACGGTCGGCTCGAAGAACGTGCCCGGGCCGTCGATGGGCGACCCGCCCGTGGTGACCGTGGCGCCGCGCTCGACGGCATCCCCCACGAGGGTCTTGGCCTTGTCGACCGCGCGGTCGTCGATCAGCGGGCCGATCTGCACGCCCTCCTCGGTGCCGCGGCCGATCCTCATGCCCTGCACGCGCTCGGTGACGCGGCGGGTGAACTCCTCGACGACGCTGCGCTGCACGATGAAGCGGTTGGCCGCGGTGCACGCCTGGCCGATGTTGCGGAACTTCGCGAGCATCGCACCGTCGACCGCCTTGTCGAGGTCGGCGTCGTCGAACACGACGAACGGGGCGTTGCCGCCGAGCTCCATCGACGTGCGCAGGATGCCGGGAGCCGCCTGCTGCAGCAGCTTCACGCCGACCGGCGTGGAGCCGGTGAACGAGAGCTTGCGCAGGCGCGGGTCGGAGATGATGCGCTCCGAGACCGGGCCGGTGTTCGTCGTGGTGACGACGTTGACGACACCGGCCGGGACGCCCGCGTCCTGGAGGATCTGTGCGAAGAACAGCGTGGTGAGAGGGGTGAGGGTAGCCGGCTTGATGACCACCGTGCAGCCGGCGGCGAGCGCGGGGGCGATCTTGCGGGTGGCCATCGCGAGGGGGAAGTTCCACGGGGTGATGAGGTAGCAGGGACCCACCGGGTGATGCGTGACGATCATGCGACCGGTGCCCTCGGGGTTCGCGCCGTAACGGCCCTGCGTGTGCGCAGTGACCTCGCTGAACCAGCGCAGGAACTCCCCGCCGTAGACAACCTCGCCGCGCGCCTCGGCGAGGGGCTTGCCCATCTCGAGCGTCATCAGAAGGGCGATGTCCTCCTTGCGCTCCTGCAGCAGGTCGAAGGCGCGGCGGAGGATCTCGGCACGCTCCCGCGCCGGGGTCGCCGCCCACGACGGGAACGCCTCGGCCGCGGCATCCATCGCCTTGACGCCGTCATCCACGCTCGCATCGGCGATCTCGATCAGCACGTCGCCGGTCGCCGGGTCGTACACGGCGACGGTCTTGCCGCCCTCGGCCGCGCGCCACTCGCCGTTGATCAACAGGCCGGTGGGTACGGATGCCAGCAGCTCGCTCTCGCGCGAATCGGTCATGGGTCCTCCTGTGTCGGGGCGGGGCGTTCCCGCTCATTCTGGTCAGCGCGCGTCTCGGCGCCGATATACGTGGCGTACAAAGCGAGCTTCTGGGTCGCCACTGTGGACGGCTGGGGGTGGCGTGGTTGCGGGCGGGGGTGGTTGCGACCGTCGCGGTGGTCGCGGTGGTCGGGGCGTCGTCGCGCGGCCCCGACGCCGCCGTGTCACGCATAAACGCCATCCACTCGCATAAACACGGTGTGCTCGCGTTTCTGCGCGTCGATCGCGTTTATGCGGGGGATGCCACCGCCGCCGGCACGGCCATCACCCCCGCGAGGAACCGCTCGAGTCCCTCCGGCTCCGAGAGCGGCAGCACGTGCGCGACGTACTGGTCGGGACGCACCAGCACCACGGCCCCTTCGGCGCCGATGCCGCGCTCGGCGAAGATGTCGTTGCTCGTCCAGGCCGAGGGGGCGGCGGCGAACACCTTCTCGAGGTCGGTGAGACCGAGCGGTCCCGAGCGGGGGCGGAACAGCGACGGCACGTCGACGACGTCCTCCCATCGACCGGGATAGATCGCCTTCACGTCGAACACCGCGTCGAGGTCGGCTCCGGCGGGGGTGAACCTCTCCACGATGGCCCGCGCCTCCGCCGCCCAGGCGGGCAGGGCCGAGCCCTCGGCATCCGCGAACGCGTAGATCCGCCAGCGGCCGTCGGCCTTCGCGTGGTGCCCGAGGTGCACGGCGTTTCCGTCGCACACCCGCACGACCTCGACGCTCTTGAAGCGCTTGCCCACCGGGAATCCGGATGCCAGCTCCCCCGCCGCGTCCGCCGCGACGATCCGCGACGGGGCGTAGTGCGTGCCGAAGCCGGACGGGAACTCCGCGGTGGCGAGGTAGTAGGTCGCGAGGTCGTCGGGGTCGGTGATCTCGCCGGGCTTGCGGGCCATGAGCGACGACCACTCGCGATCGAAGTCGATGAGCTGCTGGGCGACCGGGCGGCGCTCCTCGTCGTAGGTGCGCAACAGCTCCGCGGGAGCGAGGCCCGTGAGCACGTGACCGAGCTTCCAGCCGAGGTTGAAGCCGTCCTGCATCGAAACGTTCATGCCCTGCCCGGCCTTCGCGCTGTGCGTGTGACACGCGTCACCCGTGAGGAAGACGCGAGGGCTGTCGAGATCGTCGACGAACTGATCGGTCACGCGGTGTCCCACCTCGTAGACGCTGTGCCAGGCGACCTGTTTCACGTCGATCGTGTACGGGTGGAGGATCTCGTTCGCTCGGCGGATGATGTCGTCGATCGGGGTCTGCCGCACGCGACGGTCGTCGTCGGCCGCGACTTCGCCGAGGTCGATGTACATGCGGCTGAGGTGTCCGCCCTCCCGCGGGATGTGCAGGATGTTGCCGGCGGCGGCGTTGATCGCGCACTTGATGCGCCAGTCGGGGAAGTCGGTCTCGACGAGAACGTCCATGACGCCCCACGCGTGCTGCGCGGCGGCCCCGACGTGGGTGCGGCCGATCGCCTGGCGAACCCCGCTGCGCGCCCCGTCGCAGCCGACGACGTACTTCGCCCGGACCAGACGCTCGCCCTGGGACGTGCGCACCCGCACCTCGACGTCGTCGTCGTGCACCGTGAGACCGACGAACTCCACGCCGTAGTCGGGCGTGATCCGCGCGGGCCCGTTGGCGGCAGCCTCGGCGAAGTAGTCGAGCACGCGCGCCTGGTTGACGATGAGGTGCGGGAACTCGCTGATCTTGTAGCCGTAGTCCTCGGTGCGGGTCGTGCGGATGATCCGCCGCGGGTCGTCGGGGTCGGGGGCCCAGAAGTTCATCCACCCGATGTTGTACGCCTCGGCGGTGATGCGGTCGGCGAAGCCGAAGGCCTGGAAGGTCTCGACGCTGCGGGGCTGGATGCCGTCCGCCTGCCCGAGCGCGAGTCGTCCGTCGCGCTTCTCGATGAGGCGCGTGGTGAGCTGCGGGAACTGCGACATCTGCGCGGCGAGCAGCATGCCCGCGGGGCCGGAGCCGACGATGAGGACGTCGACGCGGTCGGGCAGGTCGGTCGGGCGGTCGATTCCCGTACCCGCGGCGTTCTGCACGCGCGGATCACCGGAGACGTAGCCGTGGTGGTGGAACTGCATCGTTGCTCCTGACGTCGATGTCGGGCTTGCCCTTCGGGATACTCTGTTCTATATTCGAACACAGCGTTCTTCTATCGAACGAGAGGTTAGCTCGCCCATGCCCGCACGGCAAGATGCGTCGCCCGCATCGCAGACGTTGAGCCGCGGCATCCGGTTGCTCGAAGAGCTCGCCGACGCGCGCGCTCCCCTGTCGATCGACGACCTCGCCGCCCGCGTCGAGCTGCATCGCTCGGTGGCCTACCGCTTGCTCCGCACCCTCGAGGACCACGGGCTCGTGACGAGGGATGCCGCGGGCGCGGTGCGCCTGGGAACGGGTCTCGCCGCTCTTGCCGCGGGCGTCGCCGCCGACCTGCAGGCCGAGGCCCTGCCCGAACTCACCGCGGCCGCGAACGAGCTGGGCATGACGTGCTTCCTCGTCGTGCTCGACCACGACGAATGCGTCACGCTCACCAGCGTCGAGCCGCGACACGCGGTCACCGCCGTGGCGCAGCGGCCAGGGGCTCGGCATCCGGTCACCCGGGGCGCACCCGGCCGAGCGATCCTGGCCCAGCTGCCCCCTCGCCGCTGGCCCGAGGCGGTCGACGCGCGCCTCGCGGCCGAGGTCGCGGACGCCGCGGAGCGCGGGTGGGCGACCAGTCACGACGAGGTGGTGCCGTCGCTGCGCGCGGTGGCCGTGCCGCTCAGCGTGCAGGGTCGCCAACCCGCCGCGGTTGCAGCGGTCTACGTCGCGACCAGCCTCGACGACGCCGCGATCGCCGCGCGCCTGGCATCCGCGGCCGCGGCGGTGCGCGTGGCGCTGTAGCCACGCGCGAGGGGCTGTCGCTCACGCCTCACGCCCGGGGTGCCCCTCGCACGGTTTCGCCCGACGGATGACGTGCGCCGAATGTCCGCCGCGACACCGCGCGCACGAGCATTCGGCGCACGTCAGCGGTCGCGAGGCGGGCGCGACTCAGCGCGAGGCCGCAGCGTTTGCTGCGGCGCTCTGTGTCATCGCTCGGTGATACAGCGATCCGCACGCGCAGTCACTCGGTGTGCGCAGCCAGACAACCCCTGCGACGTGGGGGCGGGTGAGAGTGGATGCCGGAGGCCCACCATGCACGATCACGCACACGCCGTCCCCGACCAGGCGATGGAGAACCCCGACCTCGAGCGCGCGGACGGCGCTCGTCCCGCCGCCCACCCGCTGGATCCACTCAGCGCGGAGGAGATCGAGCGCACGCGCGACGTCCTCGTCGCCGCCGGCCTGCTCGGCGAGACCGTGCGGGTGCCGATGCTGCTGCCGGCGGAACCCGACAAGAAGGCCGTGGCATCGTGGCGCCCGGGAGACCCGTTCGACCGACGCGCCGACGTCACCCTGCTCGACACGGCGACCGGCGAGGTGACCGAGGCGATCGTCTCGATCACTGCCGGAGAGGTGGTGCGCAGCCACCGCTACGCCGCCGACACCTCCCCGTACGGGCAACCGCAGTACCTCTTCGAGGAGTACGAGCGCGCCGCCGAACTGGTCAAGGCATCGCCCGAATGGCGGGCTGCGATGGAGCGTCGGGGCCTGGGCGATCGCATCGACCTCGCGTTCTGCACCCCCCTGGCCCCCGGCTTCGTCGGACGCGAGAACGAGGTCGGGCGTCGCGTCATCCGGTCTCTCACGTTCCTCCGCGACAGCGAGGACGATATCGCCTGGGCACACCCCGTCGAGGGGCTCATCGTGCACATCGACCTCACCGCGAACCGTGTGATCGGCATCGAGGACGAGGGCGACACCCCCGTGCCGGCCGGCAGCGGCAGGTACGACCCCGAGGCCACCGGCCCCGCGCGGACGACGCTGAAGCCGATCGAGATCACGCAGCCCGAGGGCCCGAGCTTCCGCGTCGACGGATCGCACGTGCAGTGGGAGAACTGGACGCTGCGCGTCGACTTCAACGCCCGCGAGGGTCTCGTGCTGCACGACGTGCGCTTCGACGATCGCCCGGTGCTGTCGCGTGCGAGCGTGCCCGAGATGGTCGTGCCGTACGGCGACACGAGCAACACGCGGTTCTGGATCAGCTACTTCGACGCGGGCGAGTACCTGCTCGGCAAGAACGCGAACCACCTCGAACTCGGATGCGACTGCCTCGGCGTCATCCACTACTTCGACGGACATGTCGCCGACGATCGCGGGCACGCCATGCGCATCCCGAACGCGGTGTGCATGCACGAGGAGGACTACGGCGTGCTGTGGAAGCACACCGAGCCGGGCCCGGTCGGCTCGCATGTACGCCGCTCACGCCGCCTGGTCGTGTCGTACTTCGCGACGATCGGCAACTACGACTACGGCTTCTTCTGGTACTTCTACCTCGACGGCTCGATCCAGGTCGAGGCCAAGGCCACCGGGATCGTGTTCGTCGGCGGCGGCGAGCCCGGCTCCACCAACCGTCACGCTCCCGAGATCGCCCCCGGAGTCTTCGCCCCCGTGCACCAGCACCTGTTCTCGGCGCGCCTCGACATGGCGATCGATGGCGACGAGAACCGCCTGTTCGAGGTCGATGCCGTGCGCATCCCGATGGGCGACGACAACCCGTTCGGAAACGCCTTCACGTGGTCGCACACCCCGCTGCGCACCGAGCAGGAGGCGCAGCGCGAGGCCGACACCTCGGTGGCGCGCGTGTGGGAAGTGCAGTCGACGACCCGCACGAACTACGTCGGCAAGCCCACCGCGTACCACCTGATTCCCGAACCCACCGCCCTGCTGATGGCCGACCCGGCCTCGACCGTCGCCGCCCGCGCCGCCTTCGCGACGAAGCACCTGTGGGGCACCGCCTACGACCCCGAGGAGCGCTGGCCGGCTGGCCGCTACCCCAACGCGCACGCCGGGGGCGCGGGGCTGCCCGCGTACACCGCCGACGACCGGTCGATCGACGGCGCCGACCTCGTGCTCTGGCACACCTTCGGCCTCACGCACGTGCCGCGGCCCGAGGACTGGCCCATCATGCCGGTCGACTACGCCGGGTTCTGGCTCAAGCCCTACGGATTCCTCGACCGCAATCCCGCGCTCGACCTGCCCGAGTCGTCGCAGGCACACGCGCAGGGCGGCGACGGGTGCTGCGGTGACGGAGCGACCTGCAGCTGCGCGCACTGAGCGGCGGCCGGCCGTCGTGGCGCCTCTGCCGGCCCGACGATGACGGATGCCGCGAAGGATGCGCGATGGCGCTGACCGACCGATCCCGGCCCGCCGGATAGGGTGAGCCGGTCCGGGCGCTCCCCCGCGGCATCCGGACACGAAGGAGGACGCCCATGCCCCGACTGGTCGATCACGAAGCCCGCCGACACGAGATCGTGCTGGCGACCTGGCGCCTGATCGCCCAGCGCGGCATCGAGGCGACGACCATGCGGGAGCTCGCGCGCGAGCTGGGCCTGGCCAACGGCAGCGTCACGCACTACTTCCCGGACAAGAGCGCGATCCTCACGGCCGCCTTCGCGCACGTCTTCGCCGCGACGAACGCGCGCGTCGCCGCGCACCGCGCCGCGTCCGGGGCGACGGGGCTCGCCGCACTCCGGGCCTTCCTGCTCGAGGCCGCGCCGATCGACGAGGAACGCGCCCTGGAGGCGCGCATCGTGATCGCGTTCCTCGAGTACGCGGCGGCCGACCCCGCGCTGGCCGAGATGTTCCGCGATCTGATGCGCGAATGGCAGCAGGCGTTCGGCGAGATGGTCGCCGAGGCCCGGGCCCAGGGCGAGGTGCGTGACAGCCTCGACGTGCAGGCCGTGAGCGACGCGATCCTGCACGCGGTCAACGGGATGCAGGCCAACGGCATCCTGCTGCCCGAGACCGCGCGCGAGCAGCGCATGCGTGCCACCGTCGACGCGCTCGTCGACATGTTGCGCTGAGGAGTACTCGCGGCCGCCGATACAGAGAGGTAATATTCGGGAAACTTTGGCTCTACAAGCGTCGGATAAAAATGATGCGGGAGCCGAATGTCGAGGGAAACGAGGAGGTCTCCCATGTCGATCGTCATGACCCGACCCGGATCGGGTGTCACCGCCGTCCACGCCGCCGACCTGACCGCGTTCCGCGCGGCGGTCGACGACAGCTTCGTCCCGCTGCACGTCACCGCGGCCGACCCCGATCGGTTCCGCGGCTCCATTCGCGCGGCCTCGGCCGATGGCATCCACGTCAGTACCGTCGCCGCCTCGCCGCACGTGGTCGAGCGCACGCCCGACCTGATCGCGCGCGCCGACGGCCCCGCGGTCAAGATGAGCCTCATGCTCGCCGGCACCGGCCTGTTGATCCAGGACGGCCGCGAAGCACTCCTGCGACCCGGAGACTTCGCCGTCTACGACACCTCGCGGCCCTACACGCTGTGCTTCAGCGGCGAGTTCCGCACGATCGTCACGATGTTCGCGCCGAGCGCCCTCCCCCTGCCGCCGTCGGCCCTCGCGCAGCTGACGGCCGTGCGCGTGCCCGGCGACGGAGGACTCGGGGGCGTCGTCGCGCCCTTCCTCGCCCAGCTGGGCACGCACCTGGATCAGGTCGCGAGCCCCTCCGGATCGCGGCTCGTTCATACGGCCCTCGATCTGCTGACGACCGTGTACGCGCACGAACTCGGCAGCGATGTCGCCGCGAGCGATCCGCACGCCGCGCTGCGCCGCCGCGTCGAGGAGCACATCGACACGCACCTCGCCTCCCCCGACCTGGGACCGGGAACGATCGCCGCCGCGCACTACATCTCGACGCGGCACCTGCACACTCTCTTCCAGGGGCAGGGCACCACGGTCGCCGCGCTCATCCGCTCACGCCGCCTCGAGCGCTGCCGCCGCGACCTGACGGATCCGCTGCTCGCCGATCAGTCGGTGTCGGCGATCGGTGCCCGGTGGGGGTTTCCGGATGCCGCGCACTTCAGCCGCACGTTCAAGTCGGCGTTCGGCTTCTCGCCGAGCGAGTGCCGCGCGGGGCGGTGACTCACATCCCCGCGTGGTCGAACGCGATCGTCGGAACGTCGACGATGTGCGCCCCGCCGTCGGCGACGATCGTCGCGCCGGTGACGTACGACGACTCACTCGACACGAGGAAGCGCACGACCGCGGCGATCTCGTCGGGCTCGGCGGGGCGCGCGAGGGGCACGTCGCGCGTCACCGTCGCGTAGGCCTCCTCGCGGTCGGTCAGCCCCGCCGCCGCGGCGAAGGCCTCCATCTCCTCGTCGGCCATGGGCGTCGCCACCCATCCCGGGCAGACCGTGTTGACCCGCACACCGTCTCGACCGTAATCACGGGCGAGCGAGCGGGTCAGCCCGATCAGTGCGTGCTTGCCGACGGTGTAGCCCGCGACCGAGGGGCCGGCCGCGAGGCCCGCGATCGACGACATCACGACCACTCGGCCGCGCGCCGCGATGAGAGCGGGCAAAGCCGCGCGGACCACGACGAACGCCGTCGTGACGTTGGCGCGCAGGGCGGCCTCCCACGCGTCGTCGTCGGTGTCGGCGACGGTGGCGAAGCCGTGCCCGCCGGCGTTGGCGACGACGATGTCGAGCCGCCCGCGCTCCTCGAGGATGCGGGCGATCAGCGCCGCCGCGTCGGCGGAGCGCGCGGCATCGGCGGCGATCGCGGTACCGCCGATGTCGGCCGCGACGCGCTCGAGGGGTTCGAGGCGCCGGCCCGTCACGACGACGTGCACCCCCTCGCGCGCGAGCCGACGAGCGACCGCCTCGCCGATCCCCGTCCCACCACCGGTCACCAGGGCCACCTGGCCACGCAGGTCTTCGTTCATCGTTCCTCCTCTTTCGCTCACGCGGGAAACCCCGATCGCGCGCTCACACCGAAATCCGACACCCAGGTCGCCGCTGACACCGGTCGCAGACGAGGGGATGCCAAGAGCACGATCTGGTCCGCCACCTCGGCCGGCGTCTGCACCGGGCACTCCGCGGCGGCGAAGCCGTTCGGCATCCCGAGATCTCCGCGACTCATCGGGGTGTCGACGATCGACGGGCACACGGCGTTGACGCGGATCCCCTCGGGGGCGAGCTCCACGGCAGCGGCTCGAGCGAGCTGCAGCAGCGCGGCCTTCGACGCGGCATAGGGCACCATCCCGGCGGTCGCGACGAGCGCCGAATCGCTCGCGACGACGACGACCGCGGGCGCGTCCGACCGACGCAGCCACGGGAGCGCTGAGCGGAGGGTGAGGAACGCCCCGGTGACGTTGACCGCGAAGACGCGTTCCCAGTCGGTGAGGGCTGTGCGATCAAGCGGGGTGCCGACGGGGCCGGAGATACCGGCGGCGAGGACCACCACATCGATTCCGCCGAGATCGCGCGCGCACGCCTCGACCGCGGCGGCCGCCGCCTCGGCATCCGTGAGGTCGGCGACGGCCGTCGACGGGACCAGCTCACGCACCCGCGGGTCGACGTCGATCGCGCCCACGCGCGCGCCCTCGGCGGTGAGCGCTTCGACGGCCGCACGACCGATCCCTCCGGCGGCGCCGGTCACGAGGGCGCGGCGCGAAGTCAGCTGAAGGTCCATGCCGCCCATCCTGTGCGGGTCCCGAGGTCTTGGCATCCGTCCCTGCACGGACGCAACAAGCCCCCTCACCCGCGGTCAAGTCCGCGGCGTCCGGGCGGAGCAAGATCGCTGCAGCGGGCATCGACGCCCGCTCGGAAACCGAACCGAAGGACTCGCCATGACCGACCCGACTTCCGCCGGCTCCTCCACCGCCTTGCAGCGCGGCGCGCTCGGTGTCGCCGGCATCGTCTTCCTCGTTCTCGCCGCTGTCGCGCCGCTGACCGGCATCGTCGTCGTCGCGTCGCTGGCGATCGCGCTCGGCAACGGCGGCGGCACGCCCGCGTCGTTCCTCATCATCGCGGCGATCCTGCTGCTCTTCGCCGTCGGCTACGCGCAGATGTCGAAGCAGTTGGTGAACGCGGGCGGGTTCTACGCCTTCGTCGTCAAGGGCCTGGGGCGCACCGGCGGCCTCATCGCGGGACTGATCGCCACGCTCGGCTACAACTTCTTCGTCGTCGGCACGATCGGCACGAGCGGCTTCTTCATGCAATCGATCATCGCGGGGCTCACGGGCTTCGACCTGCACTGGTACGTGTGGGGGCTGCTCTCGATCATCGTGTGCTTCGTCATGGCACGGACGGGCGTCGACTTCTCGTCGAAGGTGCTCGGGGTCGCGCTCGTGCTCGAGGTGCTGATGCTCGTGGTGTTCGACGTGTCCGTCCTCGTCCAGACCGGCTTCGATCTCGGCGCCTTCTCGCCCGAGGCCGTCTTCTCGGGATCGCTCCCGATCGGCCTGCTGCTCGCGGCGACCGGCTTCCTCGGGTTCGAGGCGACCGCGCTCTTCGGCGAAGAGGCGCGCAACCCGCTCAAGACCATCCCCCGTGCAACCTACACCGCGATCATCGCCATCGGCGTGATCCTCGGCGTCACCACCTGGGCCGTCGTCAGCGCGACCGGCGTCGCTCAGGCCCAGGGCACCGCCCAGGAGCACCTCGCAACCGGCGACCTCATCTTCAGCCTCGCGGCGACCTACCTGGGCCCGCAGCTGACGGTCGTCATGGAGATCCTGCTCCTGGTGAGCCTGTTCGCCGCGATGCTCGCGTTCCACAACTCGGCGACCCGCTACCTCTACGCCCTCGGCCGCGCTCGAGTGCTGCCCTTCGCCCTCGCCCGCACCCGCTCGTCGGGCGCCCCGCAGCTCGCGGGCATCGTCCAGGCCGGTTTCGCGGCGATCGTCGCGGGGATCTTCGCCCTCGCCGGTCTCGACCCGATCCTCAACCTCGTGCCCGCGATGCTCGGCTTCGGCACCCTCGCCGTGATCGTGCTGCAGGCGCTCGCGGCCCTGTCGATCGTGGTGTTCTTCCGCCGCCGCGGCGACCGCCGCTGGTGGAGCACGCTGATCGCGCCGGGCATCGGCTTCGTCGCCCTGTCGGTGATCGTGGTGCTGGCCGTGGCGAACTTCGACATCGTCGCGGGCTCGAGCGAACCCGCGATCCGCCTGATGCCTCTGCTGCTCGTGCTCGCGGTTATCGGCGGCATCGGGTACGCCGCGTTCCTGCGTCGTCGCAAGCCCGCCGTCTACGCCGGACTCTCCGACGACCTCGAGGCCTTCAACGTGGCCTCGGCCGAGAAGGGCAAGGACCCGGTCCCCGGACTCTGATTCCGGATGCCGAACCCCGGCGGGTCCTTCCCGTGAACCCCGCGGCCGACGCGCCGCGGGCGTGGGGCCGTGGCATCCATCCCCTTCCTCCCCTCCCTCCAGAGAAAGAGATCGCATGACGACCGACACCCTGAACCTGTCCGACACGCGCACCTGGCTGCCGCTCGACGGGCTCGCGCCCGGCTTCGACGCCGCCAAGGCCGACCTGACCGATGCCCTCGCCGGGCGCACCTTCACCACCGTCGACGACGAGGGCGCGCGAACGGCGTACCGCTTCGACGCGGATGCCGTGGAGTGGACCGCCGGCCCCGAGACCGGACGTGACGCCGTCGAGGTCATCGAGGTGGACGAGGACCTCTATTACGCGCAGTACACCCCCTCGGCGCACCCCGACGAAGCCGTGACGCTGATCCTCGACCTGCGCAGCGGATACGCGCTGACCGTGGTCAGCACCCTCGGCACCGCCGCCCCCGGGCGCACCGCGGTGCAGATGAGCTTCGCACCCGCGCGCATCGAGGAGCTCGACCAGCAGGGAGAGGCCCCGGCGCCCACCGACGAGCTAATCGGCCGCCGCGTGCTGTGGGTGTACTCGACCGTGCACGCGTACGAGCACGTGTACCTCTCGCCGCACTGGTACTCGTGGCACTGCCTCGCCGGCCCCGAGCAGGGCCTCGCCGATACCGACGAGAACACGGTGTGGCGTGTGCGGCCCGGCATCTACGTGTTCACCTGGCGCGAGAAGGTCATCCCGTGCGGCTCGGTCACGATCGCGGACCACCGCGACCAGAAGGCCCTGCGCGCCCACGGGGTGCTGTTCGGCACCGACGAGTCGGGCTCGGGTGCCACGCACTTCACCTTCGGCGCGCACGGACGCCTGCTGTCGAACACGGTTCACCCGCTCGAGTACGACCCGGCGCGTCCGCTGGAGCGCTGAGCCGGGAGTCGCCGGGAGCCGCGTCCCTCCGGGGGCGCGGCTCTTTCGCGTGCCGGGGGGCTCGTGACGAGCCCGGGGACCGCCCGCGACGAGCAGAGGGCCAGGGGCGAGCGGAGGACAACCCGCGCCGCTTCGGTCCTCCCTCCACCCCCCACCCTCCGCCCGCCACAGCACCGGCTCTGAAGCACACGAAAGCCGCGCCCCCGAGGGAGCGCGGCTTCGCGAGGAACGGGCTTCAGGCGGCCAACGCCACCAACCTCTGCGCGCGCGCCGTCGCCAACCGCACCCGCAGCACGTGCGTCAGAGCGCTGAGGCCGATCGCCGCGACGAGCGCGAGGCCGCTGGCCACCGCCTGCCAGAACGTCGTGACGCCCAGCAGGACCAGCGAGTTGTTCAGCGCGCCGTAGAACAGCACCCCGACGACGACGCCGAAGATCGTGCCCTCTCCTCCCGTGAGCGCGACACCGCCGAGCAGCACCGCCGTGAGCACGATGAGCTCGAAACCGGCGCCCAGCTGCCCGGCCGGAGCGCTGTTGAGGCGGGCCGCGACGATCGTGCCGGCAAAGCCCGACATCGCCCCCGACAGCACGAACAGCGCGAACGGCAGTCGGCGCACCGGCACGCCCGACAGGTATGCCGCCTGCCGGTTGACGCCGACGGCGTACACGTGACGGCCGGTGGGAGTGAGCGAGAGGAAGATCCCCGCGGCGATCAGCAGCAGCGCCGCGATCCACACCGACAGGGGAACACCCGCGACCGTCCCGACGCCGAGCAGGCCGAACTGGTCGCCGAAGTTGTTGCGCGGCGTGGGACTGATGAGCTGCGCCACCCCGCGCACCGCGGTGAGCGTGCCGAGAGTGGTGATGAACGAGTTCAGGCCCAACACCGTGACGATCACGGCGTTCACGAGCCCGACCACCGCTCCGGCGAGGATCGCGAGCACGATCGCGACCGCCGGTTGTCCGGCTCCCTTGTCCATGACGAGGGATGCCACGACCCCGCCGAGAGCGAGACTCGAGCCCACGGAGAGGTCGATGTATCCGGCGATGAGCAGCATCGCGACGGGGATGGCGACGATCGCGATCACGGCGCTGTCCTGCAGGATGCCGCGGATGTTCTGCCATCCGAAGAAGGAGTCGGTCGCGATCTGCACGCCGATGACCAGGACGATCAGCACGATGAGCAGCGGGGTGCGCACGACGCCTTCGACGGCGGCGCGGATGAAGCGGTTCTCTGTGACGGGTCGGGGCGTCACGGACGAGTCAGTCACGATCGGGTTCCTTCGATGAGTTCGGCGGGGGCGGCCGGGGCGGTGTGGACGGCGGAGAGCAGACCGTCGGCCGTGGTGTGGGCGACGTCGACCTCGTCGATGACGGCACCCTTCGCGAAGATGAGGCAGCGGTGAGCGAGATCGACGACCTCTTCGGGTTCGTTCGTGGCGACGATCACGCCGATGCCCTTCTCGGCGGCCAGCGTCTTGATCGCGTCGTAGATGTCTTTGCGGGCACCGACGTCGACGCCCTGCGTCGGATCGTCGAGCAGGATCACCCGGGTGCGTGCCGCGTCGTTGACCCAGCGCCCGAGCAGGATCTTCTGTTGGTTGCCGCCGCTGAACCGACCGGCCGGGAGGTCGGCCGCGCGCGGACGCAGAGCGAGCGTGTCGGCCACACGGTCGAACACTGCGCGCTCCGCCTTCAGCGAGCGCAGTCCCCACGACCCGAGCCGGCGCATCGCGTCGATCACGGTGTTGTCCTGCGCGGGGAGGGCGGCGAACAGTCCCTCGCGCGCACGGTCCGCCGGCACCAGGGCGATCCCGGCGCGCAGCCCCTGCGCGGGTGAACCTGTCTCCCGGGGCACGCCGTCGACGGCGAGCGTGCCGCCCGAGCGCGGGATGCGCCCGAAGATCGTGCTGAGAAAACGCGTGCGCCCCGATCCGACGAGGCCGTAGCAGGCGACGATCTCGCCCGGCGCGACCGCGAGATCGACCGGACGAAGGCCCGGAGCCGTGAGTCCCCGGACCTCGAGCACCGGGGTCTCGCCCGTGCGGGGAGGAGCGGGGCGGTCGTTCGTGGCCCCGTGTCCGTCGCTGATGGCCGCGACCAGCGACTCGCGGCTGATCGCCGCGCCTTCGGCGGACCACACGGCGCGGCCGTTGCGCATGACGGTCGCCGCATCCGCCAGGGCGAGCACCTCGCCCAGCAGGTGCGTGACGTAGAGGATCGCGATCCCGCGGCCGGCGAGGTCACGGACGAGCTCGCCCAGGCGCGCCGCTTCCGCCCGTGACAGAGCGGCGGTCGGCTCGTCGAACACGATGAGCCGCGCATCGCGACGCACGACCTTCGCGATCTCGACGAGCTGGCGCTGCCCGATGGGCAGGGTCGCGACCTTCACGTCGGGGTCGATGCCGGTGGCACCGACGGCGTCGAGAGCCTCGCGGGCGAGACGGCGCTGCGCACCGCGGCGGATGAGCCCCGCGGCGGTGAGCTCTTGACCGACGAAGAGGTTCTCGGCCACCGTCATGTTCTCGAGCAGGCTCAGGTGCTGGTAGATCACCGCCACCCCCGCCGCGATCGAGGTCCGCGGGGTCAGGGAGTCGTGGGCGACGCCCCCGATCTCGATGGTGCCGGAGGTCGGGGCGACGCCGCCGCCGAGGCAGGCGATGAGCGTGGATTTTCCGGCGCCGTTGTGGCCGAGGAGCGCGTGGATGCGCCCGCCGGGGATGTCGAGGGTGACGTCGTCGAGAGCGAGGGTGGCCCCGTACCGCTTCGTCAGACCGCGCACGGTGACAGACATGACTGGTTCCGATCTCGTCGAGGGCGAAGGAGGGGGTGGGGCGGGGTCGACCCGCCCCACCGGGCGTCAGCCGCCGAGCTCGGTGATGTAGCTCGACAGGTCGGGGTCGGAGACCGTGACCACCTTCACGGGGAGGTCGACGCTGGCATCCGTCTTCCCCTCGCCGAGGGCGATGGGGATGTCGATGACGTTGTCGACGAGGTCCTTCAGCGAGAAGTACGTGGCGGCGCGGAAGAAGTTCCCGTCCCGCATCTTCTGCAGCAGGAACAGGTTGGGGTCGAGGCCGCCGACGTAGGTCTTCGGGTCGTTCTCGGCGCGACCCGAGGCGACGAGCGCCTGGTACGCCCCCTGCGCCGCGTCGCCGACCGCCGAGACGACGACATTGGCGTTCGGGTGCTGCGCGAGGAGCGTCGTCGTGACGGACAGTCCGTCGTCGGGGGTCACCGCCTGCTGCTCACCGACGATTTGGAGGTCGGGGCCGGTTTCCTTGAGGCCGTCGAGCAGACCCTTCGTGCGCTCCTGGCCGATCTGCCGCTCCGTCTCGCTGAGAACGATGACCTCGGCGTTCGGGCCCACGTTCTTCAGCGCCCACTCCGCGGCGTCCTTCCCCAGGTCGTAGCCCGACTGGTAGAAGCTGAACTGCAGGGTGGCGTCTTGGTTGGTCATGTCGCCGCCGTACGTGACCCAGTACTTGCCCGCGGCCCGGTACTGCTGCGCGACCGACTCGAGGCTGGCGGGGTCGACGGGGAAAGAGACGACGGCGTCGACGTCGCTGCCGAGGTTCGACGTGAGCTGGCTGACCTGCTTCTGCAGGTCCATCTCGTCGTTGGTGAAGCTCACCTCGACCCCCTTCTCGGCTGCGCGGGCCTCCACGATGCCGGTGATGGCTCCGTAGACCGGCAGCGCGGTGAAGGGGTAGTCGAACAGGATCTTCTTGACGGGGCCGCGCTCGGCGGGAGCGGTGGCCGCGCTCCCGGCGTCGTCGGCGGCGGTCGTGCTGCAGGCCGAGAGGGCGAGGCCGACGATGGCGACCGAGGCCATCGCGGTCAGGCGGAGACTGCGCTTCATGATGCTCCTAGCGGTGAGGTGATGCGGGTGACGGGTGCTGTCGTGCGGGTGGTGCAGGGGGGAAAGCCTGGGGACGAGCGCGGGTGCCGGAACGCGGATGCCGGATCTCAGGGCGTCCACACGCGTCGACCCGAGAACCAGGTCTCGACCGCGCGGGTGCGGACCACCTGCTCGATGTCGACGGCGAACGGGTCTTGATCGAGGACGACGAAGTCGGCCGACTTGCCGGGGGTGAGCGAACCGGTGACGTCGCCCAGCCCCATCGCCGTGGCGGCATTGATCGTGAACACCTCGAACGCCTCGTCGAGGGTCAGCGCCTGCTCCGGCCACAGCGTGCCGGGCGCTCGACCGAGGGGGTCGGCCCGGGTCACGAGCCCCTGGATGCCCTCCCACGGGTTGGGCGAGACGCTGACGGGCCAGTCCGAACCTCCCGCGACGAGCACGCCGCGGTCGACCAGGTCGCGGTTGGGCTGGACCTGCGAGGCCTCGGGTTGGGGACGCACCTGGGCGATGGCATCCGGGATCACGCCGGGGAACCACAGGAACGGCGAGATATCGGCCGAGACGTCGAGGTCGACGAAGCGCTGCCGGTCGTCGGGGTGCACGAACTGGCCGTGGGCGATCTGGTAGCGCGTGCCCGTGTCACCCGTGGAGCGCACCACCGCGATCGCGTCGAGCGCGACGCGGACGGCGGCGTCTCCCGTGCAATGGATCTTGGCCCCGAGCCCCTGCGCCGCCGTGCGGACGAGCCACGCGGTCAGCTCGTCGGGAGCCATCGTGGTGACTCCGCAGTGCGCGTGTCCGTGATCGGCGCTCGGCCGGTAGGGGGTGAGGAACGCGCCCGTGTGGGTGGGCGGCACGCCGTCGAGCGCGACCTTGACGAAGTCGGGGCGGTGGTGCGGGGTGCGGAACTCTTCGCGCCGCGCGACGAGCTCGTCGCCCACGGGCGTGTTCGCGAAGAGGAACTCGCTCGACAGCAGCGACGACACGACCCACGCGTGCAGATCGCCGGTGTCGTCGAGGTCGCGCAGCGCTCCCATGATCTCGACGGTGGCGGCGGCATCCTGGAACGCGGTGATCCCGAACGAGTGCAGGATCTCGATCGCGCTGGCACTCGCGCGGCGGTAACGCTCGGGGGTGCGGGCGAGACTGCGATCGAGCGCCTCGGTCACCGGGAGCGTCGCGGACTCCATGAGCAGTCCGGTCGGCTCCCCCGTCTCGGCGTCGCGCACGATGTGCCCCCGCGCGGGGTCGGGAGTATCGGAACGGATGCCGGCTGCCGCCAGCGCCGCGGAGTTCGCGAAGCGGTTGTGGTGGCTGTCGTCGGTCAGCACGACCGGGCGTCCACCAGCCGCCTCGTCGAAGCGCGCGCGGGTCTCGGAGCGAGAGAAGTCGTCGAGCAGAACGCTGCCGAACGCCTCGCCCACGACCCATTCGTCGGGGCCCAGTCCGGCGGCGTAGGCGCGGACGGCGGCGAGCACCTCGTCGAGTCCCGCGGTGGGAGGGAAGGCGAGCTGGAAGAGATCGGCCTCGCCGGCCATGAGGTGGTGGTTGTGCACGTCGACGAGACCCGGGACGACGGTTGCGCCGTCGAGGTCGCGGATCTCGGTCGCGGGCCCCGCGATGGCGAGCACCTCGTCGTCCGTGCCCACGGCGAGCAGACGCCCATCGGCCACGGCGAGCGCCGTCGCGGTCGGGCGGGAGCGGTCGGCGGTGTGCACCACGGCACCCCGCAGGATGAGGTCGGCGACGGTCATGGGGTCTCCCGGGGATTCGGCGAGGTCGGTGGACGACCCCGGTACGGCGGAGCGACGGAGGGTGGAGCGGGTTTCGCCGGGCGCGGGTCCCGGGGAGCGGCGGAGCGGCGGAGCGACGGCGTGCGGGGTGGAGCAGCGGTGCGGAACGAGCCGGTGGGGTCGCGTGGTTCCGGACCGGCTGAGGACATCCTCCGCGCATCCGAGCCGCTCGACTTGACCACGGATGCCGCCGCGTTGACGACGGACGCACGACCCGCGCCGGAACCGCTCGGCGATCACGGCTGCACCCCGGCATAAACGCGATCCGCTCGCAGAAACACGCTGTGCACGTGTTTCCATGAGCGGATCGCGTTTATGCGGGGTCGAGGCCGGGGCGGGTCGGGCGGCTGTGCAGCGCCGACGCCGCGGCGGCGCACGCACAGCCCGCGCCGCTCAGCCGTTGATGACCTGGGGCACACCGAGGGCCTTGAGCCCCTCGACGCCGAACTCGAGGCCGTAGCCCGAGCCCTTCACCCCGCCGAACGGGATCATCGGGTGCACACCGCCGTGCGAGTTGATCCAGACCGTCCCGGCCTGCAGGCGCGCGGCCACGCGCCGGGCGGCATCGCGATCGCTCGACCACACCGAGGCGCCGAGACCCACGTCGAGGCCGTTAGCACTCGCGATGGCGTCCTCGAGGTCGGAGTACCGGATGACAGGCAGGGCGGGCCCGAACTGCTCCTCGTCGACGAGCGCGACGCCGTCGGTCACGTCGGCCACGATCGTCGTGCGGTAGAACAGCTCGCCGAGGTCGGTGGCCGGCTCTCCGCCGAGCACGACGCGGCCTCCGGAGGCCTTGGCATCCTGGACGAGTCGATCGACGATGTCGAACTGCTGCCTGTTCTGCAGGGGTCCCAGCACCGTCCCCTCGTCGAGACCGCGGCCCATCGGCACCTGCGCGGCGTACCCGGCGAGCGCGTCGACCACGGCGTCGTACACGTCGTCATGGACATACAGGCGCTTGAGCGCGGCACAGGTCTGCCCCGTGTTGATGAAGGCGCCCCAGAACAGCCCCTCGGCGATGGCCGCGGGATCGACGTCGGGCAGCACGATGCCGGCGTCGTTGCCGCCGAGCTCGAGGGTCAGGCGAGCGAGGTTGCCCGCGGAGCTCTCGATGATCCTGCGGCCGGTGGCCGTCGATCCGGTGAACATGACCTTGTCGACGTCGGGGTGGGCGACCAGGCGCACGCCGGCATCACGGTCGCCCGAGAGGGCGATCACCACGTCGTCGGGCAGCACCTCGTTGATCACGTCGACGAGGGCCAGCACGCTCAGCGGCGTGTACTCGCTCGGCTTGACCACGACGGTATTGCCCATGCGCAGCGCGGGGGCGATCTGCCAGACGGTGATCATCATGGGCCAGTTCCAGGGGCCGACGGCCGCGACGACGCCGAGGGCACGGTAGTGCAGCTCGGCGTACACCTCCCCGTCGTCGACGACCACCTCGGGTTCCAGCTCGGTGGCCGCGGCGGTACGCAGCCACGCGGCGCACGCACCCACCTCGAACCGGGCGTTGGGACCGTCGAGAGGCTTGCCCTGTTCGCGCGAGAGCAGACGCGCGAGCGCCTCGGCGTTCGCCTCGATGCGGTCGGCCGCGGCCATCAGCAGACGACGGCGTTCTTCGTGCCCGACGGAATCCCACCCCGGCTGCGCCGCACGGGCGCGGGCGACGGCGGCATCGACGTCGGCGACCGTGTGCACGGGCGCTCGTCCGATGACCTCGCGCGTGGCGGCATCCGGAATCTCCCTCCCCTGCCCCTCGGGTGCCTGCACGCGCGCGAGGAGGGCTGCATCGTCGGCGTTCGTCGATGCGTCGGCGGCGGATGCCTCGACCGCGGGATCGGCCAGGGCGGGGGTGGGGTCGGACATCTCGGCTCCTTCGGTTCGTGTCCCGGGCCGTCGTGCGGGCCCGTTCCGTCAGCCTCCGCCGCGCGTGCGCGTGGCGCTTGTCCGCCCGCGCGCGCCCCATGACCGGCGGTGCCGCTTCTGCCCCCGCCTCCCTCTCCCTCTCCCCGCTGACTGGCGTCGTCGGCACGGCCCGCCCCCGTTTCTACGAGCGCCCGGCGCACGTCAGCGGAGCGGCCACGACGCCGGTGGGAGCGTGCGCCAGTGCAACGGGCGTGAGCCAGCGCAACGGCGACGCCGCCGCCCGGCGAGGCGCGGGTCGACGCCGCCACCCGGCCGGTGTCCCCGCACGGGTCGACTCCGGCCGGCGCGGGTCAGCGCAGCGTCGTCTCGCGCTCGCTCCCCGGCTCGAGGGCGAGGAACGCCGCTCGCAGCCGCCCGCGCGCCCGCTCGTACCTCTTGCGCGCCGCCGCCGGCCGTACCCCGGCGAGCGCTCCGGCTTCCGCGATTCCGAAGCCGTCCCAGAGCACGAGCCTGAGCAATTCCTGATCCGCCGGCGCGAGTGTGCCGAGGGCCTCCAGAGCGACGAACGCGTCGTCGCTCACCGGCTCGTGCTCCTCGCGCACGAGGGTCTCGTCGATCCGTGCGCGACGCGCGCGTTTGCGCCGGTGATTCGCGAGCACGTTCCGGGCGATCCCGAACGCCCACATACGCTGATCCTCGGATGCCACGGGCAACCGCGCGCGATGCCGCCACAGCGCGAGCGCCGTCTCCGACACGCAGTCGTCGGCGTCGGCGCGCGACTCGACCCGGCGGACGAAGTACCGCAGGAGGTCGGGCATCAGCGGGGCGACGGCTTCCTCGAAGCGCCGCCGTTCAGCATCCGGGGTCACCACGAGAGCCCCGCGAGCATCTCGCCGCACCAGGCGTCGGCGGCCTCGACGCCCGCGCGGTCACCCGCCGTCGCGGCACGGGCGACGAGCTTCTCTTCGTCGACGATCCCTCCGCCGTCGGTCGCCACCGTCGCGGGCCAGGTCGCCGCCGTCGTCAACGTCTGCGCAGCGGTCTGTGCGCGAGCGGTGTCGCCGAGCGCGTCGGCATCCAGCCACTCCGCCCGCCAGGCGCACCGCGCGTACTGTTCGAACTCGGACCGGATGCCGGTGACCTGACGAAGCCCCTCACCCTGCGTCGCCGTCCGCTCGGCGATCGAGGTCGCGAAGCGCATGGTGTCGGAGCCGGGCGGCAGGATCGCCTGAGCGGGCCACAGCCCCACCGCGACCTCGACGTAATCGGGCGCGTCGATCTCGATCCACTCGCTGCCGTCGGCCTCGGTGCCGACGGGCTGAGTACCTTCGGGGGAACCGGGTTTGGGCGAACCGAACCAGCCGGTGCGGGCGAGGTATCCGGATGCCGCGGCCACCCCCGGCACCCCGATCGCGAACACCGCGACGATCGCGGCCGTCGGCACGACCCAGCGACGACGCCGTCGCCGGGGACGCTCGATCGCCGCGCGCACCAGGTGCCGCGCCTCGTCGGGGCTCAGTGCGACGTCGCGCGCGGGGTCGGCGGCGCTCAGCGCCGCGAAGGGGTCGGTGTCCATCGGGTGTCCTTTCTCATTCTCTTCACCCCGTACCTGTCGCGACCGCTCCCGAACGTGACACCCCGCGTACCGTCTCTTCGCTGATTCGCGCCGAATGCTCGCTCGAACGCCGTTTCCTTGAGCATTCGGCGCAACTCAGCCGGCGAGGAAGCCCCTATACTCGATCCCGTCAGGCGCACGGAGTCGTGCGTCGCTGCTCGAAAAAAGGGCACGTAGCGGAGTCCCCGCGAGACACATACGGCATTCATCCCGTCGTCTCGAAAGGCTCGTCGTCATGCCCACCGTCTCCGCGCACGTCGCGCACACCCTCGCCCGCCACATCGACACCGTCTTCGGCGTCATGGGCAACGGCAACGCCTACTTCCTCGACGCGCTCGGCCGCGATACCGGCTCGAGCTTCGTCGCCGTGCGGCACGAGGCCGCCGGGGTCGTCGCCGCTGACGCGCACTACCGCGCGTGCGGACGCCTCGCCGCGGCCACCGCCACCTACGGCGCCGGGTTCACCAACACCCTCACCGCGTTGGCCGAGGCGGTGCAGGCCCGCACTCCCCTCGTCCTGATCGTCGGCGACGAGCCCACCTCGGGCCCGCGCCCGTGGGGGGTCGACCAGATCGCCCTGGCCTCCGCCGTCGGGGCGCGCACCTATACGGTCGGCCACCGCGACGCCGCCGCGACGATCGTCATCGCCATCGAGCACGCCCTCACCTACCGCCTCCCCGTGGTCCTCGGCATCCCGTACGACGTCGCGACCCGCGAGGCAGGCCCGATTCCGGATGCCACGGCCCCCGGCGCAGAGCCCCAGGTCACCCCGGAGCACCCCCCGCTGGACGCGTATGCGGACGGCGTGATCGACCAGATCGTCGACGCGCTCGCGACGGCCGAGCGTCCCGTACTTCTGGGGGGACGCGGCGCCTGGCTCGCGGGGGCGGGTGCCGCTCTCGACGACGTCGCCGCCCTGACCGGCGCCCTCACCACCACCAGCGCCCTGGGCCGCGGTCTGTTCTCCGACCCCACGCGCGATCTCGGTGTCGCCGGCGGCTTCGGAGCCCCCGGGGCGATGGAGCTCGCACGGGAGGCCGACGTGGCCGTCGTCTTCGGCGCGGGCCTGAACCAGTTCACGATGCGCTTCGGCGAACTCTTCGCCCCCGGAACGCGCGTGTTCCAGGTCGACCTCGCGGCCGCCGCCACCCACCCTCACGTGGGCGGGTACGTGCGGGCAGATGCCGGAGACGTCGCGCGCGAGATCGCCCACCGCTTGCGCACGCGCGGCGCCATGCCGTCGACCTGGGGCGACGGCCTCGACCTCGTCGTGGCTCGACGCCAACCCGAGGGACAGGGGCTCGGACCCGACCGCCGCCTCGACCCACGGACG
Source organism: Microbacterium sp. SORGH_AS_0969 (assembly GCF_030818255.1). NCBI lineage: Bacteria > Bacillati > Actinomycetota > Actinomycetes > Micrococcales > Microbacteriaceae > Microbacterium > Microbacterium sp. SORGH_AS_0969. The sequence goes on from NZ_JAUTAG010000001.1 coordinate 344,348, forward strand.
GCGGCCGCTCGCCTCGCCGAGTTGCTGCCGTCGGACCGCGTGGTGGTGCACGACGGCGGGCACTTCATGGGCTGGTCGAACATGTACTGGCCGGTCGAATCGCCCGACCGCATGATCATGGTCGGCACGGCGTACCAGTCGATCGGCCTGGGATTCCCGAGCGTCCCAGGAGCCGCGATCGCCCGCCCCGACTCCACGATCGTGCTGAGCACCGGCGACGGCGGCGGACTCATGGCCCTCGCCGATCTCGAGACCGCGGTCCGTGTCGCCGGTGGCCGAGGCATGGCGATCGTGTGGAACGACGCGCAGTACGGCGCCGAGGTCCTCAACTACGGTGTCAAAGGTCTGCACCCCGACCCGATGCTCATCCCCCAGGTCGACTTCGCCGCCGTCGCGCGAGGCTTCGGCGCCGAGGGCGTGGTCGTCGAGACGGTCGATGACCTGCAGGCCCTGGCATCCTGGGTCTCCCGCTCACCCGAAGACCGGGGCTTCCTCGTGCTCGACCTGCGGGTGAGCGCGGCGATCGTGGCACCGTTCTGGGAGGAAATCGCGGCGCGGTAGTGTCGGGGACGTGCGGTACTCGTTCGACTCCCCGACCCCGGCCGAGTTCGCGGCCCTGTACGCCGAGACCGGATGGGGTGAGTGGCCTGCCGACACGTTCGAGCGCGCCCTCGTCGGCAGCTGGGTCGTCTGCGCCGCCCGCGACGACGACGGTGCACTGGTGGGCATGGGCCGCCTCATCAGCGACGGGGCGCTCCACGCCTTCGTGACCGAGATGATCGTCGCCGAGACCGCCCGGGGAGGCGGTGTCGGCGCTGAGATCCTCCGCCAGCTCGTCGCCGAAGCGCATCGCCGCGGCGTCCGCGACGTCCAACTCTTCGCAGCCCGCGGCCGCGTGGGCTTCTACGAGCGCAACGGCTTCGTCCGCCGGCCGCCCGAGGGCCCCGGGATGGATCTGGCCGCTCCGCCCGGCGACTGACCGACCCTCCCGAACACAACGCGGAGATCCGCCGCGCGGCCCGTACCGTGCTGTGCGGTTGCGGCCCGCGGCCGTCTCTTCTCCTGCACGGCGTCGTGATCTGTGCCGATCAGCCCTGGCCGGTGTGGTCGACCGGAAGACGTGTTGTCGTCGCCGAGCGGATCGTATACGATTTCGAATACGACGCGAGGGAGCATCCATGACCGACACCGACCCCCGGTTCACCGCCCTCGGCGCGCGCCCCGGCAAGATCGTGGCCGTCCACCTCTCCTACGCCTCGCGCGCCGACCAGCGCGGCCGCCGCCCGGCCGCCCCCTCCTACTTCTTCAAGCCGTCCAGCTCACTCGCTGCCTCGGGCGCCGAGATCGTCCGCCCCGCCGGCACCGAACTCCTCGCCTTCGAGGGCGAGATCGCGCTCGTCATCGGCGAGCCCGCGCGATGGGTGACTCCGGATGCCGCGTGGTCGCACGTGGCATCCGTCACCGCCGCCAACGACTTCGGCCTGTACGACCTCCGCGCGAACGACAAAGGCTCGAACGTCCGCTCCAAGGGCGGCGACGGCTACACGCCCGTGGGCCCCGAGCTCATCGACGCCCGCGACGTCGACCCCGCCGCCCTCCGGCTGCGCACCTGGGTGAACGGCGAGATCGTGCAGGACGACACCACAGCCGGGCGTCATCTTCCCGCTCGCGCAGATCGTCGCCGACCTCTCACAGCACTTCACCCTCGAGACCGGAGACGTCATCCTCACCGGCACCCCCGCGGGGTCCTCGGTCGTCGTGCCCGGCGACGTGGTGGAGGTGCAGGTGGATGCCGGCATCCACTCGACCGGCCCGCTCCGCACCACGGTGGTCCAGGGCGACCGCGCCTTCGATGCCGCGGTCGGTTCGCTCCCCACGGTGGACGACACCCAGCGCACCGAGGCGTGGGGCTCCGCCGAGGCCGCGGGGCTGACCCCGCCCGCTCCCACCCTCACCCCGGAGCTCCGCGCGAAGCTCGAGCGCGTCCCCGTCGCCGCGCTCAGCGGGCAGCTGCGCAAGCGCGGACTCAACGACGTCACGATCGACGGCGTCCACGCGCTCACCCCCGGCAGCCGCTTCGTCGGCACGGCCCGCACGCTCCGCTTCCTCCCCCACCGCGAAGACCTCTTCGCCTCCCACGGCGGCGGGCAGAACGCTCAGAAGCGCGCCTTCGACGCGGTCGAGAAGGGCGAGGTCATCGTGATCGAGGCCCGCGGCGAGACCGGCTCCGGAACCCTCGGCGACATCCTCGCGATCCGCGCCCACGCCCGAGGGGCCGCCGCCATCGTCACCGACGGCGGAGTCCGCGATGCCGAGGCCGTCGCCGCGGTGGGCATCCCGGTGTTCACCGCCGGTCCCCATCCCGCCGTCCTCGGCCGCCGGCACGTGCCGTGGGAGACCGACGTCGCGATCGGCTGCGGCGGCACGACCGTCGAGCCCGGCGACATCCTCGTCGGCGACGGCGACGGCGTGATCGTGCTCCCGCCGGCCCTGGCCGAGGAGGTCGTCGACGCGGCCCTCGCTCAAGAGGCCGAAGACGCCTGGATCGCCGAGCAGGTGGCATCCGGTCACCCGATCGAGGGCCTGTTCCCCATGAATGCCGAGTGGCGCGCCCGCTACGAGAGCGAGGTCACCCGATGACGGACGTGACGGCGAGCAGAAGCAAGTCGCAGCAGGCCTACCACTGGATCAAAGACCGCATCGCGTCGCAAGACTTCACCCCCGGCTATCGCCTCGTGCTCGGCTCGATCGCCGCAGAACTCGACATGAGCGTCGTGCCGGTGCGCGAGGCGATCCGTCAGCTCGAGGCCGAGGGCCTGGTGATGTTCGAGCGCAACGTGGGCGCGCGGGTGTCGATGGTCGACGACACCGCCTACCGCTTCAGCATGCAGTCGCTCAGCATCCTGGAGGGGGCGGCGACCGCGCTGTCGGCGCGTGCGCTCACGACCGACGACGTGCGCCGCGCCCGCCAGGTGAACGAGCTGATGGTCGAGACGCTCGCGCACTTCGACCCCCGCGCCTTCACCGCGCTGAACCAGGAGTTCCACGCGATCCTCTTCGAGAAGTGCGCGAACCCCCGCATGCTCGAGCTCGTCCAGGCCGAGTGGGCGCGCCTCGGGCACCTGCGCGACTCCACCTTCAGCTTCGTGCCCGGTCGCGCGGCCGAGTCGGTGCGCGAGCACGAGAACATCCTCGTCCTCATCGAGAGGGGCGCGCCGCTCGCCGAGATCGAGAAGGCCTCGCGCCGGCACCGCTCCGCGACCCTCGACGCCTACATGATCCACGAGCACCCCGATCAGGTGCTCGGCCTGCCCGCTTTCTGATTCCGGATGCCATCGGCATCCGCCCCTCCAAAGAAGGAGTTCGTATGACCCGCCGTATTCCCGCCGACCTGCCCGAGCGCATCCAGCACTACATCGGTGGTTCCTTCGTCGACTCGGTCGACGGCGACACGTTCGACGTGCTCGACCCGGTGACCAACCAGACCTACGTCACGGCAGCCGCGGGCAAAAAGGCCGACATCGACCTCGCCGTCGCCGCCGCCCGCAAGGCCTTCACCGAGGGGCCGTGGCCGCGCATGCTCCCGCGCGAACGCTCGCGGGTGCTGCACCGCATCGCCGACATCGTCGAGTCGCGCGACGAGCGCCTCGCCGAGCTCGAGTCGTTCGACTCGGGCCTGCCGATCACGCAGGCGCTCGGACAGGCCCGCCGCGCGGCCGAGAACTTCCGCTTCTTCGCCGACCTGATCGTCGCCCAGACCGATGACGCCTTCAAGGTGCCCGGTCGCCAGCTCAACTACGTCAACCGCAAGCCGATCGGCGTCGCCGGCCTCATCACGCCATGGAACACGCCCTTCATGCTCGAATCGTGGAAGCTGGGCCCCGCGCTCGCCACCGGCAACACCGTGGTGCTCAAGCCGGCCGAGTTCACCCCGCTGTCGGCATCCCTGTGGGCCGGGATCTTCGAGGAGGCGGGCCTCCCCGAGGGCGTGTTCAACCTCGTCAACGGCCTCGGCGAAGACGCCGGCGACGCGCTCGTGAAGCACCCCGAGGTGCCGCTCATCTCGTTCACCGGCGAGAGCAGCACCGGGTCGCTGATCTTCGCGAACTCCGCGCCGTACCTCAAGGGCCTGTCGATGGAGCTCGGCGGCAAGAGCCCCGCGATCGTCTTCGCGGATGCCGACCTCGACGCCGCGATCGACGCGACCATCTTCGGGGTGTTCTCGCTCAACGGCGAGCGCTGCACCGCGGGCAGCCGCATCCTCGTCCAGCGCGAGGTCTACGACGCGTTCGTCGAGCGGTACGCGGCGCAGGCGGACCGCGTGAAGGTCGGCTACCCCGACGACCCCGCGACCGAGGTCGGTGCACTCGTGCACCCCGAGCACTACGCGAAGGTCATGTCGTACGTCGAGCTCGGCAAGACCGAGGGACGTCTGGTCGCCGGTGGCGGCCGCCCGGACGAGTTCCCCGAGGGCAACTTCGTCCGCCCCACGGTGTTCGCCGACGTCGCTCCCGACGCGCGGATCTTCCAGGAGGAGATCTTCGGCCCGGTCGTCGCGATCACGCCCTTCGACACCGACGAAGAGGCTCTGGCCCTCGCGAACAACACGAAGTACGGTCTCGCCGCCTATGTGTGGACGAACGACCTCAAGCGCGCGCACCTGTTCGCGCAGAACGTCGAGGCCGGCATGGTGTGGCTGAACTCCAACAACGTCCGCGACCTCCGCACCCCCTTCGGCGGGGTGAAGGCCTCGGGTCTCGGCCACGAGGGCGGCTACCGCTCGATCGACTTCTACACCGACCAGCAGGCCGTGCACATCACGCTCGGTCCCGCCCACAACCCGACGTTCGGCAAGGCGTCGGCGCACTGAGCCCGGCGGCCGGTGGTCGGTGGCTGAGCTTGTCGAAGCCACCGCCGACCCGCAGAACGACCGGTCCCTTCGACAGGCTCAGGGACCTCCACCGAAACCGGTGGCTGAGCCCGACCACCGGTGGCTGAGCCTGTCGAAGCCACCCCCGACCCGCAGAACACCCCACGCAAGGACGCGACCCCATGGCAAAGCACACCGAAGAAGAGAAGACCTCCTCCGGCTTCTGGGTGACCCAGGAAGCCCCCATCGTCTCGGACGACCCCATCCCCACCCCGACGGCCCCCCGCGCCCGACATCCTCCGCTGCGCGTACATGGAGCTCGTGGTCACCGACCTCGCCGCATCCCGTGTCTTCTACGTCGACATCCTCGGGCTGCACGTCACCGAGGAGGACGACGAGGCGATCTACCTCCGCTCGACCGAGGAGTTCATCCACCACAACCTCGTCCTGCGCAAAGGCCCCGTCGCCGCCGTGGCCGCGTTCTCGTACCGCGTGCGCTCCGCCGACGACCTCGACAAGGCGGTCGCGTTCTACGAGGAGCTCGGCTGCGACGTGCGCCGCGCGCCGAACGGGTTCACGAAGGGCATCGGTGACTCCGTCCGCGTCGTAGACCCGCTCGGCTTCCCGTACGAGTTCTTCTTCGACACCGAGCACCAGGAGCGCCTGTCGTGGCGCTACGACCTGCACTCCCCCGGCGAGCTCGTGCGCCTCGACCACTTCAACCAGATCACGCCCGACGTCCCCCGCGCGGTGAACTTCATGCAGGCGCTGGGCTTCCGCGTGACCGAGGACATCCAAGACGAAGAGGGCACGGTGTACGCCGCCTGGATGCGCCGCAAGCCCACCGTGCACGACACCGCCATAACCGGCGGCGACGGCCCGCGGATGCACCACGTGTGCTTCGCCACGCACGAGAAGCACAACATCCTGGCGATCTGCGACAAGCTCGGTGCCCTCCGCCGTTCGGATGCCATCGAGCGCGGCCCCGGCCGCCACGGCGTCTCGAACGCGTTCTACCTCTACCTGCGCGACCCCGACGGGCATCGCGTCGAGGTGTACACGCAGGACTACTACACCGGCGATCCCGACAACCCCGTCATCACCTGGGACGTGCACGACAACCAGCGCCGTGACTGGTGGGGAAACCCGGTCGTGCCGTCCTGGTACACCGACGGCTCGCTCGTGCTCGACCTCGACGGCAACCCGCAGCCCGTGCGCGCCCGCGAGCACTCGAGCGAGATGGCGGTCACGATCGGCGCCGACGGCTTCAGCTACACGCGCCCGCCCGAGGACGAGGCATCCGGATCCGAGTTCAAGCTCGGCAACCAGCTCTGACCCGCCTCCCCCGCAGCGTCCAGGCATGTCCCACTTTGTGCAGGAACCACCTCCAGAACCTGCACGAAGTGGGACACGCAGCGCGCACCTCCCCCCACCCCCTCGACCCATGTCCCACTTCGTGCCGAAATCACCACGGAAATCTGCACAAAGGGGGACACGCCCGGTTCCACCGACCTCCAGGAAGGACACCATGCTCACCGACGCACAGCTCGACGCCATCGCGGCCGAGCTCGCCGAGGCCGGCCGCACCCATTCGGTGATCCCGCGCATCACGGCGAGATTCCCGGATGCCACGGTCGACGACTCGTACCGGATCCAGGGCCGCTGGCGCGACACGCAGCTCGCCGCGGGGCGAACGCTGGTGGGGCGCAAGATTGGTCTGACCTCCAAGGCGATGCAGCAGGCGACGGGGATCACCGAGCCCGACTACGGCGTGATGTTCGACGACACCGTCTACCGCTCGGGCGACGAGATCCCGGTCGATCACTTCTCGAACGTCCGGATCGAGGTCGAGCTCGCCTTCGTGCTCAAGGAACCGCTCGAGGGCCCCGACTGCACGCTCGGCGACGCCCTCGCGGCGATCGACTACGCCGTGCCCGCACTCGAGGTGCTGAACTCCCACATCGAGCTCGAGGGCCGCACGATCGTCGACACGATCAGCGACAACGCCGCGTACGGCGCCATGGTGCTGGGCGACGTCCGCAAGCGCCCCGACGAGATCGACCTGCGGTGGGTGCCGGGCGTGCTCAGCCGCAACGGCGAGATCGAAGAGACCGGCGTCGCCGCGGGCGTCCTCGGCCACCCCGCCACCGGCGTCGCGTGGCTCGCCAACAAGTTCCACCAGCACGGCGCGCGCCTGGAGGCGGGCGAGATCATCCTGGCAGGATCGTTCACGCGCCCGATGTGGGTGTCGCGGGGCGACGACGTGCTCTGCGACTACGGACCGATGGGAACGATCTCGTGCCGCTTCGTCTGAACCCGACCTTCCGCGCGGCTCTCGCGGCATCCGACCGCCCCCTCGCGGGGATGTGGGTGTGTTCGGGCAGTGCCGTCGCCGCGGAGATCGCCGCGGGCTCGGGGCTGGACTGGCTGCTGCTCGACATGGAGCACTCGGCCACCTCGCTCGAGACCGTGCTCACGCTCCTGCAGGTGAGCGCGGCGTACCCCGTGACCCCGGTCGTCCGCGTGCCGTGGAACGACCCCGTCATGATCAAGCAGGTGCTCGACCTCGGGGCGCAGAACCTCATCGTGCCGATGGTGTCGTCGGCGGACGAGGCCCGCGCCGCCGTCGCCGCGACCCGGTACCCGCCGACAGGCATCCGCGGGGTCGGCAGTGCCCTCGCCCGCAGCGCCCGCTGGAACCGCGTCGACGGCTATCTCACGGGTGCGACCGAGCACGTCTCGCTCACCGTCCAGATCGAGACCACCGCCGGAGTCGCCGCCGCGGCCGAGATCGCCGCCGTCGAGGGAGTGGATGCCATCTTCGTCGGCCCCTCCGACCTGTCGGCATCCATGGGCCTTCTCGGTCAGCAGTCGCATCCCGACGTCGTCGCCGCGGTCCACGCCGTGTTCGCCGCGGGACAGGATGCCGGGACCCCCGTCGGCGTGAACGCCTTCGATCCCGCCGTGGCCGAGGCGTACCTCGACGCAGGAGCCGACTTCGTCGCGGTCGGAGCGGACGTCGCCCTTCTCGCGCGCGCGTCGGAGGCCCTCGCGCAGCGGTTCGCCGCCCCGGAGACCGGCGAACGCGCAAGCTATTGAGACCTCGCACCAAGGGTCCGTCCCTAGGGTGAGCACATGACGACGTTCCCCGCGCTGCAACCCCTCGCCGATCGTGCCGCGTTCTTCACGGCCCTGCGGCAAGACGACCTCGGCACCGCCGCCGACGCCCTCGGCCCTCACCGCTGGGACACCGACCTCGCGGCGGGCACCCTGACCTTCAGCGCGCTCGTCGACCCGAACCGCACGCTCGTCGCCCGCGCGCACCTCGTCGCCTCGATCGCGCCGGGGCCGCGCTCGGTGCTGTGGGGCTGGGCGCACCCGAACGGCGGCGGCGACCAGAACCCCGCCGCGCTCCTACGCGCGTACGGGCAGGAGCACGGCATCGCCGAACTGTCGTCCCCCGAGGCCCCGTTTCCCGCCGACGCGGCCGGAGACGCCGAGTGGATCGCCGAAGCCTCCCACGTCATCGCCGGAGTCGCGGTCGAGGTGACCGGCCGCTCCCCGTACTACTCGGCGCCGATCGGCGACGCGGGAACGCGCGCGGTCCTTCTGCTCGACGCTCCGCTGCCGCCCCTGACAGTCGCGCACGCCGGAATTCGGATGCCGCGCATCCTGGCATCCACGACGCCCGCCGACCCCCGCAGCTCGGTGTGGGATCTGGCGCGCCTCGCCGGGTGGACGCTGCACTGGGCCGACGACGCCTTCTCAGGCGCGACCGTCCAGGATGCCACGGGCTCGATGACCTTCCGTTTCGACGAGCGCGGCCGCATCACGGCGATGGAGAGCACGCTCGGCGCCACCGCGGCCTGAGCGACGCGCCGTCCCGCGGACACGCGAAGGGGGCCGGACGATCCGTCCGGCCCCCTTCGTCACGCTTCAGTCTTCGCCACGCCTCAGTCTTCGTCGTCGTCCTCGTCGTCGTCGCCGATGATCTCGATGTCCTCGACCTCGAGTTCGGGCGTGAGCTGCACGTGCACGAGCGCGTCGGGGAACGCCGTCTCCCCCGCGAAGACGACGATGATCGCATCGGCGAAGACGCCCACGCCGATCGCCTCGAGGTCGGTGCGCAGGTCGATGTCCGCGCTCAGCTCGTCATCGTCGACCGCTTCCTCGATCTCGGTGGCGATCTCGTCGACGATCGCGCTCCAACGGTCCTCGGTCACCGCGAGGATGTCTTTGAGATTGGTCAGGATGCCGTCGAGGTCGGGCTCGTCCTCGTCGTCGATCTCGGGGTCGAGGTCGACCTCCACCTCGACGCCGGCGGCATCCAGGTGTCCGACACCGATGACGCTGTCTTCGTCGATCTGGGCGTCGTCGAGCAGGCCGCTGTCGGTGACGCGGCGGAGGAGGTCGTTCAGCACGGACTCAGTCATGCACATACGATCCCACGGCGAGAGCGATCCTGCCCAGCCCTTGCACGCAGCGCTCCGTCCGTTCGCTCGGCGGTCGCACCCCGTTCACCGTCAGACCGCGGCGGCGCGCTCCGCGGCCTCGACGACGTTGGTCATGAGCAGAGCGACGGTCATCGGCCCGACACCGCCCGGGTTCGGAGAGACGAACCCGGCGACCTCGGCCACGTCGGGGTGCACGTCGCCGTAGACGCGGGACTTCCCGGTCTCGGGGTCGGTCTCGCGCGTCACGCCCACGTCGAGCACGGCGGCACCCGGCTTGACGTCTTCGGCACGCACGATGTGCTTCACGCCCGCGGCGGCCACGATGACATCCGCCTCACGCAGGTGCTTCGCGAGGTCGGCCGTACCCGTGTGGGTCAGCGTCACGGTGGCGTTGATCTCGCGACGCGTCAGCAGCAGGCCGATCGAACGCCCGATCGTGACGCCGCGGCCGACGACCACGACCTCCTTGCCCTTCAGGTCGTAGTCGTTGCGCAGCAGCAGCTCGATCACACCGCGTGGGGTGCACGGCAGGGGCGTGAGGATCGGCGCGTTGACGTTGAGCACGAGGCGCCCGAGGTTCGTGGGGTGGAGGCCGTCGGCATCCTTGGCCGGATCGATGCGCTCGAGGATCGCATCGGTGTCGATGTGCTTCGGCAACGGCAGCTGCACGATGTAGCCGTGGCAGGCGGGGTCGGCGTTGAGGCGGTCGATGACGGCCTCGACCTCTTCCTGGGTGGACTCCGCGGGCAGTTCGACCTGGATCGAGTTCATGCCGATGGCCTCGGACTGCTTGTGCTTCATGCCGACGTACAGCTGCGAGGCGGGGTCGGCTCCGACGAGCACCGTCGCGATGCCCGGAACGATCCCCTTCTCCCGCAGAGCGGCGACGCGCTCGGTGAGCTCCGCCTTGATCGCCGCCGACGCGGCCTTACCGTCGAGAATCGTCGCCGTCATGGCATCCCTCTTCCTGGGTGTCGATGGGTCGTGCGGGGTGTGCCCACGCATAAACGCTTCCTGCTCACATAAACGCGCGCTGCGCGTGTTTCTGTGCGCGAATCGTGTTTATGCGTGGGTGATCGGGGCGGTACGGGTTGCGGACCACCCGGGGGCGGGCGATGGCCGCGCCTCGACCCGAGGAGCCGCGATCCCGAGCCCTCCGTGACGCATAAACGCCATCCACTCACGTAAACGCGCTGTCCCCGTGTTTCCGCGCGTGGATCGCGTTTATGCGTGGGCCTGGCGGCCACCCGCAGGACGCGAGCACCGGATGCCGAGACGGGACCGCCGCGACGACGGCCCCGCCCCGGCGGGGCTCACTGCTGCAGGTCGGGGTACAGCGGGAACGCGTCGGTCAGCTTCGCCACACGCGCGCGCAGGGCCTCGACGTCGGCACCGGGGATCAGCGCGAGGGCGATGATGTCGGCCACCTCGGTGAACTCGGCATCGCCGAAGCCGCGGGTCGCGAGCGCCGGGGTGCCGATGCGCAGGCCCGAGGTCACCATCGGCGGACGCGGGTCGTTCGGCACCGCGTTGCGGTTGACCGTGATGTGGATGTCGTGCAGCAGGTCTTCGGCCTGCTTGCCGTCGATCTCGGCCTCGCGGAGGTCCACGAGCACGAGGTGCACGTCGGTGCCGCCCGAGCGCACGGCGATGCCGGCGTTCTTGACCTCGTCCTGGGTGAGACGGTCCGCGAGGATCGCCGCACCGCGGAGGGTGCGCTCCTGGCGCTCCTTGAACTCCGGCGTCATCGCGAGCTTGAACGCGGTCGCCTTCGCGGCGATCACGTGCATGAGCGGGCCGCCCTGCTGCCCGGGGAAGACCGCGGTGTTGATCTTCTTGGCGATGTCGGCGTCGTTGGTGAGGATGAGGCCCGAGCGGGGGCCCCCGATCGTCTTGTGCACGGTGGTCGAGACGACGTGCGCGTGCGGGATGGGGCTCGGGTGAACGCCCGCGGCGACGAGACCGGCGAAGTGCGCCATGTCGACCCACAGCAGCGCGCCCACCTCGTCGGCGATCGCGCGGAAGGCCGCGAAGTCGAGCTGACGCGGGTAGGCCGACCAGCCGGCGATGATGACCTTCGGCTTGTGCTCGACGGCGAGGCGGCGCACCTCGTCCATGTCGATGACGCTGGTCTCGGGGTCGACGCCGTAGGCGACGATGTCGTAGAGACGGCCCGAGAAGTTGATCTTCATGCCGTGCGTCAGGTGGCCGCCCTGGTCGAGGGCGAGGCCGAGCAGCGTGTCGCCGGGGCGCGCGATCGCGTGCAGCACGGCGGCGTTTGCGGAGGCACCCGAGTGGGGCTGGACGTTCGCGAACTCGGCACCGAACAGCTGCTTCGCCCGCTCGATCGCGAGCGACTCGGCGACGTCGACCTCTTCGCAGCCGCCGTAGTAGCGGCGACCCGGGTAGCCCTCGGCGTACTTGTTGGTCAGCACCGAGCCCTGCGACTGCAGCACCGAGACGGGAACGAAGTTCTCCGACGCAATCATCTCGAGGAATCCGCGCTGACGGTTCAGCTCGCGCTCGAGCACCTCGGCGATCTCGGGGTCGACCTCGGAGAGGGGGGCGTTGAAGTACGGATCGGTCATGCGATCTCCTTGACGATGGTTCCGGATGCCACGGACTCGGCGAGTCCGCGGAGATACCGCATCGACCCAGGCGTGCGGTCGAATACCGTCAAGCGGTCGCTCCCCGGTGGTGTCCCACCTCAACGCCAGTCGCGACGGTGCCACTTTAGCGGGTAAAGGTGTCCGCATCCCTCGTGTTCCGGCATCCACTGTTCCTCCACAGGTTCCGCGTGAAGCAGAGATGGCTGAGCTCGTCGAAGCCACCGGGGCCCCGCAGGTTCTGCCCGAAGGAGAGGTGGCTGAGCTCGTCGAAGCCACCGGGGTCCGCGTGGGTCCGGTCCCTTCGACAAGCTCAGGGACCTCGACGGGCTCAGGGACCTCGACGGGCTCAGGGACCTCTACATGCTCAGGGGCCCGCGCGGGCTCGGGGGACCCCGGTTGCACCGCGATCGGCTCGACGGTGAGCGATCCCGGATGCCGCGGCGCGGCGCCCGCGTAAAATGGCGGGGTGACCGACTCCCCCAACGTCCGCGCGCAGGCACCGCTCGCTCCGGGCATGCGCCCGCGTCCGACCGCGATCGAGATCGGCAGCGTGCTCTGCGGGATCTTCGCGTTCGTGACCCTCGCGATCTGGGGTTTCACCGCGTGGCCGCTGCCGTGGAACATCGTCGCCGGGATCGGCGCCCCCCTCCTCGCGATCCTGGTCTGGGCACTGTTCGTGTCGCCGCGCGCGGTGCTCGCGGTGCACCCCTTCATCCGCGCGCTCGTCGAGCTCTTCGTCTATGCCGCCGCCACCGTCGCGTGGTGGAGCATGGGCCAGGCGTGGATCGGCCTCGGCTTCGCGATCGTCGCCGTGGTCCTCGGCGCGCTGAACGGCCGGCGGCGCCTGGCGTGAGCGCCGACGGCGCGGCGGCGACTCCCGCGCGCGATGCGGCGGACGCGACGCTCGCGCTTCTCCGCGCCGAGCTCGGCGACCGCGTCGACACCTCCGCCGACGCTCTGGCTGCCGTCCGCGCCGACAAGTCGGGCCATGCCTCCGACGGCACGCCCCTGGCCGTCGTGCACGCGGCATCCGTCTCCGACGTGCAGGCGGTCATGCGCATCGCGACCGCGACGCGGACCCCCGTGGTGCCGCGCGGTGCAGGGACGGGCCTCGCGGGCGGAGCGAACACCGGGGGCGGTGAGATCGCCCTCTCGCTGCGCGGCATGGACCGTCTCCTCGAGGTGCGCCCCGACGACCTCCTCGCGGTGGTCGAGCCGGGCATCGTCAACGCCGAGCTCAACGCCCTTCTCGAGTCGCACGGGGTGTGGTGGGCTCCCGACCCCGCGAGCCGGGCCATCTCGACGGTCGGTGGCAACATCGCCACCGGTGCCGGCGGCCTGCTCTGCGCGAAGTACGGCGTCGTGCGCGACGCGGTGCTCGGCGTCGACCTCGTGCTCGCCGACGGTCGGCTGATGCACCTCGGCCATCGCAGCGTGAAGGGCGTCACGGGCCTCGACCTCACCTCTCTCGTGATCGGCTCCGAGGGCACCCTCGGCGTGGTGGTGGGCGCGACTCTCAAGCTCCGACGTCTCGTCGAGGGCGAGCGCGTCACCCTCACCGCCCTGTTCGACGGGGTGCGCGCCGCCGCTGTGGCCTCCGCCGCGGTGACGGCATCCGGAGTCCAGCCCGCGATCATGGAGCTGATGGATGCCAGGTGCCTCGCCGCCGTGCACCGCCTCCTGTCGCTTCCCGAACCGCCGCCGGGCGCGGCTCAGCTGACCATCCAGACCGACGGTCCGGTCGCCGCTGCCGAGGCGCGCACGATCGCCGAAGTTCTGACCGCGGCCGGAGGGACGGTGTCCGTCGCCGCCGACGATGCCGAGGGCGAGGAGCTTCTCGCCGTGCGCCGATCGATGCACGCCGCCATGGAGTCTCTCGGGACCACCCTCATCGAAGACGTGTCGGTGCCGCGCAGCGCCCTGCCCGCGATGTTCGACGAGATCGCACGAATCGAGCGGAAGTACGGCCTCGTCATCCCGACCGTCGCGCACTCCGGCGACGGCAACCTGCACCCGAACTTCGTCTTCGACGGCCCCGACGTGCCCCCGATCGTGTGGGAGGCGGCCGAAGAGGTGTTCCGCGCGGCGCTGGCGCTCGGTGGAACGCTCACCGGCGAGCACGGGATCGGCGTGCTCAAGCGCCGCTGGCTCGCCGACGAGCTCGGGGACGATCAGTGGCAGCTGCAGCGCGAGATCGCTCGGGTGTTCGACCCCCTCGGCATCCTGAATCCGGGCAAGGTCTTCGCCGCCTGACACCCGTCCGGTGGACGCTGCCGCGAGCCCCCGAACTGCGTCGCCCCGCGACGTGATAAGACCGTGATAAAGCTCACGGCGCACACGCAACACTCGCCTTTACCATGAGAAGACTGACTATCGGGGGGTTTGACTTATGACCGACGGCGCGAACAGCACCGACGGCGCGACGTACGCGTGGGCACCGCCCGAGCCGAAGAAGCGCAAGAACCGATCGGGCCTGTGGATCGGCATCCCGGCCGGCGCGACGGCCGTCGCGCTGCTGGCGGCCTCTTTCGTGCTCATCGCCCCCGGAGCCTCCGTCGCGGGCGTGCAGATCGGCGGCCTCACGGCGGGAGCTGCGGCCCAGGCCATCTCCGACCGCCTCTCGCAGACGACCGTCGCGGTCGAGAGCCCGGCGGGCTCCGTCACCGTCACGGGTGCCGAGCTCGGTGCCACGGTCGACGCCCAGGCCATCGCAGACAAGGCGTTCGCCGAAAACCCGATGTGGAAGCCTTCGTCGTGGTTCCCCGCGGGCACGGGCGTCTCGATCAACGTCGACCCCGCCAAGGCGGCAGCGGCGCTGCGCGACCTCGCACCCGACACTTACAAGGCCCCGGTCGACGCCACCGTCGCGTTCGACGCCGGATCGCAGTCCTACGTCTCCACTCCCGCGCAGCCCGGTGAGGGCATCGACCCGGCCGCGGTCACCGCCGCCCTCCAGAGCGCCTTCGACGCCGGAACGGTCAGCACCACCGCGCAGGCGGGCGTCGTCCCGGTCGAGGCCCCGGTCACCACCGAAGAGGCCGACGCGGCCGTCGCGCAGCTGAACGGCATCCTCGACAACGCCGGGTTCTACGTCGGCGACGAGCGCACGGTCCCCATCGACCGGGCCACCGCCGCATCGTGGCTCACGATCACGCCCGACGGCAAGGGTGACTTCGCGATCTCCGCCGACGAAGCGGCGATCCAGCAGGCCGTCGCGGGCCTCCCCGCGGCCGTCAACCGCGGCGCGGTGAACGCGGACGTGATCGTGGACAAGGGTGGCGAGGTCATCCACACGAACACCGAGGGCCAGACCGGGCGCGCGCTCGGCGACACCGCGGGGATCGCCGCGGCCTTCGCCTCGCAGCTCGCCGAGGGCAATGGACGATTCGCTCTGACCGTGAGCGAGACGCCGTTCGAGACGACGAAGACCGAGCGCTGGATCGACGTCAACCTCAGCACGCAGACCACGACGCTCTGGCAGAACGGCCAGGTCTACCGCTCCTGGTCGATCTCGTCGGGCACGAGCGAGCACGCCACCCACACCGGCGAGTTCCGCATCGGCTGGAAGACGTCGATGCAGGACATGGGTTGCGTCCCCGGCTACGACTACTGCACGAAGGACGTTCCCTGGGTCTCGTACTTCAACGGTGACGAGGGCTTCCACGGCACGTACTGGCACAACAACTTCGGCACGCCGATGAGCCACGGTTGCATCAACATGACGATCTCCGCCGCGAAGGAGCTCTACGACTGGGCGTACCGCGGCACCGAGGTCTCGGTCCACTACTGAGCCCGGACACGCGAGGGGGCGGATGCCATGGCATCCGCCCCCTTCGTCGTCTCCGCGCCCGCACCCCGGGCCCGAGCAGCCCCCGTTGAGTGTCCAAGACACGCCGTAATCGGGGCGGCCGTTACGGCGTGTCTTGGACACTCGACCGGTCCCGGCGGGCCGTGGGACGCCGACACGATCCCGCGCGGGGGCGCGTCGCGACGGCAGAGGGGCGGATGCCAGTGGCATCCGCCCCTCCCGGGTTCAGCGTGTGAGCGGCTCAGCGCAGCGCGTCGACCACCGCGTTCAGCGTCGCGGACGGGCGCATGACCTTCTCGACGAGCGCGGTGTCGGGACGGTAGTACCCACCGATCTCGGCGTGATGGCCCTGGACCGCGTTGAGCTCGGACACGATGGTCTGCTCCTCGGCCGCCAGCTTCTCGGCAACCGGCGCGAAGACCGCGGCGAGGTCGGCATCCTTCGTCTGCTTCGCCAGCTCCTGCGCCCAGTACAGCGCGAGGTAGAAGTGGCTGCCGCGGTTGTCGATCGTGCCGAGAGCACGGCCGGGCGACTTGTCGTTCTCGAGGAACGTGCCGGTCGCGGCATCCAGGGTCTCGGCGAGGACACGAGCGCGCTCGTTGCCCGTGGTGTCGGCGAGGTGCTCGAGAGACGCCGCGAGGGCGAAGAACTCACCGAGCGAGTCCCAGCGGAGGTAGTCCTCCTCGACGAGCTGCTGCACGTGCTTGGGTGCCGAGCCGCCGGCGCCGGTCTCGAACAGGCCACCGCCCGCGAGGAGCGGGACGATCGAGAGCATCTTGGCGCTCGTGCCCACCTCGAGGATCGGGAACAGGTCGGTGAGGTAGTCGCGCAGCACGTTGCCGGTGACCGAGATGGTGTCCTCGCCGCGGCGGATGCGCTCGAGCGAGTACGTCGTCGCCTCGGCGGGCGCGAGGATCTCGATCGTGAGGCCCTCAGTGTCGTGGTCGGCGAGGTACTCGCGCACCTTGGCGATGAGGTTGCGGTCGTGGGCGCGGTTCTGGTCGAGCCAGAACACGGCGGGCGCGCCGGTCGCGCGGGCGCGGGTCACGGCGAGCTTCACCCAGTCGCGCACAGCCACGTCTTTGGTCTGGGTCGCGCGCCAGATGTCGCCCGTGTTCACCTCGTGCTCGAGCAGCACGTCGCCGTTCGAGGCGACGACTTGCACGCGGCCCGGCGCGGCGATCTCGAAGGTCTTGTCGTGGCTGCCGTACTCCTCGGCGGCCTGCGCCATGAGCCCGACGTTCGGCACCGAACCGATGGTCGCGGGGTCGAGCGGACCGTTGGCGATGACGTCCTCGATCGTCGCCTGGTAGACACCGGCGTACGAGGAGTCGGGGATGACGGCGAGGGTGTCGTCCTCTCCCCCGTCGACGCCCCACAGCTTGCCACCGTTGCGCACGAGGGCCGGCATCGAGGCATCCACGATCACGTCGGACGGAACGTGCAGGTTGGTGATGCCCTTGTCGCTGTTGACGTACGACAGGCGGGGGCCGGATGCCAGGGCGTCACGGATCTCGGCGGCGATGGCGTCGCCGCCCTCGACGTTCGCCAGACCCGCGAGGATCGAGCCGAGACCGTCGTTGGGGGTCAGACCGGCGGCCGCGAGGGCGTCGCCGTGACGGTCGAAGACATCGGCGAAGAAGGCCTTCACGACGTGGCCGAAGATGATCGGGTCGCTGACCTTCATCATCGTGGCCTTGAGGTGCACCGAGTAGAGCACGTCGTCGGCCTTCGCCTGCTCGAGCGTGTCCGCGAGGAACGCGTCGAGGGCCGCGGCCGAGAGGAAGGTGGCATCCACGATCTCACCCTGCAGGACCTTCAGTCCCTCCTTGAGCGTGGTCACGGTGCCGTCGGTGGCGATGTGCTGGATCGACAGGACGTCGTCGTCGGCGATCACGACCGACTTCTCGTTCGAGAAGAAGTCGTCGTGGCCCATCGTGGCGACGCGGGTCTTCGAGCCCTCGCCGAACGGCTTGTTGCGGTGCGGGTGCTTCTTGGCGTAATTCTTCACGGCGAGGGGTGCACGACGGTCGCTGTTGCCCTCGCGCAGCACGGGGTTCACCGCGGAGCCCTTGATGCGGTCGTAGCGCGCGCGCACGTCTTTGTCTTCGACGCTCGACGCCTCGTCCGGGTAGTCGGGGATGTCGTAGCCCTGCGACTGGAGCTCGGCGATCGCGGCCTTGAGCTGCGGGATGGATGCCGAGATGTTCGGCAGCTTGATGATGTTCGCCTCGGGCAGCGTCGCGAGACCGCCGAGCTCGGCGAGCGCATCGCCCACCTGCTGCTCAGGGGTGAGGCGCTGGGGAAAGGCCGCGAGGATGCGGCCGGCGAGCGAGATGTCGCGGGTCTCGACGTCGACCCCCGCCTGCTTCGTGACGGCCTGCACGATGGGCAGGAACGACGCGGTGGCGAGAGCCGGCGCCTCGTCGGTGTACGTGTAGATGATGGTGGAATCGGGCACGTCAGATCTCTCCGTAGAGGCGGCCAGGGTGTGGTTTCAGCCTATCGCACCTCGGCAAAGTCTCTTGATGTCAAGATAATTCGGTGGTCGTCGCGATGGCCGCTTGCGGGTTTCGTCCGTGACTCTGCGGCATCCCCAAGGTTGCACACCCCCGCAGTCCCGATAGCCTGGGCGCATGGCCGACCTTCGTCTCGTCGAACTGTCCGCCGCCACGATCGTGGCGGTCAACACGCTGTCGTTGAAGCCCGGACAGGAACAGTTCCTGGCACCGGTGAGCTACGGCATCGCCGCCACCGTCATGAACCCCTCGACGTCGTGGCAGCGCGTGGTGCTCGACGGAGACGAGGTCGTGGGCTTCGTCAGCGCCAACTTCGATCCCGAGGCGCACGAAGAGCACTTCCGCTCCGTTCTGTGGCGCATCAACGTCGACGCCGATGAGCAGGGCCGCGGCGTCGGCAGCTACGCGATCGCCGCGGTGCTCGCCGAGGCGCGCGAGCGCGGCATGGACCACGTCGACGTCATCTACGAGCCCGGCGTCGGCGGCCCCGAGGCCTTCTTCCAGCGCGTGGGTTTCCAGCCCGTCGGCGAGACCGAGTACGGCGAGGTGATCGCGCGCGTCAGCGTGTGACGGCGGGGACGCGGCTTCCGCGCGTCTGCACGCCGCGCGGCGGCCCGGATCATCGGAGGTCGCGGCGAAGGAACGAGACGGTTCCCGCGGCGAGGGCGGCCGCGAGCCATGCCGCGGCCACAGCCACAGCCACGCCCCGTGCCGGACCGACGGCGGCGTCGATCCCGAGCGGTGCGAGGTCGAGCCCGGCAGCGCGCAGCAAGGTCGGTAATGGGCACCATGGCGCGACGGCGGGCCAGAGTGGCGCGACGAGGAGCGCCGCGCTGAGCGACAGAGGTGCCACGAACAGCGACGGCAGGTGCGCCTGCACCAGCAGCCCCGCACCGAGTCCCCACACCGCCGCAGCGGCGCCGACGATCGCGACGGTGCCAACGGTCGCGGGCTCGAGGCCGCGCGCGCCCAGCGCCGCGGCCAACGCCACGCGACCGCCGAGGAGTGCCGCCGTCGCGACGAGCGCGCCACCGACAGCGGTGAACGGGACCCGTGCCGCGAGACCCCACCGCCGCGGCTGAAGCGTCGCGCGTTGGGCGACGACGCCCCCGCGCCGATCGACCGTGTACCGAAACGAGCCATAGATCGCTGCCATGACGGCGGCATAGACGGCGATCACGGTCGACAGCGGTGCGGCGATGGCGACCTTGGCCGCCTCGGGAGCGGCGGCGACGTCACCGGGCACACTCGCGCCGATCGACGCGGACAGCACGATCGCGGCGGCACAGACCCAGGCGAGGGGCAGATCGCCGACCGCCACACGAGCATGGGCCCGGAGTGCCCGCCCGAGCCCGAGCAACGAAGTCGCGGGCCGGCTCATCGGAACCGCCGACGCCCGATGGACCAGGCCACGGCCACCAAGACGAGGCTCCAGCTCAACCCCACGGCGAGTCCGGCCCCGGGGCCGAGCAAGTCCGGGTGATTGCTCGGCGACGCGAGGGCGGCGAGCGACAGCCCCGGGCAGAAGCGAGCGATCTCGGGCGCGGAGCCGAGGAACGCCATCTCAAACGCGATCGGCCCCGCCAGCACGATGGCCGCGGCGGCGTAGTAGTTGCCGACGATCCACCCGATCGCGGACCCGATGATCGCGCCGAGTACGGCCCCGGGAAGCGCCCCGAGGAGGGTGCGCACGGCCTCGACGCTCGGCGTGAACACGAGACCGTTCACGTCGAGCACGATCGCCGCGACCCCGCACCACGCGGCAGCGATTCCGGCCGTGAGGACGATCGCGACACCGATTGCCCCGCCCGCCTTCCCCCAGAACGCGCGTCGGAACCCGATCTGGGCGATCGACCGGCCGATCGATCCGTAGTAGAACTCCCGGGTCACCCCGAAGGCCCCGCTGAAGGCCGCCACGACGAATGACCATGCGAGCGGTGCAAGGAGAAGCTGCGTCGCGGTGGCGGCATCCATCGATGTCATCCGTCCGAGGGTGTCGTCGCTGGTCAGGACGATCACCGGGATGAAGGCCGCGAGAAGCAGGACAGCGAGCGTGTTCGCACCGCTGTGCGCGCGGAGGACTTCGGAGCGAATCACGCCGATCACGCGTCACGCCCCTCAACGAGGTCGAAGTAGCGCTCCTCGAGCGACGCGGCACCGTCGCCCCGCACGAGGTCGCTTAGGGCCCCCGAGTACAGGACGGACTGCCGGAGGATCACGACTTCGTCGACGGTGTTCTCGAGCTCGGCGAGTTGGTGGCTCGAGACGAGAACGGTGCCACCGGCGTCCGCGAACGCTCGGAGATAGCGGCGGAGCCAGCGGATGCCGTCCGGGTCGAGGCCGTTCGAGGGTTCGTCGAGCACGAGCGTCCGCGGCGACCCAATGAGTGCCGTGGCTAGTCCGAGCCGCTGCACCATGCCGGTCGAGAACGACTTCACACGCCGACGCGCGTCGGCGGTGAGCCCCACCTCGTCGAGAACCTCGTCAACCCGGTGCCGCGACGCGCCGACGGCGAGGCGCGCGATCTCGAGGTGTCGACGCGCGGTGATACCGACCTCGAAGCCGAAGCCGTCCATCTGCACACCGATGTGCGCCGAGGGCTGCGCGAGGCGGGCGAACGGCATCCCGTCGATGAGGGCCTCGCCGCGGGTCGGCACCGCCAGTCCGACGATCGTGCGCAGCGTCGTGGATTTTCCGGCGCCGTTCGGTCCGAGCAGCCCCACGATGCTGCCGCGACGGACAGCGAACGAGACGTCGTCGACGGCGATACGGGAACTGTAGGTCTTGGTGAGGTGGCGTACCTCGAGGGCGTGGTCGGTCATCGTGACTCTTTCGTGTCGGACGTCGGGGGGACCAAGGGGGAGAACAGAACGGAAGCGGGCTCGACGATGTGACTCGACCACACCGTCGCGAGCAGCGACCGCGGCCCGAGGTGGACGATCGCACGGCCGGACGCGGGGAGTCCGGGGGCGGACACGTCGACGGTGCCGATCACCCGGGCTGGCACCTCCACGCCGCGCACCTCGACCGGTGAGAACGCGGTCAGCGGCGCGCTGCTCGCACGCTGCGCGGTGGGCCGGGCGACTCCGCGCGCGACAACGAGGTCGGCCAGGATGCCGCTGGTCGTCAGGTCGACGGCTTCTCCCCCGGAGAGGACGTCGGGCTCGGTCGCGCCGACGGGGGCCAGCAGCTCGACGCGGTTGTCGGCCACCGTGAAGCCGAGCGTCCGCGTGGAGTCGACGGGGATCGCCCCCGCGATGCCGAGGACGGCAGCGACGACGACGGTGCTCACCAGCACGAACCGCGCTCGCCCCCGCCCTCGCGTCCAACCGGCCGCGAGCCATCGCGCCACGACGACGCCGACCGCGACGGCCACGGCAGCGGGCAGTGCGAGAACGACGAACGCGCCGACCGCTCCCGTCCCCGACAAGGCATGAAGGGCCCGTTCGATCGCGACCACGACGAGCACGGTCGGCACGAGTGCGCTCAGGATGCCGAAAGGCACGCTCCACCACCGGGCGAGAGCCCGCGGCGCAGGCGGGCCCCCGAAGAGCAAACGACGGAGGGAGGCCGCGGCATCCGCCATCGTCCGCGAGCGGAGGTTCGGTTCGTCCAGTGCACTCATCAGCGCGATGTAGCCGTCGAAGCGGACGAACGGGATCAGGTTCAGAGCGACGACCGCGAGGCACGCGCAGCTCACGACGAGGAGCGCGCGCCGGACGTCCGGATCGGGTGCGAAGAGCGCGCCCAGCGCCGCGACCGCAGCAATCGCGACGTGCACGGCCGGTCCGGCGAGCGCGACCGCGACGCGCGAGGCGCGGGACGGCAGCCGCCACGCGTCCGTGACATCGACGAAGAATGCCGGGCCGAGGTATAACAGCATTGCCCCGGCCCGTCGGGGGCGGCCGCCGCCGTGCGTGAGGGCTACTCCGTGTGCCCCCTCGTGCACGAACGTCGCGGCGATGAGCACAAGGGCCACGACGAGGACATCGAGCAGCGGCAGCGGTGACGTCAGCGCGGCGACCGCGTCGGCGGCCTGCAGGCCGAGCGCGCCGAGCCCACCCGCGATCAGCGCGGCCAGCGGCCACCTCGCCCACCCTCGTAGCAATGGACGGACGAGCCAATGGAGTCGGTCGAAGAGCCGGGGGGCGCGCAGCGTCGCGAACTGAATCGTCAGCGGCGGGCGGTACACGATGCGTCCCGCGGTCCTGCGTTCCGAGCCCTGCAGGAGACCAGCGCGACGAAAGCGGTCCGCGAGCGCGGCGAACTCTTCGCGCGTCTGATCGGGCGCGAACCGCCGACGCAGCTCGTCGAGGCTCGTGCGCCCGTCCATCGCGCGCAGCGTCGCGGCGACGGCCGACGAGGCGCGCGAGACGGGCACGCCGTCGACGCTGACGAGCCAGTGCTCGCCACCGGCTGCGGGCTCGATGCACACGGCGTCGGCCAGCCGCGGAGGGGCATCGGCGGGGGCAAAGGCGTCACGCAGCATCGCCGGTCCCGTCATCGAGACGGGTGCGGAGCAGCACCATACCTTCGCCGGAGCGTACGCCGTTCGTCACCACCGGGATCACCTCGGGTGCCGAGAAGCCGGCGACTCGCAACTCGCGGGTCACAGCCGCCCCGTCGAGGATGTTCAGGCGTGTGGTCAGCACCGGCACCGGACCGGGCGAGGGCGGCAGCGGAAGCGGCATCCAATTGACGACCCGGCGTGCGCCGTCGGGCTCCACCTGCTGCGACTGGAGGTAGCTGCGCGATCCGACCGTGATCTCGCGATCAGCGGGTTGTCGCAACGCGCGCGCGGCACCCGTTGCGGCAACCGAGAGCACGAACGACCCGCGCGGCGCGAGATGGCGTCGTACGGTCGCGAGCAATCGATGGCGGTCGGTCGGCTCGAGCAGCGTGATTGAGGTCGCCGCGAGGACGATGAGATCGAAGTCACGACCGAGGTCGACGTCGCACATGTCGGCGACGACGATGTCGCACGACGTTCCGGCGGGGAGCGCGGCGCGCAGACGCGCCAGCATGTCGGTCGAGAGGTCGAGCGCCGTGACGCGCTTGCCGGTCCGGACGAGCGGAAGCGTGATCCGGCCGCTCCCGGCGGCGAGGTCGAGCACGTCGGGTCCGACGCGGCGCGCGATGTCAAGCACCTCTCGGATCTCGGACCGGTCGGGGCCGACGAGGTCGTCGTAGAATCTGGCACCGTCGCCGGCGTAGAGGTCACTCGGTGTGGCGACACACCCGGCATCGGCCAGACGATGACACACGGAGTCGGTGAGCGGGGCGGTCATAGAGCCTCTTTCTCTGGTTCGAGGGGGAGCGTCGAGGGGGACACGCGAGCGGCGTCTCCCCCTCGACGGGTCAGGTGGCGATGGCGACCGTCCCGGCGACGATGGCGATGATGTAGCTGGCGTGCTGCCACCACTCCAGGGGGGCGTCGAGTTCGTCGAGCTCCTCGAAGCGCAGTGCGAGATCGTTGGACATGAGTCACCTCCTCGGGTGCATAAAGGGATCGGATGGCGAAACCCGACCATTCGCGGCGGCTCAGGTTGCGGACAGGGCGAGGAATCCGAGGGCCACTCCGTAGCTGAAGCCGCGGAACCAGTCCCATCCGTCGTCGGGGGCGTCCAGCGCGTCGAGTTCGATGAAGTCGAGGGTGGATGTCACGTGTAAGTCACCTCCTTCATGCGGGTGAGGGCTGATGGCGTGCCGCGGGCGGGCGCAGCGCGTCAGGTCGCGATCGCGACGCCGATGCCGACGACCGTGAGCCCGGCGAGGACCCCCTGGTAGAAGCTGTCCCAGCTCGGCGGCTCGAGTGCGTCGAGTTCTTCGAACGTCAGCTGCGGGCTCATCGTGAGATTCGTCATGTGTGTTCACCTCCCCTCGGCGGTCTCGGAGTGTCCGTGGGGCGCAACCGGGACGCCTCGCCGGGCGGGTTCGGAGCCCACCGCGCCCGATCGAGGACATTCCGCACGTCGGTGGCCGAGATTCCCGGGAGTGCCGGACCCCGACCGCCCCACCACCGTTCCACCCGGACGGCCATCGCTGTCCGGGCTTTCGCGCCGGGTCGAGGAGCGAACGGCAGATCCCAGCGCGAAAGGAGAGCGTCGATACCGGCCGCCGGATTGAGGGGGAGCCGCGTGTCGCGGACCGCCTCGCGCCAGAACGCCTCCAATGGCGCGGTCGCCCCCCAGCGAGTGTCGCCCTCTTCGATCCGCTGCCACACGGCGGAGACGACCGAGGCCGTCGCCCGCATCTTCGTCGTGCCGGCGACGAAGGAGACCTCATTGGCGAGGTACCAGTGGCGGGGGCTGAAGGGCGCGCGCCCGCGCAGGGCGGCGCTGCGTTGCGTCGCCGCGCTGAGACGAGCGATCCGCAGACGACTCGACGGCGTGAGCGCGCCGAGTCCCGCAGCCAGCACGGCGCGCGCGATATCGACGGCATGGGCATGAGCGCGCGGATGAGCGCGGTGAGCGGTGCTCACGCCCGCGAGACGCAGCAGAATCTCGAGGCATCCCGCCCGGACGACGGCAGCCTCGAGCGACGCGTAGTGCGTCTCGTCCAGGACGGCATATCGGGGTCGTACGACCTCACCGACGAGGAGGCGGAGACCAGCCGCTGTGCGAACCATCGCGACGGCGTTCGACTCCGCGGAGGTGCCCACGGTCGTCGGCACGGCAACCACCTCGATCGATCGCGACGCGGGCGCGGGCAGCGGCACGACGGCGACACTCTCGGCCCGTTCCCGCGCCCAGGTCACGGTCGCGGGTCCCAAAGCGGCGACCGCGACTGCGTCGATGATCGTCCCTCCTCCGACGGCGACCACCGACTCCGCCCCGATGTCGCGCAGGCGTTCGGCGAGGTCGGCGACGGTTGCGGCATCCACCGTGTCGACCTCGAGCGGAACGACCGAGCCGGAACGGCAAAGGCTCTCCGCGAGCGGCGCCAGGCCCCCGTCGACCACGACGACCTTCCGGCGTCCTGCCGTCGCCCTCGCGCACGCTGCGGGGCCGACGCCTGCCCCCGCGAAGATCGTTGACCTCCGGCGACGAGGAACGAAGTTCACCCGGCCACCTCCGCCATGTGGGCCAGACCCGCGCGGATCGCCGCGTCCAACTCGGCGAACGCGCCATCGCCGTACCCATACCCCGGGATGAGCTGGATGCCGTCCACCCCCGGATGCACGATCGCGCCGGCCGCCGCGATGGCGGCGATGGCGTCGGGGATCTGTCCGGGCGACAGCCGCGTACCTCCGGCATCGGCCAGGGCCACGGCGAGGAAGGCCCCACGCCCGCGGACCTCGACGGCCAGACCGTCTCGGACCAAGGCGTCGGCGAGTTCCCGGGTGCCGGTGGCCGTGCGCTGCGCGGCCGCCCGCACCTCCGGCCGTCGGAACTCATCGATGAACGCGAGGATCGCCGCCGCGACCGCCGGGGTACCTGCCTGGGTCTCACCGTGGACGAACGTTGCGCGCCGATCGGTGAATGCCGACACGACACGAGGGCCGACCAGCACAGCCGCGGCGCCTATCGCTCCGTTCGTCAGAGCCTTGGAGAGAACGAGCAGATCCGGGGAGCGCGACCACTCCCCCGACGCGAACAGCGGGCCGGTGCGCCCGAAACCCGTAGCGACCTCGTCGGCGACGACGAGGAATCCGTGTTCGTCGCGCGCCTCCAGCGTCGCCTCGACGAGAGCCTCCGAGACGGGATGCGCCCCCGTGCCGAGGACGGGCTCGATGACGACGGCGGCGACGCGGGCGCCCTCGCGCACCAGCAGGGCGGTGAGCTCGCCCGGATCGGTGGCGTCGACATGCCGCACCGCCCGGCGGTCGAGGGCATACGCCGCTTGGCCGAGGGCATCGCCGCTCAACGCGTGGCTGCCGTACATCGTACCGTGGTAGCTGCCGCGGAGTCCCACGACGAGGGTGCGGGCGGGCTCGCCCCGCTCGATCTGGAATTGGCGCGCGAGCTTCATCACGACGTCGTTGGCCGCGCCCCCGGAGGTCGAGAAGATCACACGGCCATACCGGTCGGACCCGGCCAGATCGAGCAGCGCCGCGGCCGCGTCCTGCGCCGGGCGGTGCACGCCGCGGAAAAGCGTCAGGTATGACGCGTCGCGCAGGGCGACGGCGACCGCGTCGGCGACGCCGGGGTGACCGTAGCCGAGCGGGACGTTCCACAGCCCGCTCGTTGCGCACAACCTCTCGGAACCGTCGGCGAACCGCACGCGATGCCCTCGCGCCGAGACCGCGACGCGGTCCGCGGCGAACGCGAGGTCCACGGGCGACATCGCCGACCAGACCGGGTTCACGCCCTCGCCCCCACATCAACGGAACCGTCTGCCGCCTGGACGCCCAGGCGCACTCCCAGCAGGCGCTCAGCCTCGGCGCACATCGCGCGCGCCGCGTCGATGGACAACCCCTCGGTGCGGGCGAGACGCTCCGCAGCCGCCGCCGGGTCGATGGACCCCTGCACCGCCGCGACCACGCGGACAGTCCGTTCGGGCAGACGCTGACGCCGACGCGTCCGGAGGTCGACGAGCAGCACCTCGCCGGGCGTGCGCACGAGGAACGGATCGTCGGCGCGGGCAACCGCTCCCGGGGCGACGCCCTGACCCGCATCGGAAACCGCGGACCAGCCGAACCCGTCGATTCGCAGATCGGATGCCTCGATCCCGGCAGATCTCGCGAGTTCGGCCGCGTACACGAAGCGCCCCAGCCACGGCCGGGCCGCCAGATCGCCCATGAGGTCCGCGGCCGCCGCGATGCCGGCCAGTGCCTCCCACCGAGAACGGGGCAAGGCGAGCACATCCGCGATGTCGTCCGCGGGGCCGAGCACCGCACCCTGCGCACCCGCGGTCAGCCGACCGTCCGCGTGCACGTGCACGACGTGTGGAGCGGTCGAGGCGAACGGATCGGCGAACACGTCGGCGTCGGCGAGACGAAGACGCGAGTCGGTCATCGGCGAGGTGAAGACCCCGGAGGCGTGCGCAAGGTCGGCGTCGGCGAGGAACGCCCGCCACCCGTCGGCGTCGAGGAAGCGCATCGCGGTCGGCCCGACGAGTTCGACGTAGGCTGCCGCGGCGTAGTGCTGCAGCTCGACCGCGTGCCCTGCCGCATGCAGGACATCGCCGATCTCGTCGAAGACGCCGTCGTATCGGACCACTTGCGCCGCGGTGGCGACGGGTGCACCCGAGGGGGCGAGAAGAACGTCATCCACCGTCAGCGCCGCCGCGGCCGACTCGGTCGGCGCGCCCGAAGCGCAGAACACCGCCCGCCGGAACGCGACGTGGCGCCCCGTGATCCACTCCCCGACGATCCGCGCGTCTCTCGCGTCGACTGCCCGTCGCGTCACAGCCACACCCCCTCGCTACCCCCACACGCTGCTTCCGAGCGCGCGGACCCTCCTCAAGCGAGGGCCGAGAAGAATGTATACATGCACTCGTACGAGTGCCACGGTATTGAGGAGTTAATCACCCGGCTGATTCGTCGCGATCACCACCGACCGAGACGGGTGTCCCGTCCGACCGGGGTTGACGGATGCCACGCCCCCGCGGCGCGTGGGGGCGTGGCATCCGAGGGTCGGAGAGAGGTCAGACGAGCGATTCGCGCCAGGCGGCGTGGAGCTGGGCGAACTTGCCGGTGCCGGCGATGAGGGCGGCGGGTGTGTCGTCCTCGATGATGCGGCCGTGCTCCATCACCAGCACACGGTCGGCGATGGCCACCGTCGAGAGGCGGTGCGCGATGATGATCGCGGTGCGATCGGCGAGCAGGGTCTGCAGCGCATCCTGGATCTGGCGTTCGCTCGGGATGTCGAGCGACGCCGTCGCTTCGTCGAGGATCAGCACGGCGGGGTTCGCCAGGAACGCGCGCGCGAACGAGATGAGCTGCCGCTGCCCGGCCGAGACGCGGCCTCCGCGCTTGTTCACGTCGGTGTCGTAGCCGTCGGGCAGCTTCTCGATGAAGCTGTCGGCGCCCACCGCGCGCGCCGCGGCGCGGATCTCGTCCATCGTGGCGTCGGGCTTTCCGAGGGCGATGTTGTCGGCCACCGTTCCGCTGAAGAGGTAGGCCTCCTGCGTGACCATGACGATCGCGCGGCGCAGATCCTTCGGGTGCAGGCGGCGGAGATCGACGTCGTCGAGGGTGACCGCGCCCGCCGTGGGGTCGTAGAAGCGCGACACGAGCTTGGCCAACGTCGACTTACCCGCGCCGGTCGTGCCGACGAGGGCGATCGTCTGCCCCGCCGGAATGTCGAGCGAGAAGTTCGGCAGGATGACGCGGTCGTCGCTGTAGCCGAAGGTGACCTCGTCGAAGCGGACGTGACCCTGGGCCTCCCACAGGTCGACCGGGTCGGTCGGGTCGGGAACCGTGGGCTCCTCCTCCAGCACGCCCGACACCTTCTCGAGCGCCGCCGTCGCCGACTGGTACGAGTTCAGGAAGAACGCGACCTCTTGCAGCGGCGAGAAGAAGTTGCGGACGTACAGCACGGCCGCCGTCAGCACACCGATCTCGAGCGGTCCCGCGATCACGCGGCCGCCGCCCCACAGCAGCACGACCGCCACCGACACCGCGGCGACCGCCATGATGCCGGGCTCGAACGTGCCGAAGAGACGGATCGAGCGCATGTTGACGTCGCGGTAGTCGCCGGCGAGCTTGCCGAACTCCTCGTCGTTGCGGGGCTCTTTGCGGAACGCCTTCACGGCCCGGATCCCCGTCATCGTCTCGACGAACTTCACGATCACCTGCGCGCTGATCACGCGCGACTCGCGGTAGATCACCTGCGAGCGGCGGTAGAACCAGCGCATGAGCAGGTACATCGGGATACCCATGACCGTCAGGATCAGCCCCGACTGCCAATCGATGAGGAACAGCGCGACCAGAGTGAACAGGCCGTAGAGCACGCCGGACACGAGCTCGTTGAGCCCGCCGTCGAGCAGCTCGCGGATGGTGTCGAGGTCGCTCGTCTGGCGCGAGATGATGCGCCCCGACGTGTAGGACTCGTGAAACTCCAGGCTCAGCTTCTGCGTGTGCAGGAAGATGCGCTTGCGGAGGTCCAGCATCACCGCCTGGGTCAGCCGCGCGGCGACGACGACGTACCAGCCGATCAGGACGGCCCCGCCGACACCCGCCAAGAGGTAGATGCCCACGACGCCGATGGTCGGCATCCAATCGGCTCGATCGATCACCGCGGGCAGCGCGTTGTCGATGCCGTACGCGATCAGCGCGGGGCCGGCGACGCGGAGCGCGGTCGACACCACGAGGACGGCCGCCGCGAGGACGAGCTGCCACCGCAGGGGAGACACGAGCGAGCCGAGCAGACGCAGCGAGCGCTGACGGATCGCGCGGCTCTCGTCGCGCGTGTAGTCGGAGCGGTCTTCGCCGCTGGTTCCGGAGACGGTTGCGGTGCTCATCGGGTCGCCTCCTTCTCGGTCAGGGTGTCGTCGTCATGTGCGCGGATCACGTCGATCGCACCGGTGCGCGCCTCGCGTTCCGCCTCTTCGAGGCTCGAGATGACGTATCGGTAGTGCTCGCTCTCGCGCAGCAGGTCGGAGTGAGCGCCGACGGCGGTCACCCGGCCGTTCTCGAGGAGCGCGACCCGGTCGGCGAGCGTCACCGTCGAGGGACGGTGCGCCACCACGAGGGCCGTCGTCTCACTGAGCACCTCACGCAGGGCGTCTTCGACGAGAGCTTCGGTGTCGACGTCGAGCGCCGACAGCGGATCGTCGAGCACCAGGACGGCCGGACGCGCCGCGACGGCGCGCGCGAGCGCGAGCCGCTGCCGCTGCCCACCGGACAGGCTCAGCCCCTCTTCGCCGATGACGGTGTCGAGGCCGTCGGGAAGGTCGAGGACGAAGTGCGCCTGTGCGACCTGCAGCGCCTCGCGCAGGATGCGGTCGGCTTCCGCCGAGCCGGGCTCGAGGTCTTCGCGGCCCAGCAGCACGTTCTCGCGCACCGTCTGCGAGAACAGCGTCGCGTCTTCGAACGCCATGCCCACGTGCCGGCGCAGTTCGGCGAGGGTCAGTTCGCGCACGTCGACGCCGTCGAGCAGCACGCGTCCACCGGTGACGTCGTACAGGCGTCCGGGCAGGGTCGTGAGCGTTGTCTTGCCGGATCCCGTGAGACCGACGAGAGCCATCGTCTCGCCGGGACGCAGCACCAGGTCGACGCCGTCGATGAGATCGGGCTCGGTGGCAGCGGCATCCTGATACCGGAAGTGCACACCCTCGAAGGTGAGCTCGCCCCGGGGCTCCGCGATGGTGCGGGGGTTCTCGGGATCGACGATCGTGTTCTGCTCGTCGAACACCTCGAAGATGCGGTCGGTCGCCGTGCGAGCGTCGAGGAGGAACGAGAAGAGGAAGCCGATCGACTCCATCGGCCAGCGCAGCACGGTCGCCATCGCGAAGAACGCGACGAGCTCGGCGACCTGGAGCTGTCCGAGCTGAGTCAGCACGATGCCGGCGCCGAGGCACACCGCGAAAGCGATGTCGGGCAGCAGCACCAGGAAGAACCAGATCCAGCCGACGGCGCGGGCCTTGTCGATCTCGGTCTCGCGCAGCGACTCGGCCTGCCGCGTGAACTTCTGCAGGGCGTGCCGCCCCCGGCCGAAGGCCTTGAGGACACGGATGCCGTGGACGCTCTCTTCCACCGAGGTGGCGAGGTCGCCCGCTTGGTCTTGACTCTGACGGGTCAGGGCGCCGTAGCGCTTCTCGAAGCGGAAGCCGACGTAGATCACGGGGGCCGAGGTGACGAGGAACAGCGCACCGAGCAACCAGTGCCAGCGGAAGAGCAGGACCGCTCCGATCGCGATGGTCAGCAGGTTGACCACGAGCAGGATGACGCCGAAGGCGAGCCAGCGGCGGAGCATGCTGATGTCCTGCATCATGCGAGACAGCAGCTGGCCCGACTGCCAGCGGTCGTGGAACGCGACGGGCAGGCGCTGCAGGCGCGAGTAGAAGGACTGGCGCAGGTCGTACTCGACCTTGGTCGCCGGTGCGAGGACGAACCAGCGGCGCAGCCACACCATGGCCGCCTCGGCGAGGCCGAGCGCGAGCACCGCGACCGACCCCCACACGAGGGCGGTGGGGTCGAGCGAGGCGATGGGCCCGGCGACGATCTGCTCGAGCACCAGCGGGATCGCCAACGCCAGCAGGCTCGCGATGAGGGCCGTGACCGCACCCGCGATGAGGCGCGGGATGACGGGACGCGCGATGGGCAGGAGCCGGGCGAGAGCGCGCGGGGTGGACAGGTGCGGGCGAGGCGAAGCGGAAGTCATGATCCTCAAGGGGTCGAAGCGAGCGCCGGGATCGGGCGCGGAAAGGGGATGCCGAAAGGCACCGGCATTCAGCCGGGACGGGCGCGGTGTGCGGCGCTCGAGCGCCGGCGTGAGGCCCTAGTGGCGCCCGTGAGGACGCGCGGAAAAGACGGAGGGCGCAGCGACACGGGCGACGGGGGCGTCGATGTGGTCCATGGCATCCTCCTTGAGATGAGCGGAAGCTGCCCGGGGGTGTGACAGCCCTTCAGGATATCTCTGAGCGAACGCCGAGGGCAAGAGCCGGTTCGAGACCAGGGGCCGCGCGACGCCCCCCCTCACGCCGCCTCGCGCTCCAGCAGACGCCGCTTGACGTCGGTCCCCCACGCGAATCCCCCCATCGTGCCGTCGCCGCGCAGGACGCGATGACAAGGCACGAAGAGGGCCGGAGCGTTACGGGCGCAGATGGATGCCGCCGCCCGGACGGCCGAGGGAGAACCGAGCGCCGCGGCGAAGCCGGTGTAGGTCAGCGGCGCGCCCGGGGTGATGCGGCGCAGGGCGTCCCACCCCGCTTGCTGAAGGGGCGTCCCGAACTGGCGCACCTCGAC
Source organism: Microbacterium sp. SORGH_AS_0969 (assembly GCF_030818255.1). Taxonomy (NCBI): domain Bacteria; kingdom Bacillati; phylum Actinomycetota; class Actinomycetes; order Micrococcales; family Microbacteriaceae; genus Microbacterium; species Microbacterium sp. SORGH_AS_0969. The sequence goes on from NZ_JAUTAG010000001.1 coordinate 376,460, forward strand.
CGCGTCGATCGCGCTGAGGTCGCCGTCGTAATAGGCGCGCACCGCTTCGGCCGCGGCGGTGGTGCCTTCGACGACCTCGTCGGGCCGGCGGTCGGGCCGAAGACGGGCGAGCACCGCCTCCGCGTCGGAGGTCCAGCCCGAGACGAGGACGCGTTCGTCGGCGTCGGCGAGGATCGCGAACGGTCCGTCGGGCGTATCGAGGAACTGCAGAGTCGAGGTACTCATCGGAGGGGCTCGCTTTCGGGTGCGGTGGGGAGGGGCGCGGAGGCGGTCGTACGGGACGCGGAGGCGACGGAGAGAAACGCCGGGTCGTCAGCGGATCGACGGCGCGACTTCTCGGGGGCAGACGGACGGCGGGTGGCGGCTTTCCCGGGCCGCCGCACCGCGGCTGCCGCCGCCGTTTCGGCGCCCGACAGCCGCCACGCCTGGGTGACGGGAGCGGCGTACCAGTAGTGAGCCATGGCGTAGCTGCGCCAGGGAGCCAGCCGCGCGGACCACTCCGTGAAGCCGACCGGGTCGGATGGCAGGCCCAGGGCTGCCGCTCCCGCTCGCGCCGCGACGTCGCCGGGAAGGAGGACGTCGGGATCGCCGAGGACCCTCATACGGACGTAGTCGGCCGTCCACGGGCCCACCCCGCGGAGGGCGAGGAGCCGCTCGCGCTGCTCGATGCCGTCGTCGCCCGGCCCGACTGTGAGGGAGCCGTCCGCCAGCGCTTCGGCGACGCTCACGATCGCCCGCATGCGGGCACCGGGACCGCGCAGCACCTCGAGTCCTCGATCGGCGATCGCCGCGGCATCCGGGAACAGGGTCAGCGGCTCGGGACCGATCGTGACCGACTCGCCGAGCTCCGCGGTCAGACGTCCCTGCATCGTGCGGGCGGAGGCCACACTGATCTGCTGGCCGATCATCGCGCGCAGGAGCATCTCGCCCGCGTCGATCGCGCCGGGAACGCGGACACCGGGGATCGCCGCCACGGCGGCGGCGAGCTCGGGATGCCGCGACAGCTCGGTGTCGACCGCCAGCGGATCTGCGTCGAGATCGAAGAGGCGACGCACCCGCGCGATGAGCGTGCCCAGGTCGGCGAGGGCGGTGAGGCGCGCACGCAGGCGCAGCCGGCCGTCGTCGGCGAGGCGCACCTCGAACCACCCGGGCCCGCCGGGCAGGCGCACGACCCGCGCGAAAGACCGGTCGCCGCCGACCTCGACGCCCGGGATCGCGTGAGCCCGCATCCACCCGAAGAGACCCGTGGTGTCGATCGGTCCGCGGACGGGCAGGGCGAGATCGATCTCGCCCGCGGAGGCCTCGGCCCCGGACGCCCGCGACCGCCGTGCGCGCAGCTCGCGCGGCGGCATCCCGAACACCTCTCCGATCGTCTCGGTGAATTGACGGATGCTGGAGAACCCGGCGGAGAAGGCGACATCGGCCGACGACAGGTCGGTGCCGACCAACAACGCACGGGCGGTGTGCGCGCGATGCGCGCGAGCCAGGGCGAGAGGCCCCGCCCCGAGCTCGGTGGTGAGGACACGGGTGAGGTGGCGCGGCGAGTACCCGAGCCGTCGCGCGAGCCCCGGCACCCCCTCGCGGTCGACCACGCCGTCGGCGATCAGGCGCATCGCCCGGGCGGCGACGTCGCCGCGCGCATCCCACAGCGGTGAGCCCGGAGCGGCCTCGGGCAGACACCTCTTGCAGGCGCGATAGCCCGCTTCGTGCGCCGCCGCCGAGGTGGCGTAGAAGGTGACGTTCGCTTCTCTCGGCGTCCGTGCGGGGCAGCTCGGTCGGCAGTAGATTCCCGTCGACCGCACGGCCGTGACGAACTGCCCGTCGAAGCGCCGGTCGCGCGACTGGATCGCGCGATAGCGCTCGGCAAAGCCCGGGGCGGTCGGAACGGGGAGGGTCATGGCATCCACCCTGCCACCGACCTCCGACATCGGCTGGCGGAAATCGGACACGAGGGTGGAGCCGATGTCGAGTGTCCAAGACACGCCGCAACGGGTGGGCCCGAAACGGCGTGTCGTGGACACTCAGCGGGAGACGATGCGCGGCGCGCCGGGCCGGACGCCGATCCGTCAGGCGACCCGCGCCGTCTCGCGCAGGATGACCAGGCCGCCCCAGATCGTCAGGGCCAGCACCAGCACGACGAAGCCGAGGAACACCGGCACCAGCGGGAGTGCGAGGAGCGCGACGCCGACGGCCAGCGGCGGCACCGTCATGCCGGCGAAGGCGAGGAGGAAGACGCCCGAGGTGATCTCGCCGCGGGTGCGGGGGTCGGCGAGCGACCCGGCCGTGGCGAGGGCGCCACGGAAGAGCAGCCCGACGCCGGCTCCCGCGACGATGCCGCCGACGAGGAAGAGCGGGCCGGAGGTCAGCAGATCGGCGGCACCGAGGCTCAGTAGACCGGCGACCATGGCGACCAGGCCCAGCCGCAACTGCGTGCGTGTCGAGCGGCCCGCGAAGACGACCTGGGACACCGCGGCGGCACCGAAGACCGAGAACGACACGGCGCCGGCGACGAGGTGGTCCGTGACGCCGAGCCGCCCGGCCAAGAACGTCGGGGCCACCGAGCCGAAGAGCCCCGTCACCGCGAAGGCAGCGAAGGCCGCGGTCCCCGCGGCCCAGTAGGCGCGTCGTCCGTCCGCGGGGATGCGGACCCGCTGCGGCCGGTAACGGAAGGAGCGGTCGACCTCGACCGTCTCGGGAACGAAGACGTAGGCGAGGCCGAGCGCGAGGAACCCGACGAGGAAGACGACGTATGGCAAAACGAGCGGCGCCGGCGTGAACTCGGCGAAGAGGCCGCCGATCAGCGGGCCGAGGGCCAGGCCACCCATGTTCGCGACACCCGCGACCGTGGCGGCGAAACCCGGGGATGCCGGGTGCGACACGCGCCGGAGGTCGGCGAGGTGCGCCGTGGCCGAGGCCGTCAGGAGTCCGATGCCGAGCCCGGCGACGAGGCGAGCGGCGATGACACTGGCGGCGTCGGCGCGCAGCACGAACACCAGGGCCGCGACGATCTCGAGCACCGTGGCCGCGAGGATGAGCGGGCGGCGACCGAGACGGTCGCTGAGGTGGCCAGCCAGGTACAGCGACACCATGACGCCGATCGAATACGCGGCGAACATCACCGTGATGAGGAACGTGGGGAAGCCGTCGCGCGCCTGATACAGCGCGTAGAGCGGCGTCGGCACCGTGTTGAAGGCCATGAGCGCGAGGAACGTGGCGGCCGTGACCCAGAACCCGGTCCGGTGAGAGAGACGCGCGGATGCCACGGGAACGGCGACCGGAAGGGTGATCGAGGAAGTCATGACCTCAGGATGCCGCGGGTAAGACATCGAGGGAAACGAACAGTTTCGATGGAAGTAATCGATTAGATCTATCATTGCGCCATGGAGACGCGCCTGCTCGAATACTTCGTCGCGGTCGCCGACGAGCGCAACGTCACGGCCGCCGCCGCCCGCCTGTTCGCCGCGCAGTCGACGGTGTCCGCGGGTCTCGCGAGCCTCGAGCGCGACCTGGGCGTGCGCCTGTTCGAGCGCTCCACCAAAGCCGTGCGCCCGACGGCCGCGGGCGAGGCGCTCCTCCCCCTCGCCCGCGCTCTGCTCACCGATCTCGACGCGCTGCGGGGAGTGGCATCCGAGTCCGGGACCGGGATCCGCGGTCTCGTGCGCATCGGCACCTTCGCCGGCCTGCGGGTCATCGACCTCCCCCGAATCCTCGCCCGCCTCCGTCGCACGCACCCGCTGGTCGATGTCCGGGTCACGGTCTCGGCGACCGGCTCGCGGGGACTCTTCGACGACCTCGATCGCGACCGCCTGGATCTGGCGCTGACGGCTCTGCCCCCGGCATCCGGTTCCGTATCGCGACCGCTCGGTTCATTCCCCTGCGTCGCCGTGCTGCCCGAGGCCCACCCGCTCGCCCTCGCCGACGGGCCGGTCGCCCTCGCCGAGCTCGCGGGCGACGACTGGATCGACGTGCTCCCGGGATTCGGCAATCGCGTGCAGCTCGACGGCGAGCTGGAGCGCCGCCGGATCGCGCGGCACATCGTGGCCGAGGTCGGCGAACTGGCGACGGTCCCGGAATACGTCGCCGCAGGGCTCGGCGTCGCGGTGATCCCCGACGTGGTGCCGACGACCGGATGCCGCGTCCGTCCCGTTGCGGACGACCTCCCGCCGTGGATCGTCTCGCTGACGGTCGCCGCCGCAGCCGTGCGCCGCCGACACGTGCAGGCGGTGGTGGAGGCGATCCACGCCGCGTGATGAGGCATCCGGGGTCGGGGCGCATCCGTCCGTTCGGGGCGTGAACATCGCGCCCCGAACGGACGATCACGCCCCGAACGCCTCACGAGCAGGAAGCGTCAGCGCTCCGCAATCGCGAACCCGCCGGAGGGCAGGACCACCGTGGTCTCACCGTCGAACGCGGTCGTGCGAAGCAGCGCACCGCGGGCGTCGTAGACGCGCACCGTTCCGCCTCCCGAGACGGTCGTGCGCTGCGCCCCCGGCGCGCTCGACTGCACGAGCTCGCTGCGGCTTCCGGCACCCTCGAGCACGAGGCGCGACACGAACGGCCGCACGATGAGCCCGTCAAGCACGAGGTCGCCGCGCTGCGCCGCGACGTTCAGCTCCGTCTGCCGCTCGGACACGGGGGCGGTGAGCGCGTGCGGCAGCAGCGCGCCGGGCGTCGGCGAGATGCCCTGCGCGGGGCCGGTGATCTTCAGCGCCCCGTTCCCGCGCCAGCGCGAGAGCGACTGCTCCCCCGGCTGCGAGAACACGACCGGCTCGACCCAGCGCTTCGTGTCGGCGGAACCGATGTCCCACGTCGCGCTCTGTCCGGGCTTCAGGGTGAGAGCGTCGCCCAACCAGCTCGACTCGCCCGTCCACGACGTCGGCGTCGACACGGTGCCGTCGGTGGAACTGGCATCCTCCGCCTGGACGAACGTCAGGCCGACGCGGTCGGTGACGGACGTGAGGGCCGTCGCACGCGCGGCCACATCGGGGTGCGCGTCGAGGGCGAGCGCGGTCAAGAGCCCGTGGATGGTCGACTCCGCGCCGCTGTTCCGGTTCACGGTCCCGTCGGGCTGGAGGCCGTCGAAGGTCACACCGGTCGACGGGTCGTACATCCGGGCTCCGGCGTGGTTCGCGCCGAAGAACCACGCGGCTTGCAGTCCCGCGAGCTCGGCGAATGCCGACGATCCGGTCGTGTCGGCCAGGGCGAGCAGCGACTGCACGCGCGAGTCCGCACCGTACGCGATCTGGACGCGATCGGTGGGGCTCGGGAACCAGCCGTTGTCCGGCCCTCCCGCTGTCAGCAGCGTGGTGGTGAAGCTCGTGGCATCCGTGATCGCCGGGGCGACGAGCGCATCGTCGCCGAAGAGGTCTCCCGCCTCGGCGAGGGCCGCGGGCATCTGCGAACCCCACGCGTGCCACATCGCGGGCGATTGCGCCCACGGCAGGATCGCGCCGTACGGCCACTGACGGGTGTCCCCGGATGCCATGGCCGCGATGCCCTCGGCGAGCTGTCGCGCCGCCGCGGCAGAGGTGTCGTCACCGGCGCGCACCGCCGCGGTCAGGCCGAGGACGGCCTCGGCCGAGGCATCCGCCCCGTCGACGATGAGCCACGCGGGCACGCGCATGCCGTCCGCCTCGGTGTACTGACCGTACTTCGACAGCACGTCGCGTTCGATCGCGCCGCGTGAGAGCGCGAGACGGTCCTTGAGGAACGCGGCGAAAGCGGGGTCGTCGTCGACGAAGGCCGCGTACCCTTCGCCCAGCGCCCAGACCGTGCGCGCCGTCCAATAGCTCGGGCCCGAGTCGGACGGGTCGGGCAGCTCGACGGGCTCGGCGGACGGGTTGAGCTCGCCGTCCGGCTGCATCCAGAGCACGACGTTGCCGGCCGAGGGGCCGTCCGTCGTCTGGTGGTACGCGACCGTCCGCAACAGCTCGTAGGCCTTGTGCCGACTGTCTGCGTCTCCGGTCTGCTTCCAGTGCCGGAGGTAGACGACGGCGGCGCGGGTGTTGTCGTCGGCGTTGAAAGCACCCTGACCCCAGTGACCGCTCGCGGCGTCGAGCGGACCTCCGCCGACGCGCTCGAAGGTGCCGCCGTCGCGGGCATCGGCATACGTCCACGGAGCGAGGAGGGTCGGCTCCTCGGCCTGACGGTAGGTCGAATGGCCCTCGACGCCCGTGGGAGGGATGGCCTCGTCGAGGAGGAAGTCGAGATGGGCGAGGTTCGTCAGCGGCGCGGCCGGGGCGACCTCGGCCGTGGCGGTGGACGAGGTCGCGAGGGCCGACGCCGGACCCGCGGTGACTGGCACGGCCAGGGCGACGGCAGCGACAGCCGCCGAGATGCGCGCACTCCATCGTGCGTTCATGGGAGGGGGATCCTTTCGATGGGGGGTGGATGCCGCACGCCGCGCCCGAGCGGTGGGGCTCGGACGCGGCGCGGCGGCGTCAGTCGGTGCGCTCGAGCAGGGCGACGCCGATCTTCGAGTCGGCCATGCCGTAGAACACGAAGTGTCGGCCGTCGATCTCCTCGATCGCGGTCGGGAAGACCACGTTGGGCACGATGCCGCTGCGCTCGTCGTCGGTCTCGGGGGCCAGCAGCGGCTCGGGCGTCCGGGCGATCACGCGGCTCGGGTCATCGGCATCCAGGATCAGGGCACCCGCGGCGTAGTTGACCTTCTGCTGCTGCGAGAACGCGCTGTCGATCACGCCGGTCACGCCGTGGTGCAGCACGAGCCAGCCCTCGGGGATCCGCAGCGGGGGCGGTCCCCCGCCGATCTTCACGGCCTCGAACGGGAACGCGGGACCCGCGACGAACCGGTGCTGTTCCCACAGCGCGAGGTTCGCGAGGTCCTCGCGGACGGATGCCACGGGCACGTAGCTGATCCAGATGGACTGCCGCTCGTCCTCGACGCCGGCCGGCACCCGCACGCCCTGCCCGGGCTTGGTCTCGCCGAGGTCCCACATGGGGCGGTGCAGCACCGCGAACGCCTCGCTGCCGTCGGGGGCCGTGACCGTCTCGGGGAAGAAGACCGTGTCCTTGTTGTGGAACAGGTTCAGGTCCATGTCGAGGTCGTCCTGGTAGCGGAACAGCACGGGTCCGAGCCGCCGCCAGTCGCGCAGGTCCTCGGAGACGGCGACGGCGGTGCGCGGGCCCAGGGGGCCATAGGCGACGTACGTCATGACGTGCAGGCCCAGCGCCTCGATCCAGGTCGTGCGCGGGTCTTCGGTTCCGGCGTTATCGGCACCGCGCTCCCACCCGCGGTCGGGCTGGAGCACCACGCCCTCGCGTTCCACGGCGACGGGCACACCGTCCTCGACGACGACGCGGGCGAGGCCCACGCGCGAGACGTTGCCCTCGGCGACCAGGCGCGGCAGCAGGTACAGCTCACCGTCGGGGCCGCGACCCGAGGCCGGGTTGAGCACCCCCTCGGCTTCGTCGATGTTGCCGGGCTCGGGGGTCATCACCACACCCACACGTGTGAGGCGGTAGGGGACGGGGGATTCGGGGGTCATTGTCATCCTTTCACTCCGGATCCGAGGTCGTTGGAGGTGAAGTAGCGCTGGAAGATCAGGAACAGCGCCACCGCGGGGGCGGCGAGCACGACGGCGCCGGCCATCATCGCGCCGAAGGGGTTGGTGGTGGAGGCGGCGATCGTGGAGATGAAGTTCGCCAGCGACACCGCGAGCGGCTGCATCGTGGAGTCCTTCGTGATGAGGAAGGGCCACAGGAACTCGTTCCACGGACCGATGAAGGTCAGCAGCACCGCGGTCAGCAGAGCCGGCCGCACGAGCGGCAGCGCGACGCTCCACAGCAGCCGGAACTCATTGGCCCCGTCGATCCGGGCGGCGTCGAACAGCTCCCTGGGGAGCTGCAGGAAGTACTGCCGGAAGATCACGACCGCCGTGGAGTTGATGAAGAACGGCAGGATCATGCCGAGGTAGCTGTCGCTCAACCCGTAGTCGCGGGCGATCATGACGTACAGCGGGATCATGAGCAGCTGAAACGGGATCACCTGCACCAGCAGCACGAGCGCGAAGGTCGCGGACCGCGCCGCGCCATTTCAGCACCGCCAGCGCGTACCCGGCGAGCACCCCGAACACGATCGTGCCGAGGATCACTCCCCCGGTGAAGATCCCCGAGTTGACCAAGCCCTTCAGCAGATTGATGCGTCCGTCGATCGCCGTGTAGTTCTCCAGCGTCAGGTTCGATGGGTGCGGGAACGCCCCCGCGATCGTGGAGTCCGGGTTCGTCTGCAGCGAGCCCACGACCATGTAGTAAAAGGGGAACAGGAACGCCAGGGCGCCGAGCGTCAGGACGCCGTAGGTCACGATCTTGGTCTTCATGATTCCTCCCTCCCCACGAAACGGCGTTGGAGCGCCGCGATGATCAGCACGAAGATGATCAGCACCACCCCGATGGCCGCGGCGACGTCGGGGTTCTGCTGCTCGATGCCCTTCTGGTAGATGAGGAGCACGGGCGACGTCGACGCCCCGTTGGGGCCGCCGCCGTTGGTGAGCAGGTACGGCTCGGTGAAGAGGTTCGCGCCGGTGATCGTCGCCAGCAGCACGACGAGGAAGGTCGCCGGGCGCACGCCCGGGACGGTCACCGAGAAGAACTGCCGCAGGCGTCCGCCGCCGTCCACCGCGACCGATTCGTACAGCTCGCGCTGCACGTTCTGGAGGGCGGCGAGGTACAGCAGGATGTAGAACCCAAGCCCCTTCCACGTCACGAAAAGCGCGATCGTCGGCATCGCCAGCGCCGAGTTGACCAGCCACGACGGGTTCGGCGCGAGCGGCCCGAGGGCGTTGTTGATCAGCCCGTCGTTCGAGAACAGGAAGAGCCACACTGCGACCACGGCGACGGATGCCGTGACGTAGGGCACGTAGAACGCGACCCGGAAGAACGCGCGGGCGCGCACCACGCGGTCCAGCGCCGTGGCCAGCACGATCGACAGCACGACCGTCAGCGGGACGTTGATGAGCAGGAAGATCCCGACGTTGCCGAACGATCGCCACACGGCCGGATCGCTCAGGGCCGTGACGTAGTTGTCGAGCCCGACGAACGGCCGCGCGACGTTCGCGCCCGGGGCGGTGAAGAAGTAGTCGTGGAACGACATCCACACCGCGAACACGATGGGGTACGCGAAGACGACCGCGATGAAGATCAGGTACGGAGCGGAGAACAGGATGCCGAGCGGCTGCGCTCCGAGGAGGCGACGTCGCTTCTTCCCGGCATCCCCCGCTCCCCCCGCACGACCGGACCGCCCGGGGTCGCCCCCGGTCCGTCCGGGCGTGCGGGTGAGATCGACGGTCATGTCACTTCCCCGCCGCGAGCTGGTCGATCTGGGTCTGGGCGTTGGAGAGGAAGGTGTTCACGTCCTCTTCGCCGAAGATGACCGAGGTGGAGTACTCGTCGCGGAACGCCTGCCAGATTTCGACCGAGCTGACGACGTTCGGCACCTCGACGGTGCGCGCGGCCTGGTCGCCGAACTGCTGGTACGCCGGGTTGGCGCTGAAGTAGTCGGCGTAGGTGGTGGTCAGGTCGGTGCGGAGCGGCATCTGACCCGTCTCTTCGAGCCACTTCCCGTCCTGCTCCTGGCTGGTGGCGAACTTCAGCACCTCCCACGCGGTGCCCTTGTTCTGGCACGCGGTGAAGAGGCCGACGTTCTTCGCGTCGCTGAAGGTCCACGTCTGATCGGCCGCGGTGCCCTTCTCGGTGGGGACGGGCACGGCGCCCCAGTTGACCTTGTCCTTGTAGACCGACACGGCCCACGGCCCGACGATCGCCATCGCGGCCTTGCCGTCGGCGAACGCGTCGCCCTGGTACTGCTCGTTGCCGGCGAGCTTGTCGGTGTAGATCGTGCGCCAGAAGTTCGCGACGGCCTCACCATCGGCGTCGTTGAAGGTGGCCTTGCCGTCCTCGACGAGCTGCTTGCCGCCGGTCTGCGCGGCGTACAGCGGGTAGAAGTCGAACCACGACTGGAAGAACTCGCTCGTGGGCGCCGGGTTGATGGCGTAGTCCGAGACGCCCGCCGCCTTCAGCTTCTGCGAGGTGGCGAGGAACTCGTCGTACGTCGACAGCTGCGGCTTCTCGGGGTCGAGACCGGCCTTGGCGAACAGGTCCTTGTTGTAGAAGATCATCACCGGGTTGCTCTTCCACGGCAGCTGGTAGAAGCCGCCGTCGTCGGAGCGGTACTGGTCGGCGAGGTCGCCGCTGCGCTCGGTGATGTACTGCTCGCCGTCGGGGAAGTCCGACAGGTTCACGAGGCCGCCCTGGCGCTGGAACCCGGGCACGGCAGCGGGCGAGGTGTTGAAGACCAGGCAGGGGGCGTTGCCGGCGGTGATCGCCGCGCCGATGACCTCTTCACTGGAGGACCCCGCGGGGATCTCCTGCGCCGTGATCTGCTCGTCGGGGTGGTCGGCGTTCCAGGCCTCGACCATCTGCTGGCCCCACGCGATCTCCGCGGAGTTGTTCGAGTACCAGATGGTGATGGGGCCTTTGGCATCCATTCCGGATGTTCCGCCGCCGCCTCCGCTGCACGCGGAGAGGGCGAGGATGCCGGTGGCGGCTACTGCTGTGGCGAGAATGCGTCGTCGCATGTCTTCCTCCTTGTGGGGCGGGCGGGGGCCCGCGGGTGTCAGCTTCGGGTCGGCGGCGCGGTGGAGTCGCGCACCTGCAGACCGGGGTCGGCGAGGGTCTGGGCCTCCGCGGCGGCTCCGCCGATCGCGGCGAGCAGAGCGCGGGCCGCGGCCGCTCCCCAGCCCCGCGCGTCGGTGGAGACGCTCGTGAGGGCGGGGAACAGGTGCCGGCCGAGTTCGGTGTCGTCAAACCCGGTGATCGAGAGGTCGCGGGGCACCGACAGGCCGCGGCGCTGCGCCGTGCCGAGCCCCGCGACGGCCATGTTGTCGTTCGAGTACACGATCGCCGTGGGCGTGACCTCGGCGTCGAGCAGGGCCGTGGTGGCCCGCGCCCCGTCGGCGGCGCTGAAGTCCGTCTCGACGACACGGGCCCGGATGCCGCGCGCTCGCGCCGCGGCCTCGAACGCCGCGGCGCGGTGGCGTCCGTGCAGCATCGCGAAGGGTCCCGCGACGTGGGCGATGTCGGTGTGCCCGAGGTCGGCGAGGTGGTCGACGGCGAGGCGGATGCCGGCGCCGTCGTCGACCGAGACCGAGGTGAAGGGGCTGTCGACGTCGGGGACGCCGAGGGTGACGGCCGCGATACCGAGGCTCGCGACGAGGTCGATCCGCGGATCGTCGGCTCGGAGGTCGGAGAGGATCACGCCGTCGACGCGACGGTCGGCCGCGAGTCCGCGGTAGGTCTCCTCTTCGTGACGGCCCGGAGTGGCGGCCGCGAGCACGAGGACCTGTCCCGAGACGGAGAACTCGTCCTCGACGCCCGCGATGAACGAGGGGAAGAACGGATCGGCGGCGATGACGTCGGGGCTGCGGCCGATGACCAGGCCGCACGCGAAGGCGCGGCCGACGCTGAGCGACCGCGCCCGCAGGCTCGGGCTCCACCCCATCTCGGCGGCGACGGAGAGGATGCGGTCACGTGTGTCGGGGGCGACGCCGGCGCGGCCGTTCAGCGCGAACGACACGAGGCCCTTGCTGACGCCGGCGCGGCGCGCGACGTCGGCGATGGTGGGTCGCGTCTCGTTCGTCATGGTGCACCTCGTCGTGGCATCTGTCGACCTAAACCGGTTCAGTGGGATCGAGACTAAACCGGTTCAGGTCGAACGTCAAGCCCTCGCCGCTCGCGACGCGCGGCGGTGCACCCTCGGTTGATTCGGGTTGGGGCGCATTCCTCCGTGCGGGGCGCGGCTTCGCGCGCGCCGCACGGGAACTCGCGCCCCGAACCTCAGCCTCGCGCGCCCGTGCCGCAACCCCTCCCCGATGTCGGAGGCCCTCGATAGCGTGAGGACATGAGCGAACGCGAGTACGACCTCATCGTCATCGGAGCCGGCCCCGTCGGAGAGAACGTCGCCGACCGCGCCGTGCAGGCGGGGCTCACCGCCGTGATCGTCGAATCCGAGCTGGTCGGCGGCGAGTGCTCCTACTGGGCGTGCATGCCGTCGAAGGCGCTGCTGCGCAGTGGAGCTGCGCTCCGCGCCGCACGAGATGTCGACGGTTCGAAGCAGGCCGTCACCGGCGACCTCGACGTCGCCGCTGTCCTTCGTCGCCGCGACACGATGACGAGTAATTGGGACGACGCCGGTCAGGTCTCGTGGCTCGAGGGTGCGGGCATCGAGCTCGTGCGCGGCCACGGCCGCCTCACCGGAGAGAAGACGGTGCGCGTCACGGCCGACGACGGCACCACCACCGACCTCGTCGCGCGCCACGCGGTCGCGGTGTGCACGGGTTCCGCGGCACTGCTTCCCGGCATCCCGGGGCTCGCCGACATCGAGCCGTGGACGAGCCGCGAGGCGACCGCGGTACAGATCGTCCCGGCCTCGCTCGCGATCCTCGGCGGCGGCGTCGTCGGCGCCGAGATGGCGACGGCCTTCGCGAGCCTCGGCGCCGAGGTCACGATCATCGCGCGCTCGGGGCTGCTGGGCGGCACCGAGCCGTTCGCCGGCGAGCTGGTCGCGGATTCGCTCCGCGAGCGCGGTGTCACGGTGAAGACGGGCGTGGATGCCACGGCCGCCCGCCGCGACGACGACGGGCGCCGCGTGCTCGAGCTGTCCGACGGCACCACCGTCACCGCCGACGAGCTTCTCGTGGCCACCGGCCGCGTTCCCCGTACCACCGACCTCGGCCTCGAGACCGTCGGGCTGGAAGAGGGGTCGTGGCTCGACGTCGACGACACCCTCCTCGTGCGGGGCTTCGACTGGTTGTACGCCGTCGGCGATGTCAACCACCGCGCGCTCCTGACCCACCAGGGCAAGTACCAGGCCCGCGCCGCGGGCGACGTGATCGCCGCGCGGGCGCAGGGTGGCGAGGTCGACGACGCCCCGTGGGGCGCTCATGTCGCCACCGCCGACCACGACGCGGTGCCGCAGGTGACGTTCACCGATCCCGAGGTGGCATCCGTCGGTCTCACCGCCGCCGCCGCCGAGAAGCGCGGGCTGAACGTGAAGGTGCTCGACTACGACCTGGCGCACGTCGCGGGCTCCAGCGAGCAGTCCGACGCGTACGTCGGCAAGGCCCGCGTGATCGTCGACCTCGACCGTGGCGTTCTCGTCGGGGCGACGTTCGTCGGTCCCGACATCGCCGAGCTGTTGCACTCCGCGACGATCGCCATCGTCGGCGAAGTGCCGATCAAGCGGCTCTGGCACGCCGTGCCGTCGTACCCCACGGTCAGCGAGGTCTGGCTGCGCCTCCTCGAGACGCTCGGCCGCGACAGCGCGTAATCTGGCGCCATGCCGCGTTCCGTCGCGCTCATCCGCGGGGTCGGTGGACCCACGGCCATGAAGATGCCCGCACTGCGCGAGGTGTTGGCATCCGCGGGTCTCGGCGAGGTCGAGACGCTCCAGGTGGCGGGGAACGTCGTGCTCGATGACGGCGGCCGCTCCACCGACGAGATCGCACGGGCGATTCGGGATGCCGTGCGCGCAGCGTTCGGCCACGACCTTCCGGTGATCGTTCGCTCGCACGCCGAGCTCGCCGATGCGCACGCCCGGAACCCGTTCGCCGACGCGTCGGAGGGACGCTGGGTGCAGACGGTGTTCCTCGACGCGGCACCGGTCGTCGCGCTCGAGGTGCCCGATGGCATGCCCGAGGAGGCCGTGCTCGACGGCCGCGAGGTGTTCGTGCGGTATCCCGAGGGCATCGGCGGGTCGAAGCTGCAGGCCGGTTGGTTCGAGAAGCGCCTCGGCGTCACGGGTACCGCCCGCAACGCGAACACGATCGCGAAGCTCGTCGCGCTGAGCGCCTGAGCCGCGGGGCCCCCGCGCCCCGCGCTCTACGCTCCGCACCGCCACGACCACGCATAAACGCGATCTACGCACATAAACACGCGCACCACGCGTTTATGCAAGCAAACAGCGTTTATGCCGCGGCACTCCGCCCGCGCGGCACCCCGCGCCTCATCGAGGCATCCCAGCCCGCGGCACCGAGGCGCGCCGCCAGCGCGTGCCCACTCGCACACCGACGCGGGCCCAACCCGCCACGCCCACATCCATAAACGCGATCCACGCACATAAACACGTGCCCCACGCGTTTATGCGAGCAAACGGCGTTTATGCCGCCGCAGCCCGCCCCGCAGCACCCAGCGCGCCGCCAGCGCGGCCCGCCCTCGCACCGGCCAGAGCCCCGCCAACGCATGCCCGCTCGCACACCCGCGCGCCCCCAACCCGCCATGCCCACACCCATAAACGCGATCCACGCGCATAAACACGAGCACCACGCGTTTATGCGAGCAAACGGCGTTTATGCCGCACCAGTGCGCCGCCCCGCCCCGCACCACGCCGCAACCCCGGCGCCCGCACCCCGCCGCACCACCCCACACCGCAACCCCGCCCGAAACGCACGCCGCCCCCGCAACCGAAGTCGCGGGGGCGGCGGGACAGCGCGGGTCAGTGGAAGAAGTGACGCTCCCCGGTGAAGAACATCGTGACGCCGGCGGCGCGCGCGGCGTCGATGACCTCGCCGTCGCGGACCGAGCCACCGGGCTGGATGATCGCCGAGATCCCGGCGTCGATCAGCACCTGCGGGCCGTCGGCGAAGGGGAAGAAGGCGTCGGATGCCGCGATCGAACCGCGGGCACGGTCGCCCGCGCGCTCGACGGCGAGGCGGCACGAATCCACACGGTTGACCTGCCCCATGCCGATGCCGACCGTGGCCGAAGCCTGCGCGAGCACGATCGCGTTCGACTTCACCGCGCGGCACGACTTCCACGCGAAGATCAGGCTCTCCATGTCGGCCTCGGCGGGACGCTCGCCCGAGACGAGCTCCCAGTCCTTCGCGACCGACTCGATGTCGTCGGGGAAGCGGTCGGCATCCTGCAGCAGCAGGCCACCCGAGACCAGGCGCACGTCCATGCGCTCCTGCTGCCAGTCGGTGGGCAGCTGCAGCACGCGGAGGTTCTTCTTGAGCTTAAACACCTCGAGCGCCTCGGGCTCGAAGTCGGGCGCGATGATCACCTCGGTGAAGATGTCGCGCAGGTTCTCCGCCATCTTGAGCGTCACCGTGCGGTTGGCCGCGATCACGCCGCCGAATGCCGAGACGGGGTCGCACTCGTGCGCGCGCAGGTGCGCCGAGGCGATGGGGTCGAGCGCGTTGGGCGCCGCGACGGCGATGCCGCAGGGGTTCGCGTGCTTGATGATCGCGACGGCGGGCTTGACCATGTCGAAGGCGGCACGCAGGGCGGCGTCGGCGTCGACGTAGTTGTTGTACGACATCTCCTTGCCCTGCAACTGCGTCGCCTGGGCGATGCCGTGGCCGCCGACGCGCGTGTAGATCGCGGCGCGCTGGTGCGAGTTCTCGCCGTAGCGCAGGGTCGAGAGGCGCTCGGCCTGGATCGTCAGGTGCGCGGGCAGGTCGATGTCGTCACCGAGCGTTCCCTCGGCGAACCACGTCGACACGGCGGTGTCGTACGCGGCCGTGTGCGAGAACGCGCGGGCGGCGAGCTCGCGGCGCTGCACCAGCGAGGTCCCGCCGTCGCTCTGTAGGGCCGAGATGATCGCGGGGTACGACTCGGGCGAGACGACGATGGCGACGTTGGCATGGTTCTTCGCCGAGGCGCGCACCATCGCGGGGCCGCCGATGTCGATCTGCTCCACGACGTCGTCGCCCTCGGCCCCGGATGCCACGGTCTCGACGAACGGGTAGAGGTTCACGACCACGAGCTCGAACGGCAGGATGCCGAGCTCTTCGAGCTGCGCTTCGTGACCGGCCAGGCGAAGGTCGGCGAGGAGACCCGCGTGGACGTTCGGGTGGAGCGTCTTCACGCGACCGTCGAGCGACTCGGGGAAGCCGGTCACCGCCGAGACGTCGGTGACGTCATAACCGGCCTCGCGCAGCAGCGTCGCCGAGCCGCCCGTCGAGACGATCTCGACCCCGGCCGCCGCGAGAGCGGCTCCGAGCTCGAGAAGGCCGGTCTTGTCGCTCACCGACACCAGCGCGCGGCGGATCGGGACGATGTCGCGGGGACGGTAGTCGGCGGGGTCGTGGCGGGGTCCGGCCATGGCTTCGGCTCCTGTGTCTCGTGCGGTTCGAAGAGCGGGCGACCGCCCGCGGGGATCAGGGGATGCGGGATGCCGCGGCGGCGAGGTCGAGCTCGCCCTCGGCGATACGGCGGACGACGTCGATCAGCAGACGTCGTTCGACGGGCTTGATGCGCTCGTGCAGGGCGTGCTCGTCGTCGCCGGGGAGGACGGGGATGCGCTCCTGCGCGAGGATCGGGCCCGTGTCGACGCCGGAGTCGACGACGATGACGCTCGCTCCCGTCTGGTCGACGCCCGCGGCGAGCGCGTCGCGGACACCGTGGGCACCCGGGAACTCGGGCAGGTACGCGGGGTGGGTGTTGATGATGCGCGGTTCCCACGCGGCGACGAGGTCGGCGGGAAGCAGGCGCATCATCCCGCTCAGCACGACGAGGTCGGGGTTCCAGACCGCCAGCTGTGCCCCCAGTTCCGCTCCCCACTCCTCGCGCGAGTCGAACGCGCTGAAGGGGACGAGGAATGTGGGGATGCCGAAGTGCTCGGCGTGCGCGAAGCCGTCGGCCTCGCGATCCGCACCGACCGCGACCACGCGCGCCGGGAAGTCGGGGGCGGCAGCCGCCTCGAGCAGGGCGCGGAGGTTCGAGCCGGTGCCGGAGATGAGAACGGCGACCGTGAGCACGGAGGCCAGTCTACGCAGGTGCGTCCGAGCCCGCCGAGCGCGTGACGCTCAGCCCCGCCCCGCCGAACCGCCGTCGTCGGGCTTCGCCCACGCCGCGCGGATGCGCGCGCGCACCTCGTCGTCGCTGAGCTCGCCCGCCGGGTCGGTCTCGCCGGGGGCGCGATACGAACTCGGCCAGACGTCGTGGGCGATCCCGGCGCCCGGTGCCGACACGGTGGGGGCGGGCCCGGTGGCGTGCTCGTCGCGGTCGAACGGCGCGTGCGCGCGCGGGGGTGAACGAGAACGCGGGCGCCTCGTCACGCGTTTCCTCGTGCGGGCGCGGCGTGGTGTCGTCGTCGACCGCCGGACCGAAGCGCGGGCTCAGCAGCAGGATCGCGAGGCCGACCAGCACCTCGAGGCCGAGGGCCAGGGCGAGCGGGCCCGGCTCCGGGCCGGTGTGGGCCAGACGCCCCGGGCCGATCGCTCCCGTCGACGCCACCGCAATGAGCGCGCCCACACCGCCGGTGAGCGCCGCGACGACGATCGCGAGGACCAGACGCGGACCGACCGGTTCGGGGTCGGTGGTCAGCGGCATCCGGGATCGAAGGATCCACCCGGTCAACGCGCCGATGCCGACGGGGAGCAGCACCAGCAGGAGCAACCACGGCGAGGTCGTGTCGGGGATCGCCCCGAGCACCGGGATGCCGGGGAGCGCGCCGACCTGTGTGGCGGCGGGGGTGACCGCGGTGTCGGTGCCGACCGCGAACCCCGGTCCGGCGATGAACGCCACCGCCCACAGCACGAGCGTCGGGAGGTACATGAGCTGGCAGAGGGCGATGACGGTGGCGCCGATGGCATCCGCGTTGCTCGCCTGGTAGATGCCGATGACCTGGGTCGAGCGCGCGATGAGTCCCGCGACGACGACGACACCGCCGGCGCCGACGAGTCCCAGCGTGGTGAGGGCAAGGCCCCGCAGAGCGAGCGGCGGCACGCTCGCCCATGCTCCCGGCAGACGCGACAGCTGACCGCGCAGCGCGTCGATCGGCCCGTCGTCGCCGACGCGCCAGGCCCCGACGATCGCGCCGAGCAGAGAGGGGACGAAGAACAGCAGCGAGGGCAGCAGGATCGCCAGCCAGGTCTCGGATGCCACGAGCGCGGCGTTGCCGGTCAGCGCGACGACGCTCGCGATCGCGGCGAAGACCAGCGAGCCCGAGAGCCATCCCGTGATCCCGGCCCCGGCTTCCGCGGCGCGAACGCCCGAGCGCGCGGCGAAGAGCGCGGTGAACGCGGCGAAGGCCAGCGGAGCGAGCGACAGGGTGAAGCTCGCGAGCGAGGGGTCGATGCCGGTGGCCGCGAGGTAGGTGTCGGGGAGGGTCACCGCGAGCGGCACGAGGTGCCCGAGGTGCCAGATGGCGGCCGTCGCGGGCCACAGCGCACTCCAGTCGGGGTTGCCGCCGAGACCCGCCACCCAGAGCAGGGCGAGCGGGGCGAGCACGACGGCGATACCGCCCGCGGCGGCCAGGACGGCGTCGAGAGCGGCCAGAAGGGCGACGAGAAGGCGATGCATGGGCGTGAGAGACCCTACCCGCGCTCCCCCAGCGCTCCCCTCAGGCGCGGCGGCGAGCGCCCGAGACCAGGTCGCGACGCGGCGAGATCAGCGCGCGCTGCGCCAGGCACCCGAGGGGGGTGCTGTCCCGCCGAACAGCTCGGTCACCGTGACGAGGGTGAAGCCACGGTCACGAAGGCCCCGGATCACCTCGGGCGTGACCCGCGCCGTGAGTTCGTGGACGTCGTGCATCAGCACGATGGAACGCGGTTGCGCGCGGTCGACGGCTCGCGTGACGAGCACCTCGGGGTCGGGTTGCTGCCAGTCGTTCGTGTCGACGTCCCACAGGATCGCGGGCAGTCCCGCCGCCTTCAGGACCTTGTCGTCGTACTCGCCGTACGGGGGGCGGAACGTCGTCGGGGTGACACCGGTGGCGTCGCGGATGGCGTTCTGGGTGTCGCGGATCTGGCGTCCGACGGCGGCCTCGTCGAGCGTCGGAAGCTGCGGGTGGTTCCACGTGTGGTTGGCGACCTCGTTCCCCTCCGCGACCATACGGCGCAGGGTGTCGGCACCCCCGGCGACGTTCCGGCCGATGGCGTAGAACGTCGCCGAGGATCGTTCGGCGGCGAGGGCGTCGAGGATGCCGGGGGTGAGCGGTCCCGGGCCGTCGTCGAAGGTGAGAGCCACGCACGCGGCCAGACGGCAGTCGGTCGTGCCGGTGCGCGTGGGCGGCGCGTCAGGTGCCCGGAAGGCCGCGCCCGCAGCCAGGGCATTCGACAGGGTGACTCCGAGCGGCGACGCGAGCACGGTCACTCGAGCGGGAGGAACGGCGATCAGGCGCTCGGCGGAGGATGCGGCGGCTCCGAGCGCGTCGAGTGCGGGCGAGGTGAAGCCCGCAGGGAGCCGGAAGACGAAGGAACCGTCGGGTGCGGGCACGGTCGTGTCGAGGATGCCGGCGAAGCCCTCCACCGCAGCGGCGTCGGGCGGGTCGACGGGAGCCAGGCTCAGCGAACCCGCTTCGCGCCGCAGCATGTCGGACACCTCACTCCACAGGGACGCTGCCGCCTCGACACCCCACAGCCCGCGCGCTCCCACGATCTCGCCGCTCGCCACATCAGCGAAGAACACCTCGGCGCGATCTGCGGTGGGCGCACCGCCGACGGCGTCGATCGTGCGGATGCGCTGGCCGATGACGGATGCCGTTGCGGCGAGGATGTCGCAGACGACGGCCGTTCCCGTGCCCCCGACCGGGCCCAGCGCCGGATCGGCGATGACGTCGCCGGCGGGGCGTAGCGTCGAACCCGCGACACAGCGGCGCTCGGCGAGTCCGGCCTCGCGAGCGAAGACCTCGGGTCGCATGGCGCGCCCGGTGCTCGCCTCGCGCGCGTCGATGGCTGCGCGCAGGCGTTCCATCGCCGCGGTGCTCACTGCCGGCGCCCCCGGCACGACCGCCACCCGCGCCTGCACCCCGAGCGTGTCATTGCGCACCCGCTCGCCGGCGAGACCCGGCACGTCTCCGGCTGAGAGGGGCGACGGCGCCTCCTCCACGACCCGCAGGTCTTGCGCGTTCCAGCCCCGCGGCATCCAGTCGGGATCGCTCGGCTGCATGCACCCGGCCAGCGTCAACGCCGCGACGAGACCCACGATCGGAGCGAGAACGCGCCTCACGATTCGACCCGCACGGTGTCGAGCAGACCGGCGATCTCTGCGCGGTACTCCTCCAGCGAGACATCCTCGGTGACACGGACCACGAAGCGCCCCGACGCGCGTTCCCCGCCGATGGCGGCGACGAGCGCCTCGGCTGCTTGAGCGTGCACGAGGGGCGCGCCCGTCGTCACCGTCTCACGATGCAGCGGTCCAAGACCCTCGATCCCGGCGGTCGAAGCGGCCGTGGCCAGGTCAGCGTCGGCGACATCGACGGTGATCGAGAGCTTCGCGTCGGGAGTACGCACGACCACGCGCGGGGCATCCTCGCTCTCGCGCTGCACACTCCACCCGGCGGGAACGACCACCGTGACCGCCGTCCCCGCGTCACGCACGCTCTCGGTACGATCCGTTTCCGCGACGCTCGTCTGCAGGTTGGGCAGGACGAACGGAACGAAGACGAAGGCGAAGGCCGCGAGTCCGGCGCCGAGGGCGACGACGACGATGACGGCGGCAATCGACGCTGCGCGCCATCGCGACCGACGACGACCGACCCCCATCGCTCCCCTCCGCACAAGCACGAGCCTAGGTGGCCGGAAAACGCAAGCGCCGCACGGCGCGCCAGGGATGCCGGCAGGCGAGCGACCGGCAGCCTTCAGGCGCGGCGGCGAGCGCCCGCGAGCAGGTCGCGCACCGCGGCGAGAAGGCCGCGCCGTGAGGTCGCTGAGTCCGTCGACGGGTCCGGCCCGGCCGCACCACCGGAGGCTTCGACAAGCTCAGCCACCTCCGCACACCCCGGTCCCTGAGCCTGTCGAAGGGACCGAGACCCATCGACACCACCGGAGGCCACGACAAGCTCAGCCACCTCCGCACACCCCGGTCCCTGAGCCTGTCGAAGGGACCGAGACCCATCGAGACCACCGGAGGCATCGACAAGCTCAGCCACCTCCACACACCCAGGTCCCTGAGCCTGTCGAAGGGACCGAGACCCATCGACACCACCGGAGGCCACGACAAGCTCAGCCACCTCCACACACCCAGGTCCCTGAGCCTGTCGAAGGGACCGAGACCCATCGAGACCACCGGAGGCATCGACAAGCTCAGCCACCTCTACACACCCAGGTCCCTGAGCCTGTCGAAGGGACCGAGACCCATCGAGACCACCGGAGGCTCCGACAAGCTCAGCCACCTCCGCCGGGGCGACCTTCCGCGCCGCCGCCCACCTCTCCCACACGACCGTCGCGAGACGCGGGTCCGCGCCGATCGGGGCGGTGGTGAGATCGGCATCCGCCTTCTCGATCACCCGGGAGAAGTGCCCGGGCGCGAGGACGTAGCTCGCCGCGACGGTACGGTGACCGGCTTTGCGCGCCACGTGCACGGCATCCGGGATCCGCGGTTCGGATGCCGCGGCATACGCCGCCACGACGGGACCGGCGATCCCGGCCTCCGTCATCAGCTCGGCCATCCGCTCGACGTCCACGACCGCGCCGGGGCGCGTGGAGCCCGCCGCGGCGAGCACCACGGTGTCGTCCGCGCCGGCGCCGGTCGCGCGCACGCGGTCCACGAGGATCTCGGCGAGCACGGGGTGCGGGCCGAGCGCGGGAGCCACGGGAAGGCCGTCCGCCGCCTCCACGAGGTCAACCTCGGTGTGGTACCCCGTCGACAGCAGCAGCGGCACGATGACGATGTCGTCCGTGCGCTCGCGCGCGGCCGCGACGACGTCCGTGACGTAGGGCCCGTGCACGTCGACGTAGGCCTCGTGCACCTCGACGCCCGGGGGCGCGGTCTCGCGCAGCACCTCGAGCAGCTCGCGCACGACGACGCGCCCCTCCTCGAACCTCGTGCCGTGCGCGCAGGCGATGAGCACCGCGGTCATGCGTCCTCCTCGTCGATCACGTCGAGCCGGTAGCCGCGCTTGTACACGGTGCGGATGAGGTCGAGCTCGCCGAGCGCCTCGCGCGTGCGGGCGACCGCGACCTCGACGGCGTGTCCGCTCGCCTCCGCGCTCGACAGGGCCGCGATGAGGTCGGCGCGCGAGACCACTGCCCCGGGCTGGCGGCCGAGCGCGCGCAGGATCTCGACGCCCGTGCGGGGCAGGGGCGTGAAGACGCCGTCGAGCACGATCCCGGACGACCGGATGCCGAGGCGCCCCGCCGTGGTGGGGATGAGCGGGGCGTCCGCCCCGCCGTAGTGCGTCACGACGGAGCGCACGAGCGCTCCGAGCCGACCACGATCGGGGATGAGCGGGGGGATCCCCGCCTCGATCAGCGGGCCCGCGGTGATGGGGCCGACCGCGGCGACCAGCACGTGCCCCCGCGCGGCACGGGATGCCACCCCGTCGAGCGCGTCTGCCCGCTCGGCCGCGAGGATCCATTCGCGTGCTGCGGGAGCGGAGGTGAAGAGCACGGCGTCGATCTCTCCGCGCGCGACCTGCTGCGTCGACGCCGCAACGACCTCGGGGTCGGGTGGCGGACCCCATCGGTAGATGGTGAGGCTCGTCACGCGTGCCCCGGCGGCTTCGAAGGCTTCGTCGAGGCCGTCCGCGCCGGAGCCGTGGTGCTGGACGGCGACGTGGAGCCCCTCGATCCCCTCGGCGACGAGGAAGTCGCGGAGCTCTGCCGCCGTCTCGCTCTCGGCGACCCAGTCGGCCTCGAATCCTGCCTGCTGGATCGCGCCGCGCGCCTTGGGTCCGCGCGCGACAATCCGCGCGGCGTCGAGCACGGGGGCGAGAGTGTCGTGGAGTCCCGCCTCGTCCGCCGTCTCCATCCACGCGCGGAATCCCACACCGGTCGTGGCGACGACGACATCGGGCGGGTCCTCGACGAGGGTGCGGGTCTGCGCGATGAGTTCCTCGTCATCGACGTGCGGGACGATCGTGAGCGCGGGCGCGATGCGCACGCGCGCGCCGTGGCGCTCGAGCGCGGCGGACAGCTCCCCCGACCGGCGATCAACGGGAAGCAGCACGGTGCACCCCTGGAGCACCGTGCTGATCGTCCGCGCGGGTGTCGTCACCCGATCCCCTCGCTCTGGGCGACCGTCACCGGGAGCAGCAGGTCGGGCCGGGCGACCTCGCCGAACACCAGGACCGCGGGGTTGGCGAGGCGATGGGTCTCGGCATCCTGGATCGCGGTTCCGAGCGTGGTGCGGATCGTGCGCTGCGCGGGCGTGTGGCCGTTCTCGACGAAGGCGACCGGACGGCTCTCGGGAGCGCCCGCGGCCCGGGCCGCCGCGACGAACCGGGGCAGGGCGCTGACGCCCATCAGCGCGACGACCGTGGCGCTGTCGTCGCGGAGCGCCGCGAGTGTCGCTTCGCTCGGGGACTCCTGACCGTTCACAACGTGCAGGGTACCGGCCACGCCGCGGTGGGTCACGGGGATTCCCGCGGCGGACGGGACGGCGATCGAGCTGGAGATCCCCGGGACGACCTCGACGGGGATGCCGGCGGCCCGGCACGCGATGACCTCTTCGCCGCCGCGTCCGTAGACGAACGGATCGCCGCCCTTGAGTCGCACGACGCGCAGGCCCCGCGCGGCGCGGTCGACGATCAGGGCGTTGATCTCGTCCTGGGGGACGGGGTGGTGCTGGGGGCGCTTGCCCACGTCGATCAGCTCGACGTCGTCGCCGAGTTCGGCGAGAACGCCGGTGGGCCCGAGGCGATCGTGCACGACGACGTCGGCCTCGGCGAGCAGGGCACGAGCGCGGACCGTCATCAGGTCGACCGGGCCAGGGCCGCCGCCGACGAGCGCCACGCTCCCCACGAGCGGGCGACGTCGGCGGCGGAGCGGAAGGGCGCCTTCGGCGAGGCGCTGGGCGATGGCGTCGCGCACGGCGACGGTGCGGCGCGGATCGGCGCCCGCGGTCGACACGACACCGACCATGACGTCGCCGCTCGTGGTCTCGGCGGCCAGGCGTGCGGTGCCCTTGCCGCCGTGGCCGGCGTTGACGCACCACACGCGGCGCGCCTCGGCGGCGGCCACGACGTCGGAGTCGACGGATGCCGAGCCCGTGGCCGTGTGGCAGAACCAGGCGTCGTCGAGGTCTTCGGGCTCGAAGGAGCGTTCGTGCCACTCGATGTCGCCGGCGACGGCGAGCGCCGTGAGCCCCGCGGTCGCGACCGGGGCGATCAGACGCACTCGGGCTCCCGCCGCGCGGAGCCGCGCGATGCGCTTCTCGGCGACGGAGCCGCCGCCGACGCACACGACGAGACGGTCGGTGAGGTCGAGTCCTGCGAGAGCGATCATCGGGGGTCTCCTTGGATTCGGACGAACACGACACCGTCGGTCACCGCGACCGGGTGGACCCGGACGCTCTGCGGTTCCTTGCCCTGCGTGTCGAGGCACACGCCGGTACGCAGGTCGAAGACCTGCTTGTACATCGGGGATGCCACGGTCGGCACGCCCGCGCGATCGCCGACGATCCCGCGCGACAGGATCGCCGCCCCGCTGAACGGGTCGATCTGGTCGGTCGCGAAGATCCGGCCGTCGTAGGTGCGGAACAGCGCGATCTGCCGCCCGTCGACGAGGGCGGCCGCTCCGCGCTCGACGAGAAGGTCGTCGACGTGGCAGATGCGGGTCCAACCGGGAGCGGCGGGCGAGGCGGGGGCAGGTGCGGCGGTGGCCCCGGGCATGGCGGCCGCGGGAGTCTCGGCATCCGGAGTCATGGCATCCGTCCTGGTCGCGTTCACGATCGTCACGAGCGCACCGCCAGCGTCGTGCCGCCGATGAACACCGCGCCCGAGGTGCGCTCCTCGGCCGTGGCGGGGCGGGGCTGACCGCGCTCGCTCACGTAGGCGAGCGTGGGGTCGGCCGTGTCGGGGGCGTTGACGAAGCTCTGGAACCGCTTGAGCTTCTCGGGGTCGGCGAGGGTCGCGGCCCACTCGTCCTCGTAGTTGTCGATGTGGGCGGCCATCGCCCGGTCGAGGTCTTCGGCGATGCCGAGGGTGTCGTCGAACACGACGCCCTTGAGCGCCTCGAGGCCGCCCTCGTAGTCCTCCATCCAGGGCGCGGTGCGCTGCAGCCGGTCGGCGGTGCGGATGTAGAACATCAGGAAGCGGTCGATCGCGCGCAGCAGCCCCTCGTCGTCGAGGCCCTCGGCGAAGAGCACCGCGTGGCGCGGGGTGAAGCCGCCGTTGCCGCCGACATACATGTTCCAGCCGGCCTCGGTCGCGATCACGCCGACGTCTTTGCCGCGGGCCTCGGCGCACTCGCGCGCACAGCCCGAGACGCCGAACTTGATCTTGTGCGGCGAGCGGAGGCCCCGGTAGCGCAGTTCGAGCTGCACGGCCATGCCCACGGAGTCCTGCACGCCGTATCGGCACCAGGTCGAGCCGACACACGACTTCACCGTGCGCAGCGACTTGCCGTACGCCTGCCCCGACTCGAAGCCGGCGTCGACGAGGCGCTTCCAGATGGCGGGCAGCTGCTCGAGGCGCGCCCCGAACATGTCGATGCGCTGGCCGCCGGTGATCTTCGTGTAGAGCCCGAAGTCACGGGCGACCTCACCGATCACGACGAGCCCCTCGGGCGTGATCTCGCCGCCCGCGATGCGCGGAACGACACTGTACGTGCCGTCGCGCTGGATGTTCGCCATCACGTGGTCGTTGGTGTCCTGCATCGTCGCGAGCTCTCCCTCGAGCACGTGCTCCGCGTACAGGCTCGCGAGGATGCTCGCGAGAGCCGGCTTGCAGATGTCGCACCCGCGTCCGGTGCCGAAGCGCTCGACGATCGCGGTGAAGGTTCTCAGGCCCGAGATCCGCACGGCGTCGAACAGCTGCGCGCGGGTGAACGAGAAGTGCTCGCACAGCCCGTTCGAGACTTCTTTTCCGGATGCCGCGAGCTCGGTCGCCACGAGCTTCTTCACGAGCGTGAAGCACGAACCGCACGCAGCCCCCGCCTTGGTACAGGCCTTGACCTCGGCGGCATCCGCGCAGTCGTGCTCCGTCACGGCGCCGCGGACGGTGCCGGCGGTCACGCCGTTGCAGGAGCAGACGATCGCGTCGTCGGGCAGGTCGCCCTGCGGGGCCGGGGCGAGATCGCTCGGCATGAGGTAGGCGGCCGGGTCTCCCCCGAGCGCGCGACCGACGAGCGGGCGGAGCGAGGTGTACGCCGAGGCGTCGCCGACCAGGATGCCGCCGAGCAGCGTCTGCGCGTCGTCGCTCAGCACGAGCTTCTTGTACACGCCCGACACCGGGTCGGCGTAGGTGACGTCGAGGGCGTTCGGGGTCTCGGCGAACGCGTCGCCGAAGCTGGCGACCTCGACTCCCGAGAGCTTGAGCTTGGCCGAGGTGTCGAAGCCGTCGAACGCAGCCTCTCCCCCGAGCAGACGGGTCGCGGCGACCTCCGCCATCGCGTAGCCGGGAGCGACCAGGCCGATGCACTGGCCATCGAAGCTCGCGACCTCGCCGATCGCGAGGATCGAGGGGTCGGACGTGTCGCAGCCCGCGTCGATCACGACGCCGCCGCGGGCGTCGACCGCGAGGTCCGCCGCGCGGGCGAGCTCGTCGCGGGGCCGCACGCCGACGGTGAAGACGACGATGTCGACGGCCTCCCACGTGCCGTCTCGCAGCTCCAGGCCGCACACGGCGCCGGACTTGTCGGCATCCACCCGGGTCGTCACCGACTGCGTGCGCACCTCGATGCCGCGCGCTTCGATGAGCCGCTGCAGCGCCTTCGCGCCCCCGAGGTCGAGCTGGGCCGACATGAGGCGTTCGTTGGACTGCAGCACGAACGGCGAGACACCCTCGGCCTGGAGCGCGCCCGCGGCCTCGAGGCCGAGCAGACCACCGCCGACGACGGCGCCACGCAGGGGTCGACCGAGCTGCGCCGAGCGCTTGGCGACCCAGGCGCGCATACCGGCGACGTCGTCGAGCGTGCGGTAGACGAAGCAGCCGCGGTGGTCGAAGCCGTCGAGCGCGAGGCGCGCGGCGTAGGAGCCGGTGGCCAGCACGAGGCGGTCGTAGGCGTGTGTGGAGCCGCCCGCGGTGGTGACGGTGCGGTTCTCGCGGTCGATCTTGGTGACACGGGCGTCGGTCTCGACGCGAACCCGCTCGTGGTCGAGCACGGCGGGGTCGAGCGTGAGGTCGTCGGGCGTCTTGCCGCTGAAGATGCCGGTCAGCCCGACCCGGTCGTAGGGGCCGCGGGCCTCGTCGCCGAGCACCGTGATCGACCAGCGGCCGTCGGTGTCGCGGCTGGTGAGGCTCTCGACGAAGCGGTGCGCCACCATTCCGGCACCCACGACCACGACGGATCCGGATGACGCGGGGTGGAGCATGCCGTCACCGTACGCGTCGGACTTTGCGTCGGCGTCAGCGGCAGGTTTCGTGCCGGTTGCGGTGTGTGAGCGGGCCATGCCCCGACGC
Organism: Microbacterium sp. SORGH_AS_0969; assembly: GCF_030818255.1. Taxonomy (NCBI): domain Bacteria; kingdom Bacillati; phylum Actinomycetota; class Actinomycetes; order Micrococcales; family Microbacteriaceae; genus Microbacterium; species Microbacterium sp. SORGH_AS_0969. Next base: position 403,761 of record NZ_JAUTAG010000001.1, read on the forward strand.
TAAGCAGCCGAGGTTTCCCCCGCCGTCGCCCCGGCGTTACCCCCGGCGAACGTTTCTCTCACGCGGCGGTGGCGGTGGTGTGAGGTTTCGCCAGCGGCATCCGGTCCCTTGGACTAGCTCAGGGACCTCCGCCCAGGTGGCTGAGCCGACGCGCGAGGTGGCCGCGCCCGCAAGCAAGGTGGCTGAGCCCGTCGAAGCCACCGCAACCCGCAGAACGCCCGGACCCTTCGACAAGCTCAGGGACCTCCACCGAGGTGGCTGAGCCCGTCGAAGCCACCGCAACCCGTTACTCGACGGGCTCCAGCACGAACACCTCGATGCGGCGCTCGGTCTTCTTCTGGTACTCGTCGTAGTCGGGCCAGACCTCGGTCGCGTAGCCCCACCACTCCTCGCGCTCGGCCCCCTCGGCCTGGTGCGCGTCGTACTCCTTCTTCACGTCGCCGTCCTGCAGCGCGACGCGAGGGTTCTTAACGAGGTTGTAGAACCACGCGGGGTGCGCGGGAGCCCCACCCTTGGATGCCACGACCGCGTACTTTCCGTCGTGCTCGACCCGCATCAGCGCGGTCTTGCGGAGCCCTCCGGTTTTGGCCCCGACCGTGGTGAGGACGATGATGGGTACGCCCCGCAGCTCGGCGGCTTCCCGGCCTCCCGAGGCCTCGAACGCCTCGGCCTGCTGGCGGGCCCACTCGCTGGTGCTGGGCAGATACTCTCCTGAGAGCGACATGTCTCCCACGATACGTCGGCGTCTTCCCCTCCGGTCTAGCCCCTTCCCCCTTTTTCTGGAGCCTTCATGAGCGCTTCTGCTCCCGAGACCACGGCCGCCCCCGAACCGAAGAACGGCCTCGACCGGTTCTTCGAGATCACCGCCCGCGGTTCGACCGTCGGCGCCGAGGTCCGCGGCGGCGTGGTCACGTTCGTGACGATGGCCTACATCGTCATCCTGAACCCGATCATCCTGTCCGGAACCCCCGACGTCGCCGGCAACGCCCTCGGCTTCCCCCAGGTCGCCGCGGTCACCGCGCTCACCGCGGGTGTCATGACGATGCTGTTCGGCCTGGTCACCCGCCTGCCGTTCGCGTTCGCCGCGGGCCTCGGCATCAACTCGTTCCTCGCCGTCGGCATCGTCGGCGAGGTCACGTGGCCCGAGGCGATGGGACTCGTCGTCATCAACGGCCTCATCATCGTGCTGCTCGCCGTCACGGGCCTCCGCCGGATGATCTTCGAGGCCGTTCCGCTCGCCCTCAAGACGGCGATCACGGTCGGCATCGGCCTCTTCATCGCCTTCATCGGCTTCGTCGACAGCGGACTCGTCACCTCGACCGGGCTCAGCTCGCCGCCGGTGGGCCTCGGTGTCGAGGGCTCGATCGCGACGATCCCGACCGCGCTGTTCGTGCTGACGCTCGTCGTTACCGCCGTGCTGCTGGTGCGCAAGGTCAAGGCGGCACTTCTCATCGGTCTGCTCTCGGGCACGATCATCGCGGTGATCGTCGAGGCGGTCGCGCACCTCGGCGCCCGCTCCGACGTCAACCCGGGCGGCTGGAGCCTGAGCGTTCCGACGCTTCCTGCGCAGCTCGTGAGCCTGCCCGACCTCTCTCTTGTCGGCCAGGTCGACCTCGTCGGCTCGTTCGGCCGCATCGGCGCCCTCGCGGCCCTCATGCTCGTCTTCACGCTCGTCTTCACGAACTTCTTCGACGCGATGGGCACGATGACCGGCCTCTCCCGCGAAGCCGGTCTCGCCGCTCCCGACGGCACGTTCCCCCGTCTGCGCTCCGCCCTGGTGATCGAGGGCATCGGCGCGGTGGCGGGTGGAGCGACCTCGTCGTCGTCGAACACCGTGTTCATCGAGTCGGGCTCGGGCATCGGCGAGGGCGCCCGCACGGGCCTCGCGAACGTCGTCACCGGCGGCCTGTTCCTGCTCGCGATGTTCTTCACCCCGCTGACCAGCATCGTTCCGACCGAGATCGCCGCCGCGGCTCTGGTCATCGTCGGCGCGCTGATGATGGCGCAGATCCGCCACGTCGACCTCAGCGACATGTCCGTGCTCATTCCGGTGTTCCTCACCGTGACCGTGATGCCCCTGACCTATTCGATCGCCAACGGCATCGGCGCGGGCTTCGTCAGCTGGGTGCTCATCCAGTCGCTGTCGGGCCGCGTCCGCCGCGTGAGCCCGCTGCTGTGGATCGTCGCCGCCGGCTTCGTCGTCTTCTTCGCCCGAGGGCCGGTGGAGGCGCTGCTGGGCTGATCGCCGCCCTCTTTCGGGGCCCGGATGCCGTGGCATTCGGGCCCCTCCCCGGAGGGGCACGTCATGGCGACCGCATGCTCACGCCTCCCCGCGATCCCCCAGCGAGGGACTCAGGAACGGGCTGTACGAACCAGGCGTCGCGAGCAATCCTCCATCGACCGGCAGCGTCACACCGGTTACGAAGGACGCTTTGGGCGAGCAGAGCCAGGTGACGGCCTCAGCGACTTCCTCGGTCGTGCCGAAACGGTGCAGCGGCTGGGGCGCCAACATCATTTGCTGCAACGGCTCCGGCGCCGATTGCATGAGAGGCGTCCAGATCGCTCCCGGGGCCACCGCGTTGATGCGGACGCCGAGATTGGCATACTCGCCGGCCGACACCTTGGTCAGCCCGACCACAGCATGCTTCGTCGCGACATACGGGCTGGTGAGCGCCGTGCCGGTCAGCCCCGAGACGGAGGCTGTATTCACGATCGCGCCGCCGCCGTGGTCCTGCATATGGCGCAACTCGTGCTTCATGCACAGCCACACCCCCTTGATGTTGACGTCGAAGACCCGGTCCCAGGCCTCCTCCTCCACGTCGGCGGTGAATCCCTCGGCGACCGTGCCGGCGTTGTTATGGGCGAAATCGAGCCGTCCATACGTCGCGATCGTCGTATCGACGAGACGCTCGACGTCCTCGCCCTGGGCGACATCCACGGGCACGAACCTCGCCTCACCCCCCGCCGCGATGATGAGCCGAACCGTCTCTTCGCCCCCTGGCCGGGCGCGTTCCAGATCGGCCACCACGACGGACCCGCCGGCAGCGGCGAAAGCGAGAGCGCTCGCGCGCCCGATCCCGCTGGCGGCACCGGTCACGAGCCCCGCTTTGCCGTCGAACCAGCGCGGCTCAGACACCTTTGGCCTTGTCGACGTTGTCGCTACTGATGACGGTGCCCTTGATGTTGATCAGCGGCGGCAGCTCTCCGCCCTGCTTCGTCAGGATGTCGTAGGCCGCGTAGATGGCCTGCGTGCTCAGCGCGTCCGAGTCGAGGAAGTAGCTGAATGTCACAGCGCCGTTCTTCACCGACTCGACATCGGTGACCGATCCTGCATTCATGCCGGTGATGATCTTGCCCTTGGCGATATTGCCGGCCGCAATCGCGGCGAGGGAGTTGTAGGTCAGGATCGCATCGACATTCGGGTACTTCGTGAGAATGTCACTCGCGGCGGTGGCCGCCCCCGCGGGATTGTCGGTCTGTGCGTCGACCCGGCCGAGGAATTTCAGCCCGAACTTCTCGCCCCAGTACTCCTGCCGATCGCCCACGTACTGCAAGGACGGGATCGGCAGACCGACATTGAGCACGGCGAATGTCGCACCGGGCTTCTTCTCTGCCACCGCTCGGACGATCGCATAGGCCTCATCGTCGTAAGCGTTGCCGATCGAGGCCGAGACGCCCGGGATCGGCTGCTGAGTGAAGTCCCACGGCGTCGCGAACGCCACCACGGGCACGCCCGCCTTGTTCGCCTTCTCGATGGAGTTGCTCCACGATTCGGGGTTCAGCGGGTAGCCGACGATCACGTCGACACCCTGTGTGAGGAGTTCGTCGAACTGGGTCACCTGCAGCTGGGCATCGAGATTGGCGTCCTTCGCGATCATGGTGCCGCCCAGTTCCTCCGTGACCTTCTGGGCGACCTCTTGCTGGTAGTGCGTGACGGGGTACGCGTCGAACGGACTGAGGTAGCCGACGACGAACGACTGCCCCGGGACCTTCTCCGGCGTCGGAAAGCTGTCCGGGTAGCCGGCTTCCGGGCCGTCATACGGCACGTCGACGAACTCGGCGGTCGAATCGCCGGCGGTGCCTGCCGGGGCGGAAGCTGTGCTGCACGCGGCCAGAGAGATACCTACTGCCGTGACGGCGATGATGGCGCCGAAGCGGACGCGGCGGGGTCGGGTCATTGCTGCCTACTCCTCGTTGAGTGATGATGACGCCCCACGCTAGGTCAGGCCTCGTCGCACACACCATGAGATAGTTCGACCGCCATTGATAGCCGAAGTCGTGCCGGATGAACGTCGGCATCGTTCACGCTTTGACTATCGATCCGTGACGAACTTCGTCAGAGACCTGGGCGGTTTCTTCCCCTACATTCGGTCGCGTTGCAGCCACCGTGCTGATCGACCTCACTGGAGAGGGCGCGAATGAGTCATTTGAATCTGACGGGCATCACGAAATCTTTCGGCGGGGTCCACGCTCTGCGCGGCGTGGACTTCGCGGTGTCCGAACGCGGCAGCGTGCACGGCCTCATCGGCGCGAACGGCTCGGGGAAGTCGACGCTGCTCGGCGTGCTGTCCGGGCAGGTCAGCCCGGACTCGGGCGCGGTGTCGCTGCACGGGGAACGCGTGGAGCTCCGCGATCCGGCCCATGCGCTCTCGCACGGCATCGCGATGGTGTCACAGGAGTCGGCCCTGGCACCGCACCTGTCCGTCGCGGAGAACATCCTGCTCGGCCGTCGGCTCGAACGTTCCTGGTGGGGCATCGACTGGAAATCGACCAACCGTCGCGCCCGCGATGTGCTCGCACGTCTCGACCTCGACTACGACCCGACCATCGCCGTGTCGCGCTTGCGTCCAGACCAACGCCAGATGGTCGAGATCGCACGAGCGCTCTCGATCGAGACCTCGATCCTCATCCTCGACGAGCCGACGAGCTCGCTGAGCGACGACCAGGTTCGATCGTTGTTCGCCGCGGTCCGGCGGTTGAAGGGGCACGGCGTCTCGACGGTGTTCGTCAGCCACCGTCTCCCGGAGCTGTTCGAACTCTCGGATGAGATCACCGTGCTCCGCGACGGACTCACGGTGGCCACCGGACCGACCGGGGCGTTCGACCAGGCCACGCTCGTGGATGCCATGGTCGGAGCGCCGAAGGCTTCCCGCCCCGCAGGACGACGGAGCCGCCGCGCGGCGGTTCCCGAAGCCGTCCCGCGGATCCAGGTGCGCGGCGCGAGCTCACCCCGCGCCTTCACCGATGTGAGTCTCACGGTGCAGGCGGGCGAGATCGTCGGCCTGGCCGGTCTCACGGGTGCCGGGCGGGGCGAGCTCCTGGAGTCCCTCTTCGGCTCACGCCCCTTCACCGGAGACGTCGCGCTCAACGGCACATCGCTGGCGGGTTCCCGTCCGGATGAGGCCATCTCGGCTGGTGCCGGCTACCTCCCCCCGGATCGCAAGACGGAAGGGGTGGTGCTGCAGCGCAGCATCGTCGACAACCTGTTGATGGTCAGCACCCGCGACCGTCGGCGCCTCGGCGCCCCGCGGGCTACCGACACCGCGTCCGCCGCGACGCTGGCGAAGCGGATGTCGATCAAGGCGCCCGACCTCGGCTCCACGGTCGGCTCGCTTAGCGGCGGGAACCAGCAGAAGGTCGCGATCGGCAAGTGGCTCGGCGCCGAGAAGTCGGTCCTGCTGCTGGACGAACCGACGCGCGGCGTCGACGTCGCCGCCAAGCACGAGATCCACTCCCTCCTGCGTGACGCGGCGGACCGGGGCACCGCGCTCCTGGTCAGCTCGTCCGAGACCGACGAACTCCTCGAACTGTGCGATCGCATCCTCGTCATGCACGCCGGCGTGATCGTCGCCGATGTTGCTGCGGCAGATGCGACCGAACCCCTCATCACCCGATTGGCTGGAGGCCACCTATGACCATCGAACCGACCACCGCCGCACCGCCCGCTCTGGCGCGCGTCTGGGCGGGAACGAGGCTGTTCCGGCCGGTTCTGTTCCTCGTGATCGCCATGCTGCTCATCTTCGCGATGACCCAACCGGTGTTCTTCACCGCCGGCAACATCGCCAACGTCCTCACCGCGGCCGCGCCGCTCTGGGTGGTCAGCATGGGGATGACCCTGGTGGTCATCACCGGCGGCGTCGATCTCTCGGTGGGGGCGACGGCCGCCCTGACCGGGATCTTCCTCGCCAAAGCCGTCGAAGCGGGACTGCCGGCGGCGCTCGCGCTCCCGGCGAGCGTCGTGGTCGGTGCCGTCGTCGGCGCTGTGGCCAATGGCCTCTTCATCGGGTGGCTGCGGTTGTCGTTCTTCGTGGTCACGATCGCCTCGATGACGACCATCACCGGCATCGTCAACCTGTGGTCGAACAGCAAGTCGTTCTACTTGACCGATCCGCTCTTCTCGCAACTGTCCGGCGGCGGGCTCCTCGGCATCCCGTACCCGGTGTGCCTGATGATCGTGGTGTTCGCGCTGTTCCTCTATCTCGAGCGGCGCACGTTCTTCGGCCGCGACGTGTTCGCCGTCGGCGGGAGCTTCTCGGCCGCCCGACTCTCGGGCATCAAGACGACCCGGACGATCGTGCTCGTGTACTCGGTGTCGGGTGCGCTGGCGGGTGTGGCCGGGGTGCTCTCCAGCGCTCGCGTCGGCGCCGCGACGCCTCAAGTCGACCCGAGCCTGCCGCTCCTGGCGGTCGCGGCGGTGCTCCTCGGGGGGACGAGCCTGCTGGGAGGCCTCGGCAGCGTCGTGGGTACGGCGCTGGGCGTCCTCTTCATCGCCCTCCTGCAGAACGGATTGAGCATCGCGGGCATCGCGAGTTTCTGGCAGCAGGTGATCACGGGCGTCATCCTCGTCGCCGCGGTCCTCGGTGACCGGATCTCGGCGCGGCGCCGGCCCTCGCGCCGGCAACGTGCCGCTGACGCTCGAGCGCAGGCCGAAACTCGCACGGATGCCACCCCCACCGCGACGCCGTCTGCCCAGACGCAGTCCACCGGCGCTCGATGACGATTGGAGCGCGTGTGATCGAGGGTGACGACCTGTCGTCGATCGACTACGACCGGATCTTCGGCGTCCTGTCCGACTGCGATCCCGCGCGCGATCTCGCGAGCTTCCGCGAGGCGCTTCTGGAATCCCTGGGGCGGCGGTTCGGGCTCCGAACGACGACGTTCTTCACCGGTTCATCGTTCGCCGCCATCTGGGCGGACCCGCACCCACTCGAAACCCGGAGCTCCGTGGGAATGCTCGCGCCCTACCAGGACGGCTGGTACCGGAGCGACGTGTTCGCCTCACCGGAGGCGGCGGCACTGCTCCGGCGCACGCGAGTCGCGGGGCTCGGCGAACTCGGCCGGCTTTCGCACCGGTCTCACGAGTACCTGCACCGCTACCTGTACCCCGGCGGCTTCCGCGCGGCCACGGCGCTTCACCTCGACGCCGGAGGGGGGCGGCAAGCCGTCGTCGGGATCTTCAAGACCGAGCCCTCGCTGCGCGAGCAGCAGGAACTGGCCGCTCTCCGGCGCCTCGCCGGACCTCTCAATGCCCTCAGCCGTGCGCTCGCCCCCGCTGATGCGCCGAACCTCTCTCACGATCGACTCTCCTCGCTCGCGCCGCGGCAGCAAGAGGTGGCGCGCCTGGTCGCCGACGGCCTCTCGAACGCGGAGATCGCGGCGCGCCTCAATCTCACGGAGGGCACGGTGAAGAAGTACGTCAGCGCGATCCTCCTGGCGACCCAACTCCGCTCGCGCACGCAGCTCGCGCTGCTTGTCGGCACCCGCCGACACAGGTAACTTTCGACCACTTCAGCGACACCTGCACCTTTCCGACACTGGTGAGACCACGACGACGTGAAGAAAGGGATTCACCATGACGCGCATGCGTTTCGGAATCGTGCAGACCCCGCTGCACTCCTCGAAGATCAACCCCACCCTGGCCATGCGCCAGGACCTCGAACTGATGCAGCATCTCGATCGGCTCGGCTTCGACGAAGCATGGATCGGTGAGCACCACTCGGGGGGCAGCGAGATCATCGGCAGCCCGGAGATCTTCATCGCCGCTGCCGCGGAGGTCACCAGCCGCATCAAGTTCGGGTCCGGCGTGACCTCGATCAGCTACCACAACCCGCTCTGGGTCGCCGACCGCTTCGTCCAGCTCGACCACCAGACACGTGGACGTGTGATGCTCGGCGTCGGGCCCGGGTCGCTTCCCTCCGACTCGTCGATGATCGGGCTGACCCCGACCGACACCCGCGAACTGCTCTCGGACAACATCGACATCATCCTGCGTCTTCTGCGAGGCGAGACGGTCACCGCGACCACCAAGACCCACACCCTCGTCGATGCGCGGCTCCAGCTGGCGCCGTACTCGGAGCCGCTCTTCGACATCGTCGCGGCCGGTGTCGTCTCCCCGACGGGACCGCGGCTGGCCGGAATGCACGGCCTCGGGCTGTTCTCGATCGGCGCCACGATGACCTCCGACGGTTTCGATGCGCTCGCGCACGCCTTCGGCATCCAGCAGGAACGGGCCGCGGAGTACGGCAAGACCGTCTCGCGCGACCAGTGGCGTCTGGCGACGCTGTTCCATCTCGCAGAGACCCGGGAGCAGGCCTACAAGGACGTCGCTTACGGCATCGAGGAGTGGTTCCGCTACTGGAAGGATGTCGTGGCCTTCCCCCAGATGGCGGTCGAGGGCGAGAACGTCCGCGAGATGATCGACTTCATCAACGACAACGGCATCGGCGTGATCGGCACCCCGGACGACGCCGTGCGACAGATCCAACGCCTCGAGAAGCAGACCGGCGGCTTCGGCGCTCTGCTCGTCTTCGGCAACGACTGGGCGGATCGGGCGGCGACGTTCACCTCGTACGAGCTCTTCGCTCGTCACGTCATCCCGGCGTTCCAGGGGCACCTCGCCGCGGCCGCGGCGTCCCAGGCGCACACTGCGGCCATGCGCGAGGAGCAGACCAAGCAGCACCTGGCGGCGATCTCGCACATGACCGAGAAGTACGGCGCCGAAGTCGCTGCGAAGGCGTGACGGCGATGATCATCCGAATCGGAAGCACCGGCGACCCGGCGGGCGTGGAGCTGGTCGAGGCTGACGTCTTCGATCGGCTGCACGTGGAGGCGGAGGAGGGTGCGACACGCGCACAGATCGATGACGCCCTTCGGCGTGCCCGCGCCGGCTCGTTCGACTACGGGGTTGCGCAGCCCGTCATCGACTCGGGGTGGATCCGTCACCATGCTCACGACGACACCGCATGGACGACGTCGTTCGAGGCGATGCTCGCGTTCGCTCAGTCCCGGGGCTGGTACTCCGCGGAAGCGGGCACCATCCAGGCGCACGTCGAGTCTCGGCCGTCGGCGGCCGTCAGCGCCGACGAGTTCCGCGCCGCGTTCCGCGGGTATCCCGCGGGTGTCGCCGTCATCACGGCCGACGACGGCACCGGGCCCGTCGGTCTCACCGCCACCTCGGTCATTTCCGTGAGCGCCCAGCCACCGCTGGTGGTGTTCTCCGTCTCTCAGGACTCGTCGAGCTCTCCCACGCTCACGGCGGCGAGCTCGGTCGTCGTGCATTTGTTGGGCTCGCGCGATCTGTGGGCGGCGAAGCTCTGCGCCACGAGCGGTATCGACCGCTTCGCGGACACGTCGCTGTGGAGCCGCCTGCCCACCGGCGAGCCCTACTTCCCGACCACCACCCGATGGTTGAGGGCCGATGTCGTATCGACGTCGGTGGCGGGCACATCGACGATCGTGATCGTCCACGTGGTTGAGACAGGGTCATCGTGTGACGGGGAGCAGGACTCCGAGGCTGCCCCCCTCGTCTACCACAACCGCACGTGGCACGCGTTGAGCGGGCATTCCGAGCTCGAGGTACGAGCGGGCTGAGCCGCCCCCGCCCCGCTGCCGCAAACGTCGATGGCCGCCTCTCCCGAGGCGGCCATCGACGTCTTCAGCGGACGATCACGGATGGACGAGGATCTTCACCTCGGTCTCGTTGTTCTGGATGAGTCGTTCGAAGCCCTGCTCGACGACATCCTCCAGAGCGATCCGGCTCGTGATGAGCGGGGTCAGATCGATGGATCCCTCCTGGATGAGGGCGATGACAGCGGCGTGGTCGTGGGCGTAGGCCATGGATCCGCGCAAGGTGATCTCCTTTATGACGACACGCTCCATGTCGACGGCTGCCGGCGTCATCCACACGGACACGTTGACGATGGTGCCGGTGGGCTTCACGGCATCCATCAGCATGTCGAGCACGGGCTGGACACTCGTGCACTCGAACGCGACATCGGCGCCGCGACCGCCCGTGCGATCGCGGACGGCCTGGGCGACATCCGTCTCCGAGGGATCGAAGACGGCATCCACGCCGACGACCCGCGCTTTCTCCTTGCGCGCGGGATTGATCTCCGACACGACCACGTTCAGGCCCTTGGCCTTCAAGATGGCTGCCGTCATGAGGCCGATCGGGCCCGCCCCGCCCACCAGAGCGGTCTGACCCCGCTCGGCACCGCTGCGCGTCACCGCGTGGTGAGCCACCGCGAGCGGTTCGATGAGGGCGGCCTGGTCGAGGGGGATGTCCCCGATGGGGTGGACCCACTTCCGGTCGGCGACGACCTTCTCGCTCAATCCGCCGCCGCGGCCCGCGAGCCCGACGAAGTTCGTGTCCGGCGACAGCTGATACTCGTCATCGGGTCCCATGGGCACGTCGTCGCGGATGATGTAGGGCTCGACGACGACGTTCTGGCCGACGACGAGGTCGGTGACGCCCTCCCCGACCGCGCTGACGGTACCCGAGAACTCGTGGCCCATGATGATCGGCGGCTCCTCGCCGGAGATCGGGTGCGGGTGTCCCGGATGGGGGATGAAGTTCGGACCGACGAGGTACTCGTGCAGGTCGCTCCCGCAGATCCCGCACCAGGCGATGTCGACCATGACGGCGCCAGGTCGGAGGACGGGTTCGGGGACGTCCTCGACGCGCAGGTCTCGCGCGGCGTGGAAACGAGCGGCTTTCATGGTCTCTCCATTCGAGGTCAGGACGAGGGGTCGGTGAGGGTGAGCCGCGTCGCCGCCTGTGGGAAGACACGGAGGAGGTTTCGCCACATGATGTTCTCGAGGTCCTCTTGCGGCATGTCGGATGCCAGGAGTTCGTGCATCACGGATGGCGTGTTGTACAGGAGCGGCTGCGCGTACGAGTCGGTTCCGAACAGGAGCCGCTCCGAGCCGAACCGCCCGACGAACTCGTCGAGGGGGCGGAGCAAGGGGAAGCAGATGGCGGTGTCGAAAAGCACGTTGGGGCAACGCTCCGCAATGTCGAAGAGGTAGCGGATCTGCGTGGCACCGGAGAATCCGTCCAGCGCCACGAGGGTGGCATCCGGATGCGCGGTCGCCAGATCCAACAGCGACCACGGAGCTTCCAGACCCGACTCGCTGAACAGGTGGAGGTAGCAGGGCAGTCCGTGTTCGGTAGCGAGATCGATCAGGACGTGCATCCGACGGTCGGAGAGCGCCACGCCCTGGTAGCGGGTGTGCCACGCCAGGCCGTCGATGCGGCATTCGTCGACGAGTCGCGCCACCTCGTCTCGGCAGAGCGAATCGCGATGCAGGGGTTCGACCGTGCCGAGCGCGAGGGGGAATCGGCTGGGCAGACTGTTGCGATACGCGACGATGCCGTCGTTGAGTGCGCGCGTGCTGGCGATTCCCTCGCTGCGGTCGTACTGGAAGCCGGGCAGGACACAGGCGGCGGTCAGACCGAACTGATCGAGCATCGCAGCGTGCACCTCGACCGGCCGGATGCTGGCCCCGTCGACCGTCGTCCCTTCTTCTCCCATTCCCAGAGCGAGTTCGCCCACGTGGTGATGGGTGTCGATGATGTGCGCTGTCGTTCGAGAGGGGGTCATCGCTGTTCCTTTCACGCGGTCCGCGGGTTGCGGAACACCGCTGTCGCGGACGCGATCAGGCGGCCATCACAGGTGATCTCCCCCGCCACGAAGCTCATGGTCTTGGTGCGCGCGGTGACCCGGGCCGAGCCGAGCAGCGTCTCGCCGAGGGAAGCAGCGCCGATCATGCTGCTGGAGAGCTGGATCGTGATGGGATGCCCCTGCTGGCCCGCACCGAGCGAGCGCTCGACCTCCGCACCGAGCGTGAAGTCGAGAAGAGTCAGAATGAGTCCCCCGTGCACGGTGCCGTTCGGGTTCACATGGGCCGATCGCACCGTGAGGCGGATGCCGATCGCGTCCGGTGCGGCACTCCACTCGATGCCACCGATGTGGTCGAGGAACGTGCCCTCCTGGCCGATCGATACGTAGTCGCTCATCGCGAGTCTCCTTCGGTGATCAAGACGATCCAGTCGGCGATCATCGCCGGGCGATCCGAGCCTTTCCGCTCGAGGACGCAGCCGAGGACGAGCCGATAACCGGCCGAGGTCTCCTCGAGGGAGTCGAGCGTCAACCGCAGCCGCAGCGAATCCGCGGGCGTGACCGGCGCGGTGAACCGCACCCTGTCCAGCCCGTAGTTCGTCCAGCGCTGCGCCCGGCGCACCGCGTAGCACTCGTTGGCGAGACCGGTGACGAGGCTGAGCAGGAGGAAGCCGTGCGCGAGCACGTCGCCGAACGGCCCCTCCGACTTCGCACGCGGACGGTCCACGTGGATCCAATGCTCGTCACCGGTGAGCTTCCCGAAGGCGGCGATGCGCTCAGCGGGCACCGTGACCCAGCTGCTCTCTCCGAGCACGCTTCCCACCCGCTCACGGAGCTCACCCGCGGAATCGACGGTGATCATGAGGCCTCCTTCGCCCCGACGGCATCGAGGTGATAAAGCGCGTCGATCAGTCCGACCGAGGCGACGCGGAACGGGGCCGGTTTGATCAGCCCTTTCGGCGAGAGCAGGTCTGCCGGCGGTTCCCCGGGCAATACGGCGGCGGCCCGGATCAGGTTGGTCTGCCCCGACGTGTGCGCGTTGTGAGCGCCGATGACGGCGTCGACGTCCACTCGTGCGCCCTCCTCCACCCAGAACACCGCCACGAGGTGAGGACGGTCCGGTCCGGCGACGACGACGTCGCGCACCGCTGCACCGCCCTGGGCGAGCAGGCTCGAGCGCAGGCGGTCGACGTTCACCCATGACCCGTTGGCCAACTTGAAGTCGTCTGCGATGCGGCCGTCGAAGCGGAACCCGCGACCCGGGTCGTCCTCGTCCACGAGGACGCCGGCGTCGCCCGATCGATAGAAGCCGTCGCCATCGAACACCGCGGCCGTTAGATCCGGCGCTCGCCAGTATCCGGGCATCACGCCGGGCCCCTTCACCCGCAGTTCGAGCTTGTCGGCCACCGGGACCAGCCGCACGGTCACTCCGGGCAGCGGGGGCCCGATGTGCCCGGGTTCGCTGTCGGTGGTGTGGACGGTCGTGGCCGCCGGCCCCACCTCCGTCGATCCCCAGCCCGTAAGCACAGGCACCGGCCGCTCTCGGACGGTCAGCGACAACTCGCGCAGCCGGTGGAACGTGGTCATCGGCATCGCGGCTCCGGCGGAGAAGAGCGCGTCGGAGCGGGCGAAGAACGCCCGTCGAAACGCGTCATCGGCTTCCAACACCGAGAGGAGGGCGTGGAAGGTGGCAGGGACAGCGGCGTGGAACGTGGGCGAGAACTCCGTGATCGAGGCGATCGTTCGAACGAGTTCCTGGGGACGACCGTGCGCATCATCGATGTGAAGGGTGCCTCCCCCGAGGAGCACCATGTCGATGTTCGCGTTGCCCCCGAAGGCGTGGTTCCAGGGCAGCCAGTCCACCAGCACCGGCGCGTGATCCGTCACGAACGGCCACACGTCGGCCGTGGCCCGCATGTTGCTGACGAGCATCCGATGCGTGTAGACGACGGCCTTCGGCGTACCGGTCGACCCGGAGGTCAGCAGCAGCTTGACGGCGTCGTCGTCCTGCGCCACGGCGAGCAGCTGGTCGCCGACGTCGTGCGCGCGATCACGAGTGTGCTCGCCGCGGGGACGCATGCTCGTCACCGCGATCCGCCCGTCAGGAAGTCCCGCGTGCAACGCAGGATCCGGTACCACGATGAGCGCGGGATCGACGACGTCCAGCACTCCGGCGATGCGCGCCGGGTCGGCGCCCGGGCGGAGGTACTGCGGCGCGATCGGCGCCCACATCGCGCCTGCCAGCATGATCGCGTGGCCGTAGATGAACGACTCGATGCTGTTGGTCGCGATCACGGCCACCCGTTCGCCGCGCTGGATTCCCTGCTCGGCTAGGCCCACCGCGGTCCGCGCGATGGCGGACCAGGCGCTCGCGTAATCGAGCGCGCGTCGTTCCCCATCGGGTGCAACTTCGGTGAGCAGGACGGAGTGCGGCGTCCTGCGAGCCCACCGACGCAACCAGTGCAAGGTCGTGACCGGCGCTGCCGAGAGCTCGTGCCGCGAGCGCATTTCGATCACGCCGCCCGGCAGACGCTCGACCTCGACGTCGGGGTCCTTGAACGCAGACACGCCGTGGATCGTCGGCGATGCGCTCACCGGGCGGCCTCGCCGGATGCGGAGTGCGCGACGCGATGGCGGGACGCACGCGTCAGGTGCGAGGTCGCGGCGCCTTCCTCACTCCCGCCGAGCGGCGGGGCCTCTACGGCACGCTCCTTCGAGAACACGAGCGCGATGATGCTCAGCACGGCCACCCCGGCGACGAACCACACGATGGGAGCCACGTCGCCCGGGTCGCCGGCGATGAGGGCGGTCATGATGAGCGGGCCGAAGCCGCCGCCGGTCGTCGCAGCGAGCTGATAGCCCAGCGACAGACCGGTGAACCGCGAGCCGGTGTGGAAGCGCTCGCCCATGAAGGCCGCGAGTGGACCGAAGGTGGCTCCGATGGCGAGACCGTTGATGAGAGAGAAGGCGAGCAACGCTCCCCCCGCGGTGCCGGTCTGCAGCAGAGCGAAGAACGGCCACGCGAGCACGGCCCCCGCGATGACGCCACCGATCATCACCGGGCGGCGCCCGACCCGGTCGGAGAGGGCGGCGAAGAGGAGTTCGCCGATGATGCAGACGAGCGACCCGGCAGACGAGATGAAGAGCACGCTCGAGGTCGTCAACCCGTGGGCGGCGCCGTAGGTGATCCCGAAGGCACCGGAGAGCGTGAAGGAGAGGAACGGTGCCAGCAGTGCGACGAAGGCGAGGATGAGCGCGCCGGGTCGGCGCAGCACCTCGATCAGGGGCGGGCGCACCTTTTCGGTCGCGGTCTCGCGTCGACGCTGCTCCTCCACGAACAGCGGCGACTCGGAGACGCGCACACGGATCCACAGACCGAACACCACCAGGACGGCGCTGAGGGCGAAGGGCACGCGCCAGCCCCAGCTGAGGAACTGGTCCTCGGGCATCAGTGCGAACAAGGCGAGCACGACGCCCGCCAGCAGGGAGCCGCTCGGCTGTCCCGCGGTGGCGAACACGGAGGCGAATCCACGTCGCCGGGGGTTCGCGTGCTCGAACGCCATGAGCGCAGCACCGCCCCACTCACCCCCGACCGAGAGCCCCTGCACGATGCGCAGCACGATGAGAAGCACGGGGGCGAGCACCCCCGCTTGATCGCGAGTGGGAAGAACAGCCATCAGCGCCGTCGCGACACCCATCATGCTCATCGTGAGCACGAGCACCGACTTGCGTCCGACGCGGTCGCCGAAGTATCCGAAGATGATCGCCCCGAGGGGCCTCACCACGAAGCCGACGGCCAAGGTCGCGAAAGCCGCGATCGTGGCGACGGCGGGAGGCAGATCATTGAAGAACAGCCGGTTGAAGATGAGCCCGGATGCGGCGGCGTAGAGCACGAAGTCGTAGTACTCGATCATGCTGCCCACGTAGCTCGAGGTCAGCACGCGTCGGAGCTCCGTGCTGTCCTTGCCGACGTACATCGGGATCTTGGGCTTGGTTGTGCTCATTGTGGTGTCTCCTTTGATCTCCATGAGCGAGCGGGGGGGCGAGGGGTCACGCCGCGCCCACGCGACGGTCTTCCTCGACGTCCCGGTCGACGGTGCGCGCGGAGCCGAGCAGTCGGCCGAACATCGCATCCGGGTCGTCGGGGGAAGTGCCGCTGTAGGCGATGTAGAGGTCCGGCCGCACCAGGACGGCGGGGACGTCGAATGTCCCCTCGGCCTCTTCGTCGTCCAGGGCGACGATCTCCAGCGCGACGCCCGCTCTCCGTGCCGCGGCGCGGAAGGGCTCCGCATCGGTGTCGCCCACCGTGATGAGGGTCCAGTCGCGTCCGAGCGCGTCGAAGAGGGACGAGCCGTCGGTCCTCCAGACGTGCGGCAGCCGCGAGCCGGCCCGCACGGACGGCGTGTACGTGTCGATGGCGGCGATCGCCGTCGCATCGGCGGACTCGGGCGAAACGATGCCCGCCGAGTGCTCGTATCTCGAACCGAACTGCACTCCCTGGCTGTGCCACTGCTGACGATCGATCAGCTGGATGAGCCGGCCTGCCTCCGCGCGCAGCGCGTTCCCCCGCTCGGACGCCGCGTGCAGTTCGGGATCGCGTCCGATGGCGGACATGTCGCGATCGATCTTCAAAGCTGCCCGAGAGGTCGCCTCGCCGACAGACTGCCGCTCCGCCTCATAGTCGTCGAGGAGGGCGTCCGTCCCCACGCCGGAGAGCAGTGCCGCCAGACGCCAGCCGAGCCCGACCGCATCGGCGATGCCGGTGTTCATGCCGAACCCGCCGAGGGGCAGCCACAGGTGCGCCGCGTCACCGGCCAGGGCGATCCGTCCCTGGCGGAAGGAGTCCGCGACCAGGCGGCGCGGAGTCCAGCGGATGACCTGGAGCTTCTCATGGGCTATGGGGCGACCGATGGCGGCTTCGAGGACCCGATCGGGGTCGAGGTCTTCGGGCTCCATCCCCTCCGGCACGCGAGCGTGACAGAGGAAGAGGGACTCGCCGTCGAGTTGGAGGAAGGAACCGCGAAGCTCGGGCCCGTACCACCAGTACATCCATCCCGGATTCTTCAGGAGCGGAACGAGCTCCTCGGACCGGAAGTAGATCGAGAGGCGGCGCTCGGCAGCTTCGGCATCCCCCCGCAGACGGGCGCCGATGGCACGGCGCATGACACTCGCCCCACCGTCGCACCCGGCGGCGTACCGGGCCCGCACCGTGCGGGAATCGCCTTTCGCCGTCGCGGTGAGCGTGATCGAGACTCCGTCGGCATCCTGGTCGGCGTTCGTCGCCTCCCAGCCCCGCACGACCGTGACGCTCGGCAGCTCGGCCAAGCGGTCCGCGAGCAGAGGCTCGAGGAAGATCTGCGAGATCCTGTGCTGCGGCTCAGGGGTCGGCCACTCGGCGAACTCGGGGGCCGAGCCGTCGAGCACCGCCTGACTCGAAGAGAACTCGAAGCGGGTGAGTTCGTAGGAGTCCAGTGTCGTCACGTACACCACGTCGGTCGCGTGCTCGAGGGGCAGCCCGGCGCGGCGGATGCGGTCGGCGCTGCCCTGACGGCGGAAGTACTCCATCGATCGGGCGTTCGTCGTATTGCACCGGGGGTTGGTGGTGGTCTCCGTGGCCTTCTCGACCACGAGTGTCTTCACTCCGCGGAGGCCGAGTTCGGTCGCGAGTGTCATTCCGACCGGGCCTGCCCCGACGACGACGACGTCCCAGGCGGACTCGGCATCGAGCGCGCGATCAACTGAGGTGGGGTTCTGGCTTGTCAACACCGCATCACGGTAAGACGGAGCCGCGTGATAGCACTATGACGTAATCGCGCCTTCATCGATAGCCGAATCGCGAGCAGTCTCCTCCCCCAAACGTTCGTCGATGACGAGACGCAGTCGGTCGAGGAGGCGCTGCTGAACGGGAGTGAGCCGACTTCCGATACGCCGCACGATGAAGAGCTTGTCTCGAATGGGCTGTCCTGCGATGCGCACTTCGCGCAGTGTCCCCGCCTCGATGTCGGCCTGTACCGACGCGCGCCACAGCATGGCGACCCCGATGTCGGCGGCCACGGCCTGCTTGATCGACTCAGCGCTTCCGAGTTCGATCTCCACCCGACGGTCGGTGACCCCGATCGACTCGAGCGCGTTGTCTTGACTGCGCCGGATGGCCATCCCGCCGGGCGGGCAGACGAAGGGCAGCTTCGCCAGTTGCTCCGGCGTGACCGTGTCGGGGATCTCGGTGTTCGTCGCCGCGGCGATCACCGCCCACAGCGGCTCGGCGACGAGTTCGGAGTCGAAGGCTCGCGAGTCGAGCACCGCACCGGTGGCGACGATGGCGAAGTCGTGCCTGCCGAGACGCGCCTGCTCCAACGCGGTCTCGACCGCCGAGATCTCCAACCGCACGGACACTCCGGGGTTCGCGACTTTGAAGTCGATGACCGCCGGAGTGAGGATGCTGTTGCCCACGGTGATGCTCGCTCCCACCGACACGAAACCCGAGAGCCCGTCGGAGAGGTCGGCGAGATCCTTATCCAGGTCGAGGCGTCCGCGCAGCACCTCGTTCGCCCACAGCAGGGTGCGTTCTCCCGCTTCGGTCAAGGCGATGCCCCGACCCTCAGGGTGGAACAGCCGCGCCCCGATCTTCTGCTGCAGAGACCGAAGGTGCGCGCTGACGACCGGCTGCGAGATGTAGAGCTCCTCCGCTGCCCGGCGCACCCCGCCCAGTTCGGCGACCTTGCTGAAGACTTCGAGCTTCTGTAGGGAAATGCGATTGTCGGGGGACATGTGGGCCTCCTCGCCCGGGACTGCACAAATAGTCAATCGACTATATGACTTTGCAAATCTACGTCATAGATCAATGGGGTTTCCCGACCGTACCGTGGACCGGGTCGCAAGAGAAATATCGCGGCACCGAAGGGAGTCCAGCGTGGTGCACATCGACGAGGCAGCCGCACGACTGCGCATCGCCGCCGAGACCGGACGACCCTGCTCGCCGATCCGTGAGCTCGAGCATTACTCCATTTCCGACGCGTATGCGATCCAGGAACTCGTCCTGATGTCGCGGGTCACGTCGGCGAACCGACGCATCGGACGCAAAGTCGGACTCACCTCCCCCGCGGTGCAGAAGCAGCTCGGAGTCGAGCAGCCCGACTTCGGAGTCCTTCTCGCCGACATGGAGGTCGCCGACGGGGGCCACCTGCCGACATCCGCGCTCCTGCAGCCGCGCATCGAGGCTGAGATCGCTTTCGTGCTCGGAGCGGACGTTCCCGACCCGGACCCCGCCGCGGTCATGCGAGCCGTCGCCTACGCGGCTCCGGCTCTCGAAGTCGTCGACAGTCGTGTGGCCGGTTGGGACATCACCATCGTCGACACGATCGCCGACAATGCGTCCAGCGGACTGTTCGTGCTCGGCTCCTCGCGCCTCGCGCTCGACGAGTTCGAGCCGGTGGCGGTCTCGATGACGATGCGCCGCAACGGCGAGATCGTCTCGACGGGCACGGGCGCGGACTGCCTGGGCGATCCCCGGAACGCCCTGGTCTGGGTGGCCGAGACGGCGCTCAGCCTGGGCCGTCCGCTTCGTGCGGGTGAGGTCGTTCTCTCGGGCGCGCTCGGGCCGATGGTCCCCGTCTTCCCGGGCGACCTCTTCGAAGCCGAGATCACGGGCCTCGGTTCCGTCTCCGTACGCGCTTCCGCGCACTCCCCCGTGGCATCCGTGGATGCATCCGCTCCCAGAAAGGACTCCTGATGGCCAAAGCGGCGATCATCGGGTCGGGCAACATCGGCACCGACCTCATGTTCAAGATCCTGCGACTCAGCGAAACGCTCGACATGGGCGTCATGGTGGGAATCGATCCGGAATCAGACGGGCTCGCGCGCGCCCGTCGACTGGGCATCGCCACCACGTCCGACGGGGTGGACGGCCTCATCGCTCACCCCGACTTCGACCAGATCGAGGTAGTCTTCGACGCCACCAGCGCGGGCGCCCACCGTCACAACGCACAACGACTGCTCGCGCTCGGCAAGCAGCTCGTCGACCTCACCCCGGCCGCCATCGGCCCGTACGTCGTTCCGTGCGTCAATCTCGACGCCCACCTCGACGCACCCGACATCAACATGGTCACGTGCGGTGGACAGGCGACCATCCCCATCGTCGCCGCCGTCAGCTCCGTGGTTCCCGTCCACTACGCCGAGATCGTGGCATCCATCTCCTCTCGTTCGGCGGGCCCCGGGACGCGGGCGAACATCGACGAGTTCACCAAGACCACGGCGCGCGCGATCGAGGAGGTAGGACGCGCGGCGCGGGGCAAGGCGATCATCGTCCTGAACCCGGCCGAGCCGCCGATGATCATGCGCGACACCGTGCAACTGGTCGTGGGTCGTCTCGACGAGACCACGAAGCACCGCATCGTCGAGTCGATCGCGGCCACGGTGGCCGAGGTGTCCGACTACGTCCCCGGCTACCGTCTGAAACAGGAGGTGCAGTTCTCCGACGAAGGTGCCGAGCTCGACGGTCTGCTCCCCTCCCCCGCGGACGGTCGCTACACTCGCGTGGCCGTCTTCCTCGAGGTGGAGGGGGCCGCGCACTACCTGCCCTCCTACGCCGGGAACCTCGACATCATGACCTCGGCAGCGCTTCGCGTGGCCGAGCGCGTGGTGTCCGCACGTCTCGAGGTGAACGCATGACCACCTCGGTGTACCTCCAGGACGTCACACTCCGCGATGGCATGCACGCGCTGCGGCACCGGATCACCCCGGCGAACATCGCCCAGATCGCCGCAGGACTCGACCGGGCCGGCGTCGCCGCGATCGAGGTGTCTCACGGCGACGGACTGGGCGGCAGCAGCCTGACGTACGGCGCCGGAAGCAACACGGACTGGGAGTGGATCGAGGCTGCGGCCGGCGCTGTGCGCACCGCGGTGCTGACCACGCTCATCCTGCCCGGCATCGGCACACTGCACGACCTCGCCCGGGCCCGCGACCTCGGCGTGCGATCGGTGCGGGTCGCCACCCACTGCACGGAGGCGGACGTCGCCGCCCAGCACATCGCCGCCGCCCGCGAATGGGGCATGGACGTCTCGGGCTTCCTGATGATGTCGCACCTCAACGACCCCGGTTCCCTCGCGCAGCAGGCGAAGCTGATGGAGTCCTACGGCGCGCACTGCGTGTACGTCACCGACTCCGGGGGTCGCCTGACGATGGCCGGGGTACGAGAACGCGTGCGCGCCTACCGCGATGTGCTCGACGCGTCCACCGAGATCGGCGTGCACGCTCATCAGAACCTGTCGCTCTCCGTGGCCAACTCGATCGTGGCGGTCGAGGAAGGTGCGCACCGGGTCGACGCATCTCTCGCGGGCCTGGGGGCGGGCGCCGGGAACACGCCGATCGAACCGTTCGTTGCGGCGGCAGAACTGCAGGGGTGGGAGACCGGCGCCGATCTGTTCGCGCTCCAAGACCTCGCGGACGACGTCGTGCGACCGTTGCAGGACCGCGCGGTGCAGGTCGACCGAGAAACGCTCAGTCTCGGCTATGCCGGGGTGTACTCGAGCTTCCTGCGGCACGCCGAACGTGCGGCCGAGACCTATGGCCTCGATGCGCGCGAGGTCCTGGTCGAGGTGGGCGCCCGCCGTCTCATCGGCGGACAGGAAGACATGATCATCGACGTCGCCCTTGACCTCGTGGCCGAGCGCGACGCACAGAAGGCGAGGGCATGATGGCCGACCGTCCTTACACGAGCGTCTGGAGCGATCTGAATCAGGTCGAGTTCAGCCAGGGTTTCATCGACGCCGGCGGGTACCGCACTCGGTATCTGCACGCGGGCGACGCGTCGAAGCCGCCTCTCGTGCTTCTGCACGGCATCACCGGTCATGCGGAGGCGTACGTGCGCAACCTGCAGGCGCACGGCGAGCACTTCGATGTCTGGGCCATCGATTTCATCGGCCACGGCTACAGCGCGAAGCCCGAGCATCCCCTCGAGATTCCTCATTACGTCGCGCAGGTCTGCGGCTTCCTCGACGCCATCGGCGCGGAGAAGGCGTCGTTCTCGGGCGAGTCACTCGGCGGGTGGGTGACCGCCCGATTCGCCCAGCTGCACCCCGAGCGGGTGGAACGGATCGTGCTCAACACCATGGGCGGCACCATGGCCAACCCCAAGGTCATGGAGCGGCTGTACACGCTGTCGATGGATGCCGCCCGCGATCCCAGCTGGGAGCGTGTACGGACTCGGCTGGAGTGGCTGATGGCCGACCCGACCATGGTGACGGACGATCTCATCCGCACACGCCAGATGATCTTCGAGCAGCCGGATTGGCTGATGGCGTGCGAGATGAACATGGCGCTGCAGGATCCCGAGACGCGGGCGCGGAACATGATCTCCGACGACGACCTCCGCGCCATCCAGGCACCGGCGATGGTGCTGTGGACGACGAAAGACCCGTCGGGCCCGGTCGACGAGGGGCGACGGATAGCCTCCCTCATTCCCCACGGGAGGTTGGCGGTGATGGAGAACTGCGGTCACTGGCCTCAGTACGAGGACACCGACACCTTCAACCGCCTGCACCTGGACTTTCTGCTCGGCCGATCCGTCGCCGATCAGTAGCCCCGAACGCCTCAGACAAGGAGCCATCATGCCGGTCGCACTCGCCGCCATGTCACACAGCCCGCTGCTCGAGCTCGTCGATCCCGGGCCCGAGACCACCGAGGCCGTGGAGGGCGCCTTCGCCGCGGCACGCGCCTTCGTCACCGATTTCGACCCCGAGCTGATCGTGAGCTTCGGGCCCGACCACTACAACGGCTTCTTCTACGAACTGATGCCCCCGTTCTGCCTGGGGTATGAAGCCGTGAGCATCGGCGACTACGGCAGCCAGGCCGGCGTGCTGGACGTTCCCACTGACATCGCCCGCGGTCTCGCCGAAGCCGTTCTGGACCAGGGAGTGGACCTGGCGGTTTCTTTGCGGATGGAGGTCGACCACGGCGCGGTCCAGCCGCTGGAGATCCTCTATGGCTCCCTCACGGCGAAGCCCGTCATCCCCATCTTCATCAACTCGGTCGCGCCCCCGTTCACCCCGCTCGCCCGAGTGCGAGCGCTCGGCTCTGCCATCGGCGACTACTTCGCCGGCACGGACAAACGCGTGCTGTTCCTCGCCTCGGGCGGCCTGTCGCACGACCCGCCCGTGCCTCGGATCGCGACCGCCACGCGCGAACAGCGTGAGTTCCTGTTGGGCGGGGGGCGGCATCTCACTCCCGAAGCCCGCAACGACCGCCAACAGCGCGTCATCTCGGCCGCCCACGCATTCGCAGCGGGTGAAGCGGACATCATGGATCTCGCCCCCGAGTGGGATGAGGCATTCCTCGACATCGTGGAGAGCGGCGATCTCTCGTCCTTCGACGCCTGGAACCCGAAGTGGATGACAGAGACGGCCGGCAACTCCTCGCACGAGGTGCGAACGTGGATCGCCGCATACTCGGCCCTGGCCTCCAGCGGGCGCTACCGTCTGGATACCCGGTTCTACCGGCCCATCAAGGAGTTCATCGCCGGGTTCTCCGTCACGACCGCGGTCCTCGCGTAAGCGGGATCACGCATCCCCCCAGGGCACACCGACTGCGAAGAAGGATTCGGATGGCATTCATCCAGTACATCGGCCGCATCCAGTTCGACGATGGCGCGCGGCAGACACTGCCCGCCGAGGTCGCGCGGCTGGGCCTCGAGCGGCCCCTGATCATCTCCGATCGGGGGCTCCAGGCCAACGGCGTGCTCGCGAAGGCCCTCGAGTTCCTGACGGGGTGGGAGGCCCTGCCGACCTTCCTCGACGTTCCGAGCAACCCCACCGAAGCGGCGGCGCGCGCCGCGCTGGACCTCTATCGCTCGGAGGGCTGCGACGGGGTCATCGCCATCGGCGGCGGTTCGCCGATGGACTGCGGCAAAGCGGTCGCTCTCCTCGCGACCCACGATCAACCGCTCGAGGTCTACCTCGCGAAGTCGGGCGGCGAGGGGCGGATCACGCGAGACGTGGCGCCCGTCATCGCCATGCCGACGACGGCGGGCACGGGCAGCGAGATTGGACGGGGCGCGGGACTCACTCTGGCGAACGGGGAGAAGGAGGTCTTCCTCAGCCCGAATCTCGTGCCCCGCGTGGCGATCTGCGACCCCGAGCTCACTCATGGCCTACCGCCGCACCTCACGGCCGCGACAGGCATCGACGCGTTCACGCACGCCTTCGAGGCGTTCCTGTCACCCGCCGTCAATCCTCCGGCCGACGCCATCGCCCTTGAAGCCCTTCGCCGGATGCACGCGTGGCTCCCCCGGGCGGTCGCTGACGGTCGGAATGCGCCGGCTCGAGCGAACGTGATGATGGCCGCCCTCGAAGCGGCGATGACGACGTGGAAGGGCCTCGGTCTCACTCACGCTCTTTCGATGCCCTTCGATGATCTCGGTCTGCACCACGGCACGGTGGTGGGTGTGCTCCTGCCGCACACGATCGACTTCCTCACCGAGGCCGTACCGATCGAGCGGCTCGCCGCGGCCTCGGAGGCCCTCGGCTCCACGCCGGCGACGCTGGCGATCGATCTGGCCGCCTTCACCGAGCAGCTCGGCCTTCCCTCTGATCTCACGGCGCTCGGAGTCGACCCCCGGAGCCTCGCCGACTACGGCGTGCTGGCGGCGGGCAGCGCCTTCAACAAGACCGCGCCCGGCCAGGCGAGCGCAGCAGACTACGAGCGCATGGCGCGATCGGCGATGACGCCCTTCGGTCGACAGGTCGTTTTGCGCTGACCTCGATACGCCCGACGAACCGATAGTCGTGGGGTTATCGGTTCTCACCGATCTACCTGTTAGTCCTCGTTCACCCCTCTTCTTAGGCTGAAAATCATGACGAACTCCGCATCGTTGCATCCGTCGTCCACCGATGACATCGAGCCGCCCCGCGAACTGCGCGCGCGCAACCCCCGCTCCGGCGAGATCGACTATGTGGTCACTCCGCCGACGCCGGCGGAGGTCACCGACCTGGCCGCCTCGCTTCGCGAAGGTCAGCGCCCGTGGCGCGACCTCGGGCTCTCCGGCCGGATCGCAGCGCTCTCGGCATGGGCCGACGCGATCGAGCGCGACGTCGCGCGGATCGCCCGCGCCGAGGGCACCGATACCGCGCGTGTGCGCGTCTCGTCCGAGGTGCCCTACATGGTCGCGGCCGCGGTCCGGGATTGGTGCGCCAAAGCACCCGCGCTCATCGACGCCGCGACGCTGGAAGGTCGCTCGAGCGTGATGAGCGACGTCACCTACACGACGCAGTTCGAGCCCTACGGTCTCCTCGGGATCATCAGCCCGTGGAACCATCCCTTCCTCCTGTCGTCCACCGACGCGATCCCCGCGCTGCTCGCCGGATGCGCCGTCCTGGTGAAGCCGAGCGAAGTCACGCCCCGTTTCATCGAGCCCGTGATGTCCACCATCCGGAGCGTGCCCGAGCTCGCCTCGGTCTTCGCTTACATCCCCGGAGCCGCCGACGTGGGGCAGGCTGTCATCGACAATGTGGATGCGCTCTGCTTCACGGGGAGCGTGTCGACGGGCCGCCTGATCGCTGCTGCGTGCGCTTCGCGTTTCATCCCCGCCTTCCTTGAGCTCGGCGGCAAGGATGCCGCGATCGTCACCGCCACCGCGGACGTCGCGTCGGCCGCGTCCGCCATTCTCAAGGGGTCGGTGCACAACACGGGCCAGCTGTGCTTCTCGACCGAGCGCATCTACGTCGACCGCACCATCTACGAGCCGTTCGTCGCCGAACTCGTCCGCCAGTCAGAATCGCTCGAGCTGAGCTACCCCGACCCGACGCACGGCCACCTGGGGCCGTTCATTCTCGAGCGCCAAGCGGAGATCGTCGACGATCATCTTCGTGATGCCGTCGTCCGCGGCGCGACCATCCTCACCGGCGGTACCAGCGTCGAGCTCGGCGGCGGCCGGTACATGCGACCCACCGTGCTCGTGGGCGTCGACCACTCGATGCGCGTGATGACCGAGGAGACGTTCGGACCGGTGATGCCGGTGATGCCCTACGAGAGCATCGACGAGGCCGTCGAACTCGCGAACGACTCCGAGTTCGGCCTGTCCGGAGCGGTCATCTCCGGCAGCGCCGAGGAGTCCGACGCCGTCGCGCGCCGCCTCGACGCCGGTGCCATCAGTCTGCAGGACACGTCGCTGACGATCGGCATCATGCGCGACGTCGAGAAGGTCGCCTTCAAGGCCTCGGGTCTCGGTGGCTCGCGGATGGGGCCGGCGGGCCTGCTGCGTTTCCTGCGCAAGAAGGCCCTGATCCTGCGCACGGGTCCGGTGGTCTCCATGGAGGCGCTCGCCGAGCACAATCGCCCCGTGTGAGCCCACCCCGGAAGGGGCCTGGATGCCATGGCATCCAGGCCCCTTCCCATTGCATGTGCGCCGAACGCATACGATCCAGTCGAGCGCGTACGCACCGGGTGACCCCACCGCGTGCGCTCGACCCGGTCGTGTGCGCTCGCGAGCGCGCCGTCCCGCCCGTCCGCGCCCGCGGGGGATGTCCCCGGCGAGCGTCCGAGACACGCCGCATGCGTCCCGACCGGCACCGCGTGTCTTGGACACTCGACGCCGGAACCGCCGCCGGTGTCGCCGCCGCAGACTCGGTGTCCAGGACGCGCGGATGCGCTGCGGCACCGTCCGCGCGTCTTGGACACTGAACCAAGCCTCACCCGCAACGCAAAGGGCCCGGATGCCATGGCATCCGGGCCCCGATAGAGAAGCGCTTACAGGCTCTCGATGATCTCGCGCATCAGCGACGCGGTCTCGGACGGCGTCTTGCCGACCTTCACGCCGGCGGCCTCGAGGGCCTCCTTCTTCGCCTGGGCGGTACCGGCCGAGCCGGAGACGATGGCACCGGCGTGGCCCATGGTCTTGCCCTCGGGGGCGGTGAAGCCGGCGACGTAGCCCACGACGGGCTTGGTGACGTTCTCGGCGATGTAAGCGGCGGCGCGCTCCTCGGCGTCTCCACCGATCTCGCCGATCATGACGATGGCCTTGGTCTCGGGGTCGGCCTCGAACGCCGCGAGGGCATCGATGTGGGTGGTACCGATGACCGGGTCGCCGCCGATGCCGATGGCGGTCGAGAAGCCGAGGTCGCGCAGCTCGAACATCATCTGGTAGGTCAGGGTGCCCGACTTCGAGACGAGGCCGATGGGGCCCTTACCCGTGATGTTCGCGGGCGTGATGCCCACGAGCGCCTCGCCGGGGGTGATGATGCCGGGGCAGTTCGGGCCGATGATGCGGGTCTTCTCGCCCTTCGACTTCGCGTAGGCCCACGCCTCGGCGGTGTCGCCGACGGGCACGCCCTCGGTGATCACGACGAGGAGGGGGATCTCGGCGTCGATGGCCTCGACCATCGCGTCCTTCGTGAAGGCCGGGGGCACGAACGCGATCGACACGTCGGCGCCGGTCTCGCGGATGGCCTCTTCGACCGAGGCGAAGACGGGCAGCTCGACGTCGTTGCCGGCGGCATCCTTGTGCGTGACGGTGGTGCCGGCCTTGCGGGCGTTGACGCCACCGACGACCTGGGTGCCGGCCTTGAGCATGAGGGCGGTGTGCTTGGTGCCCTCGCCGCCGGTGATGCCCTGGACGATGACCTTGGAATCCTTGTTGAGGTAGATCGACATTTCTCTGTCCCTATCCCTTACGCGTTGGCCAGTTCGGCGGCCTTGTCGGCGCCCTCGTCCATACCGGCGGCGAGGGTGACGAGCGGGTGGTTGGCGGCGGCGAGGATCTCGCGACCCTCCTCGACCTGGTTGCCGTCGAGACGGACGACGAGCGGCTTGGTCGCGGTGTCGCCCAGGATCTCGAGGGCCTTCACGATGCCCTCGGCCACGGCGACGCACGAGGTGATGCCACCGAAGACGTTGACGAAGACGCTCTTGACCTGCTCGTCGCCGAGGATGACGTCGAGGCCGGCGGCCATGACGGTCGCCGAGGCGCCGCCACCGATGTCGAGGAAGTTGGCGGGCTTGACGCCGCCGTGCTTCTCGCCAGCGTACGCGACGACGTCGAGGGTCGACATGACCAGCCCCGCGCCGTTGCCGATGATGCCGACCTGGCCGTCGAGCTTGACGTAGTTGAGGTCGTGCTGCTTGGCCTTCGCCTCGAGCGGGTCGGCCGCGTCCTTGTCTTCCAGCGCCTCGTGGTCGGGGTGGCGGAAACCGGCGTTCTCGTCGAGCGAGACCTTGCCGTCGAGGGCGATGATGTCGCCGTCCTCGCTCTGGATGAGGGGGTTCACCTCGACGAGCGTGGCGTCCTCGCCCTTGTAGACGTTGTAGAGCTTGACGAAGACGTCGGCGACCTTGGGCGCGAGCTCCTCGTCGAACTTGGCGGCGCGAGCGATCTCGAGGGCCTTCTCGGGCGTGATGCCCTCGATCGGGTCGACCTCGATGCGCGCGAGGGCTTCGGGACGCTCGACGGCGAGCTCCTCGATCTCCATGCCGCCCTCGACGCTGGAGAGCGAGAGGTACGAGCGGTTCGAACGGTCGAGCAGCACCGAGAAGTAGAACTCCTTGGCGATGCGAGCGCCGGCCGCGACCATGACGCGCTTGACGACGTGGCCCTTGATGTCGAGGCCGAGGATGGCCTGCGCCGCCTCGAAGGCCTCGTCGGGGTTCTTGGCGACCTTCACGCCGCCGGCCTTGCCGCGGCCTCCGGTCTTGACCTGAGCCTTGACGACGACGACGCCACCGAGCTTCTCCGCGGCCGCCTTCGCCTCCTCAGGGGTGTCGGCGATGATGCCGGCGAGCACCGGCACCTCGTACTTCTCAAAAAGATCACGTGCCTGGTACTCGTAGAGATCCACGGACAATCCTTCGCTGGGCGATCGGTGGTGGGAGGAGGCAAAAGTCTCTCGATATCAAGAGATCTGCGCCAATCGACAAGCCTACTAGACAGGTCCACCGCCCCCGACCCCAGCCCGTCCGAACGGAGGGGGTCCCGGATGCCGAGACCCCTCCGTTCGCTCGGGAACAGGCTCAGGAGTCGCGGCGCGGCGCAGCCCCGAGGCGGATGCGACGCACGTTGAGCCAGTAGAAGACCGGGGTCATCAGGACCACGATGGCCGACATCGCGATGACGATGACAAGTGTCTGGTGCTGACCGAGCAGCGCGAAGACGAGGTAGCCGAGGCTGGAGGCGAGGGCCATGACGAAGCTGTTGAGCCAGATGCGGCCCTTGCTGGGGGTTGCTGCGGGGGTGGACACGGGTTCTCCTTCGGTGAGGTGTCGTCGGTCCGCGCGGGTGCGGGTCGACATGTGGGGTCGGTCGAGCGAGGTCAGCGCGGGGAGAAAGCGGCGAGGAGCCGATCGGGATGTCGATCGAGGTAGTCTCCGCTGACCCGGATCGCCACGACGGCGCCGACCACGGCCAGCACCAGCGCCGCGAGGAGCACCACGTCCACCGGCAGGAACGCCTGGACGAGGGTGCTCAGCCATCCGGCCGCGAGAACGAGGCCGATGGCGGCACCGGTCGCGCCGAGCGCGCGGACCACCAGCGTGCTGCGGTCCCCCTGCGGAGCCTCCTGGTCGTACGCGTTCCGCGAGCTCGAGACCGCGCCGACGGCGAAAGACAGGGCCAGAGCGGCGAGCGCGGAGATGAGCGCGGTCGGAATCTGGTCGGCTGTCCCGCTCGCGATCCCGAGACCGATGGTGACCGCGGCCACCGCGGGAACGAGGAACAGCGATACGGCCAGCATCTTGCCCCGCAGCACGGCGGCGAGCGACGCACCGGTCTGTACGGTCAGTTCGATCCCCCGCCCATCCCAGGCGAAGAGGTTCAGCAGCACGCCCGACGCCATCGCCACGGTTCCGATGGCCGCGGCGAACGGGAGCCCCGTCGTATGCACCTGCGCCACAGCGAACATCACGCCGACGACGGGGCCGACAATGAGGAACTGTGCGGCACGCGGCGCCCGGAAGAAGTAGTAGCGCAACTGCTGGCTCGCCGCCCCGAGGGCCGCACCGGCCGAGAACGGGCGCAGCACCGGCGGCACGAGCGGCAGCTCGCGCGCCGAACGGTGGTGGGGGGATGCCACAGCGCGAGCCGTGTGGCCCTTGACGTGCCGACGCAGCGCGACGCCCCAGAGCAGAAGCGCGAGCACGATCGTCACGACCACGATCCCGAACCGCGCGAGCGCCCCGGGCAGGTCGCCCGCATCGAGGACGTAGCCGACGGCCGCTGCCGCCCCGGGAGGCGTCCAGGTCAAGACCGTGACGAGAATCGCCCCCGCGTTCTCAGCCGCCCCGAGGATCGGAGCGAACACGTGCGGCAGAACGTAGATCGAGACCACCACGAGGCTCGAGAGGACGACGGCCAGATCGCGTCCGCGTCGCGCAGTCAGCGCCTCCGCGAACAGGGCGCGCACGGCGTACGACGTCGCCGCGCACATCACGGTGAACAGCAGCCCCGCCGCAACCGCCGCGAGCCGGCTGGCCAGATCGACGTGGACCTGCGCGACGCCGCCGATCGCGGTGAGGAACGTCGCAGCCGCCGTGGGCGAGAACAATCCGCCGAGGAGCAGGCCGCTCACCTGCTGCGTCCGGCTGAGCGGGTATTGCTCCAGGACCGTGGGGTCGATGATGTTCGCGATCGGCAGCGGCGTGGTGATGGGGAGCACGGCCCACCCGACGAACAGCGCCACGAACAGCAGGAGCACGAGAAGGTCGCCGAACGCCTCGAGACCGGAGTCGAGCGTCGCCACGAGCGCTCCGCCGCACAGCCCCACGACGATGCCGAGCGCCCAGCCGAGCGCGAAGGTGGCGATGCCGAGAGCGGAGGCGCGCGCGCCCCCGATCTGGATCGCGAGCCTCAGGCGGGCGAGGACGAGAGCCATGCGAGATCCCCCTCCGCGAGGTCGCGGCCGCCGACGATGTCGACGAACGCCTCTTCCAACGAACCGTTGGGCGCGAGTTCGGCCACGGTGCCCTCGGCGACGAGGGTGCCCTTGGCGATGATGGCCACGCGGTCGCACAGCTTCTGGACCACGTCGAGAACGTGGCTCGAGAAGACCACGGTGCCGCCGCCCTGGCGGAAGCGCTGCAGCATCTGCTCCATGACCTGGGTGTTGACGGGGTCCAGCGCCCCGAACGGCTCGTCGAGGATCAGCACGCGGGGGCTGTGCAGCATCGCCACGGCTAGGCCGACGCGTTTGGTCATGCCGAGCGAGAAGTCGGCGATGGGACGCCCGGCATCGGCTTCCAGGTCGAGCACGCGAAGCAGATCGTCTCCGCGGCTGCGAATGTCCGCGGATGCCATTCCGCGCAGCATTCCCGCATAGTCGAGCATTTCGCGTGCGGTGAGGCGTCCGAACAGCGGCGGATTGTCGGCGACATATCCGAGAAGGGCCTTCGCATGCCGGGGGTTGGGCCATACCGAGACTCCCGCGACCTCGATCGTGCCGGCATCCGGCTCGAGGAGACCGGTGATCATCCGGATCGACGTGGTCTTGCCTGCACCGTTCGGCCCGGCGATGCCGTAGAACGAACCCTGCGGAATGGTGAGGTTCAGACCGTCGACGCTGGTCACGTCGCCGAACTTCTTCACCACACCCGCAACCTGAATAGCCCCTGTCATATCGCTGAGAATAGGGGAAGAATGCGGTGCGATTGTGACGTTCTGGCAAACTACCTCGCGAACTTTCCACCCGCCGTGTTTCTCGAGCACAAACGCACGGGTCGGCTAGGGCGTGTCTGACAATGTTTTGGTCCAGGTGATGGTGGCGTGGATGAGGACGGCGGCGCGGAATACGACCGCTAACTTGTCGTAGCGGGTGGCGAGGCCTCGCCATTGCTTGGTGTGGCAAAACCGCCGCTCGATGACGTTGCGGTTGCGGTAGTCATCGGCGTCGAGCCCGACGGGCCTGCCGCCGCGGGATCCGCGGCGTTTGCGGTGACCTTGCTGGTCACGCGGTTCCGGGATCACCGCCTTGATTCCCCGGCCGCGCAGGTGCGCTCGGATCGCGCGCGACGAGTACGCCTTGTCGCCGCGGACCGCATTCGGACGTGTGCGAGGCCGTCCGACCGGTCGGGTCACGCGCAGCTGCTCCAGCATCGGGATCAGCATCGGTGAATCACCAGCCTGGCCGGGAGTGATCACGGTGACCAGCGGAAACCCGTTGCCGTCGACGAGTTGATGGATCTTCGTCGACAGACCACCTCTCGAGCGGCCGACGCCGTGATCAGGCGGCTCGACGGTCAGATTCGTGTAATTCGATCCAGCCCCCTGTGGGGCGGGTCGTGTTCGTTGCGTGCTGATGCGCGCGAGCGATCGTGGAATCCACCGACACCGACCAGTCCACCATCCCTTCGGCGTCGGCCTGGGCGATCAGTGTGGACACGATCGTGTCCCACGTCCCCTCGGTGGCGAGCCGGTGATGCCAGGTCCATACCGTCTGCCAGGGCCCGAACACCTCGGGCAGATCACGCCACGCGATGCCGCACCGGTACCGGTAGATGATGCCCTCCAACATCGACCGCGCATCCGAGAACTTCCGCCCCGGACGCCCCGTCGGCTTCGGCAACATCGACTCAATCAACGACCACTGAGCATCAGAGAGCAACTGGAACCGCGACACGACCCCAGGCTCTCAGCCAAACCCACCAACCTTTGTCAGACACGCCCTAGATCCAGCCCCGCTCCCGCGCGTGGATGGTCGCCTGCTGACGGCTCGCCAGCCCGAGCTTCCCGAGCACCGACGAGACGTGGTTGCGCACGGTCCCGGCCGAAAGGTGCAGCGCCGAAGCGATCTCGGCCACCGTCTCCCCGCGCGCGCCCGCCCGCAGCACGTCGAGTTCGCGGTCGGTCAGCGGGCTCCGCTCGTCGCTCAGCGCGCGTCGGCGGCGATCTCGGGGTCGACGTAGCGTCGCCCGGCGGCGACCTCGCGGATGACCGCGGCCACGTCATCCGCGGGCCGTGATTTCGGCAGGAAGCCGTCGACCCCCGCCCCGAGCGCGCGCCGCAGCACGCCGGGACGCGCGTGACGCGTGACGATCACGCACCGCGACGGCACACGCCGCAGGATCCGCGCGGCCGTGTCGACGCCGTCGAGGCCCGGCATCTCGAGGTCGAGCAGGCACACGTCGGGGCGCAGCCGCTCGGCCTCGGCGATCGCGCTCTCGCCGTCACGGCACTCCCCCACGACCTCGAGATCGGGCTCGAGCCGCAGCAGCGCGGCGAGCGCCGTGCGGATCATGTCCTCGTCATCGGCGATGAGCACGCGGATCATGCCGGCACCTCCTCGGGCACGCGAACGGTGATGCGGAAAAGGTCGCCCGCGTGGGCGGCATCCACTGTTCCGCCGACGCTCCGGACGCGCTCGGCGATTCCCGACAGCCCCGCGCCGTCTCCGACCGGAGACGCTGCGGCGCGCGCGTCGTTCTCGACGATCAGCACCCACGACCCCTGGTGTCGAGCGAGGGAGAGGGATGCCGAGACCCCACCGCCGTGCTTGAGCACGTTCGTCGTCGACTCGCGGATCACCGGCCCCAGCACGTCAGCGGGGGCGCGGCCGGCCTCGGTGTCGACGAGAAGCTCGACGGTGAGACCCGCCGCGCGGAGCAGATCGGCGGCGTTGGCGAGCTCGTCGGGAAGGGGGACCCCGCGGAAGCGGGCCGCGAGGTCGCGGGTCCCGCGCCGCGCGTCGTCGACGCTCGCGCGGGCTGCCCGCACCTGCTCCACAGCCGCCTCGGGATCGCGTCCCATCATCTTCTCGGCGAGCTCGAGCTGCAGCGCGATCACCTGGAGGTGGTGTCCCTGCAGGTCGTGGAGATCGCTCGCGAGGCGCAGGCGTTCCTGCGCGGCGGCGAGACGACCCTCCGCACGACGGGCGCGATCGAGCTCACGCACGATGTCCCACCACCACAGCGAGGTCGCGGTCAACGGCGGCAGCATCGCGATGAAGATGCCCATCCCGAGGATCTGGGCGACGTACCCGCCCGGGTTGAGGCGAGTGGCCTCGATCACCCAGGCGGCGATGATCACGACGGTCAGCAGCACGACGAGACGAAGGCGGATACCCGCGCGCCACCGCACGAGGCACAGGGCCTGGGCGACGAGCACGGCACCGAGCAGCAGGGAGCCCGCCGCCGCTCCGGCGAGCGCAGCCGACACCACTCCGGCCAGCACCCAGGGCCACACCGGGCGCCGGGCGCTGGGATCGCCGTCGTCGAGCGGCTCGCGCCGGTAGTGAAGAAGCAGCAGGATCGCGGATGCCACCGACCCGCCCGCCCCGACCAGGTACAGCACCGTGATCCACACCGGCTCGTTCAGGACGAGGACGAGTGCCCAGATCACCAGGCCGAAGACGTGCAGCATCATGATCGAGACGACCGTGTACCACCACGTCACGCGGACGTCGCGGGCGTAGGCGGCGGCGGGGGAAGTGCTCACCCCGGCCACTGTACGGCCGTGACATTCGTCATGGGTGGGGCGCAACATCCTCCCGATTCACCGTGACACCGTGACACTGCCGCCGGAGGGCCGCTCTCGCTGGGATGGAATCACCGCGGAACACGCCGCGGTCTCATCCCCCAGGAGCAGCCATGTCGAACCCCGTCTCCGACCTCGTCCTCGGTTTCCAGAACCTCGTCGCCGAGGTTCCCGACCTCGTCCAGCCCCTCGTCGTCGCGCTGGCAGGCGCCGTGCCCTTCATCGAGGGCGAGGGGGCTGCCGCGATCGGCATCATCGGCGGCATCCCGCCGATCGTCGCCGCTCTCGCCGGAGCCGTCGGCAACCTGATCTGCGTCGCCATCGTCGTGCTCGCGACCTCGCGTGTGCGCACCGCCGTGACCACGCGGCGGGGCGGCGCCGAGAAGCCCGTCACCGCGCGCCGCGAGAAGTTCGAGCGGGCGTACCACCGCTATGGAACGCCCGGCGTGAGCCTGCTCGGCCCCCTGCTGCTGCCCACGCAGTTCACGGCCGCGGCCCTCACCTCGACCGGTGTCCCGCCGATGCGTGTGCTCGCGTGGCAGGCCGCGGCGATCGCCCTGTGGACGACGGTGATCACGCTGATCATCACGGGAGTCATCCGCGCGGTGGCGTGAGCCCGGGAGGGCGGGCCGCGGACCCAGGTCGCGGTCGTATCCCCGCGAGGACGCACCCGTTTGTCGAGGACGCACCGGATGGGCCCCGAACGGGGGCGTCCTCGCCGAACGGGTGCGTCCTCGCCGAACGGAGGCGTCCCGAGCGAACGGAGGCGTCCGGAGCGAACGGGCACGGCGGCGTCGGTGGGGCCGCACCCGGTCAGCACCTCGAGACCGCACCCGGGTCAGCTCAGCTTCGCCTGCAACTGCTCCATCGTGGCGATCTCCGTCATCTGGGTCTCGACGATGCTCCTCGCGAGCGAGACGGCCGCGGTGTTCGACCCCGCTTCGATCTCCTCTTGCGCCATGTCGACGGCGCCGCGGTGGTGCTGGATCATCTGAGACAGGAACAATCGCTCGGCCTCATCACCCGACGCCTTCTCCAGAGCCGTGATGTCGTCCGCGTTCATCATGCCGTCGCCATGGTGCATCGATCCCGCGTTCGAGGCATCCACTCCCCAGCCCTCCAGCCACCCCTGCATCTTGTCGATCTCGGGCTGCTGGGCGGCCTTGATGTCCTCCGCCAGCGCCGTCACGCGTTCGTCGATGCCGTCCTTCGCGAGCAGAGTGTCCGACATTTCCACGGCCTGCGCGTGATGAGGAATCATCATGCTCGCGAACATGACATCAGCGTCGTTCCGATCGCTCGACGCGGGCGGTGCGCTGTGATCGCCGTGGTCCATGCCCGACATCGAGCTCCCCGTGCCGGCGCATCCGGCGATCGCGAGCAGCAGAGCGAGCGTGGCGGCGGCCATCGACGCGGAACGGATTCTCATCGGGGCGTCCTCCTGGTGGCTGATGAAGCGGTGTCGGCCTCAGGGTACTGAGGCGCGTGAAGCACTGCCCACCGTGGCGATCAGGTCAGCCCCAGAAGTCGCGGTGCGGCTCCGCAGCCTCTTCCTGCAGGTGCGGCCCGGACACGACGGTGTCCCGTCCGCCGTGCGCGAAGACGTCGCGCGAGGGCAGATCGAGGGCCGCACCGTCGTCCTCGGGTCCGGCGAGCGCGATGAGCCCCGTCCCCGAGAGCGCGTAGACCACGCGGCCGATCCCCGCCCAGAAGATCGCGCCGCAGCACATCGCGCAGGGTTCGCACGAGGTGAAGAGAGTGGATGCCGGCAGCTCAGCGGCATCCACCTCCTTCCACACGCGGCGCACGAGGTTCGTCTCCGCGTGGCCGGTGACGTCACGGTCGGTGAGCACGGTGTTCTCGGCTTCGATGACGCGGCCGTCGCCGGTGACCAGGAGCGCGCCGAACGGGTGGTTGCCGTGATCGCGAGCGAGCTGGGAGAGCTCGATCGCTCGGCGGAGGCGGGCGAGGTCGGTCGTGTCGAGTGTGTCGGCCATGAGTCGATGATGGCGGGTCGCGCCGCTCATAGCACTCCCATAGGTTCTCTTGGCCGCGGGTAGGGCGCTCTTTGGCCGCGAACAGGGATCGGCGTCTTCTCTGGTGCCATGGACCCCGAGCAGAGCACCCCCGACACCGCCCCGGGCAGCGCGGCCGGCCCGGCCTCGCGCCCAGAGGCCTCGCACCTACAGACCTCCCGCGCACAGACCTCGCGCGCACGCTCCCCGCGCCGCCGCATCGCCCGGCGCGCCTTCCTCGCGGGCGGCCTGAGTCTCGTGCTCGCGGCGGGCGGGGTCACGTGGTGGGCGGCCGACCGGTTCCTCATCCCGCACGTCGAGGTGACCGACGTCGCGGCCTACGAAGCCGAGCACGCGGCCGTGGTCACCTCCACCACACCCGAACCGGAGGCGACCACCCTCACCGACACGAGCTACAGCAACGGCTCCACCTCGGTGACCCTCTCGACGGTCACGACCGACACGCTCACGTATTACGTGGCCGACGTCGTGCTCGGCGATACCACCGATCTGCGGTCGGCCTTCGCGAACAACCAGTTCGGCGAGAACATCACGCAGACGACGAGCGAGATCGCCGCCGACAACGCCGCGGTGTTCGCGATCAACGGTGCGGCGGGCGTCCCTGACCGTCACGATCAGGATGCCGCGGACCAGGGGCGTTCCCGGGTTCGCGGCATCCTTCGCGAGCAGGGGCGGGCTCCCGGCAGCTCCGTCACACCCCGGGCCGTACATCTCACCGCATGACCTGTGCCCGCCCGACGTTCGCCGAGATCTCCGAGTGGGTCACCGATTACGAGAAGCA
Source organism: Microbacterium sp. SORGH_AS_0969 (assembly GCF_030818255.1). NCBI lineage: Bacteria > Bacillati > Actinomycetota > Actinomycetes > Micrococcales > Microbacteriaceae > Microbacterium > Microbacterium sp. SORGH_AS_0969. The sequence continues at coordinate 440,922 of NZ_JAUTAG010000001.1, forward strand.
AGATCGCGTCGCCCACGCGACCGTGCACGTCCTCCCCCAGGAAGCCCCGCGCATCTCGAGTCGGGAATCGTCGCGGTCCATTTGAATCACGGCCCCACCTCGATTTACCGCGACGTCGACTGCGACCCGAAGTGGACGGCCGCCCTCACGGAGCGATCCGGCGCGTTCCCGCTCTCGGGCGGACACCTCATCGCCCTCGGCGAGGAGCTGTTGACGGCCGGGCGACTCTGCGAATACCTGCAATCGCGGACGAATCGACCCCCCTCCGCCCTCGAAGCAGCTGCGCACCACCGATCCGCTCGCGGTGACGCCGAAGACCGTCCCGTTCCACAAACGGGTTCTGCGTCACGACGGGCCAGCCAGCCGTGCGACCACGTCGGCCAGCTCGCCGACGGGTAGCGTCCCGTCCAGTTCGAGTGTCGCGCTCCGCCGGAGGAGCGGCTCGACCGCCGTGACGTAGGCGAGGATCTCCTGCTGCTGTGCCGCGGTGTGACCGTACGCATTGTTCGCTCGAGCACGCACCCGTTCGAGGAGAACCTCCGCGGGGGCGCTCAGCAGCACGACGTGCTCGAAACGGTCGGAGAAGGAGCCTTGGTTCTCGCTCGTCCCCGAAACCACGACCGTTGACTCCGCAGTCAGCAGTGCGGTCATGCGGTCGACATCCCACGGACCGCCGTTGCCGTCGGTCCATCCGTCGTAGTCGGTGTCGACGGTGCGGTATCCGCGCGCGGCCAGCTCGCCGAGCACCGTCGACTTTCCCGCGCCCGACATTCCGGTGATCAGGACCCTCGCCATTCCGTCACGCTACCCGGGTGAGATCGTCCCTGCGGGTTCGCTGGCGTACTCCGCATCCCGGCGCTTCGCCGCTGAGGGAGAGAAAGTACGCGACGCCCAGCCACTTGATCGTTTGGAACGCGATCGCTCGCGGCTCGCACGACGAGAAAAGGGGGTCACCGCCCGACCTCTAGGGTTGACAGTCATGGATCTCGAGCGCAGCGCGCGAACCCTGACCGACCCCGATGCCCCCTCCTTCCATCTCTCCGCCCCGTACGGGCGGATCAACGACCCCAATGGGCTCATCGTGGTGGATGGTGTGGCACACGCGTTCTACCAGTGGGGACCGTCGTTTCCCGATCGTGCCGGCATCGGGTGGGGACATGCCTCCTCGAGCGACCTGATCCGGTGGACCCACCACGGCATGGCCTTCGAACCGGATGCCGACTACGACCGCGACGGCTGCTACTCGGGGTCAGCGATTGCCGCCGACACGGGTGCCGACTTCTTGTACACCGGCAACGTCAAGCACCCCGACGGCACCCGCGAAGCCCACCAGGTGCACGTGCACACCGACGACTTCGTCACGTTCACGAAGAACGTCGACGGCCCGGTCGTGCCCGACGCCGCCCGCCCCCCGGGGTACACGGCGCACTTCCGCGACCCGATGGTCTACGCGTGCGACGGCGGGCGCCTGCGGATGTGCATCGGCGTCCAACGAACCGACGAGACCGGTGCCGTGCTGCTGTACAGCGCCGAATCGGCGGCCGGCCCGTGGCGCTTCGACGGCGAGCTCGCGGTGGGCGGGCTCGACGCGGCATCCGCGGGGTACATGTGGGAATGCCCGAACATCTTCCGGCTGACCGACGAAGAGACGGGGATCGAACACGACGTGCTCGTGATCTGCCCCCAGGGCGCGACCGACCCCGCGATCAATCCGTTCGGCGTCGCGGACGTCTGCGGGTACGTCGTGGGCCGTCTCGACGGAACCCACCTTCGCGACACGACCGGATTCCGGCTGCTCGACGCCGGCTTCGAGTTCTACGCGCCGCAGGTCTTCGCGGGGCGCGACACCACCCGCGATGCTCTGCTGCTGTCGTGGGCGGGCATGCCTGCCGAGGACGATCAGCCCTCGCGAGCCCACGACTGGGTGCACACGCTGTCGGCACCGAGACGCCTCACGCTGCGCGGCGGCGTGCTTCACCAGGCACCCGCCGTCGACCGCGCGGACTTCGGTGTCACGATCCCGCTGGACTCAGCCGCCCTCGAAGCGGACGAGAGCCTCGCCCTCCCCGTGCCCGGCGATGCGCGGACGAGCTGGCTCACCCTCCGCGTGCGCATCGCGGACGGCGCGCAGGCCCGTCTGCGGATCGGACCGGACGCTGCCCCCCTCACCGTCGATCTCGACGCCGACGCCCTGACCGTCGATCGCTCGGCCACGCGCTACGTCGACGGCGGGGCTCGACGCGAGGTCGCCCTCCCCGCCCCGGCGGGCGCTGTCCGCACCATCGACCTGCTGATCGACCGGTCGGTCGTCGAGGTGATCGTCGACGGCACGGTGGCATTCACCGCGCGGGCTTTCTTCGCGCCGGGGCCGGTCGCCGTGACGTTGAAGGCCGTCGGCGGCGGGGTGACCCTCGTCGAAGGCGAGTCGTCGGCGTTCTCCGCGCACTGAGCGTCACATACGTCGCTCATTTGGGCGGAGCCGGGTCAGCACCCTACTATGTCAAACGTTTGACAGAGTGTGTCAATCGGTCCTTCCCTTCACCGCCGTCGACCTTCAGGACTTCCCGATGCAGCACGACCTCGTCGCCCGCTCCGTTCTCACCGCGCTCGGTGGACCCGAGAACATCCAGGTGGCCGCGCACTGCGCGACCCGACTGCGGATCGTGACGGTCGACAAGACCAAGATCGATCAGGCGGCACTGGATGCCGATCCCGACGTGAAGGGCACGTTCGAGGCGGGCGGGCAGTTCCAGATCATCATCGGCCCGGGCGACGTGGACAAGGTCTACGAGGAGCTCGTCGCGCTGTCGGGCGTGCGGGCCGCGTCGAAGGACGAGGTCAAGCAGGTCGCCGGCCAAGGCGGCAACGTCGTCGTGCGGTTCATCAAGATGCTGTCCGACATCTTCGTGCCGGTCCTCCCGGCGCTGATCGCCGGCGGCCTCCTGATGGCGCTCAACAACGTGCTGACGGCGCCGGGCTTGTTCGGCCCCGATGCGGTGACCACGACGCTGCCGTGGCTGGCCGACCCCGCCGCGCTCATCAACCTCCTGGCATCGGCCGCCTTCGCGTTCCTTCCGGTGCTCGTGGCCTTCTCCGCGGGTCAGCGGTTCGGCGCGAACCCCTACCTGTCCGCGGCCCTGGGGGCTGCGATGGTCACCCCGTCGCTGGTGAACGGTTACTCGGTCGCGCAGGCGATCGCCGACGGAACCATGACCTACTGGAACATCCTCGGCTTCGACGTCGCACAGGCCGGGTACCAGGGCACCGTCATCCCCGTCCTCGCGGTCGTGTACCTGCTCTCGCTGTGCGAGAAGCTCCTGCGCCGTGTGCTGAAGGGGACGTTCGACTTCCTCTTCACGCCGATGATCGCGCTGCTCGTGACCGGCATGGCGACCTTCGTCGTGGTGGGTCCCGCGATGCGCTGGGTCAGCGACGCCATCACTTTCGGCCTGTCCTGGGTGTACGACAGCTTCGGCTTCGTCGGCGGTGCGCTGTTCGGACTCGCCTACTCCCCCATCGTCGTCACAGGGCTCCACCAGAGCTTCCCCGCGGTCGAGCTCAGCCTCATCGCGCAGGGCGGCTCGTTCATCTTCGTGATCGCCTCGATGTCCAACATCGCGCAGGGCGCCGCGTGCCTCGCCGTCTTCCTCTTGGTTCGCCGCGGCTCCAAGCTCCGGGCGATGGCGGGTGCCTCGAGCCTCTCGGCCCTCCTCGGCATCACCGAGCCCGCGATCTTCGGCGTCAACCTGCGCTTGCAGTTCCCCTTCTTCATCGGCATGGGTGCCGCGGCCGTCGCCGGCGGCTTCATCAGCGCTCTCGGTGTGAAGGCGATCTCCCTGGGGGCCGCGGGTCTCATCGGTTTCGTCTCGATCCAGCCCTCGTCGATCCCGCTCTTCCTCCTGTGCGCGCTGATCAGCTTCGTGCTGTCGTTCGGTGCCACCCTTGGCTACGGCCGCTGGCGCGTCGCCCGTGGGCGCTCGCTCGACCCGACCGAGGGCGTGGCACCGCTCGACGCGTCGGCGGCCGTCGACTCACCCGACACCGAGGTTGACACGGCCGCCGCCACCGGGTCCGTGGCATCCGATCTGCCCGATGCACGCGTCGACATCGTCTCGCCCGCGCGAGGCCGGCTGATCCCGCTCTCCGAGGTGCCCGACCCGATGTTCTCGGGCGGCGTGCTCGGCGGCGGCGTGGCCGTGGTGCCGAGCGAGGGCGACGTCAGCGCCCCGGTCGCCGGCGTGCTGACCGCGGTGTTCCCGACCGGCCACGCCTACGGCATCACGACCGACGACGGGATCGAGGTGCTGGTGCACATCGGCATCGACACCGTCAACCTGAAGGGCGAGCACTTCACTGCCCTGGTCGCCGCGGGCGAGCGCGTCGAGGTGGGCACCCCGCTGGCACGGGTCGACTGGGCGGCCGTCCGAGCCGCCGGGTACGAGATCACGACGCCGATCGTCATCACCAACTCCGACAGCTTCGAGGTCGTCGACTCCGTCGAGGCGGCGGACGTCGCCCCCGGAGACCCGATCTTCCACGTGCACCGCAGCCCCGTCGCTCCGCACGCCTGATCCGACGCAGTAGCGCGACCCGACCCGTGCCGGTCGCGCCGCGGCTACCGCACGGTCTCGCCGCGGCGGAGCGTCACCGGCAGCACCGTCTCGGCCGGGACGTCGACGTCGGGCGACTCGATGCGCCGCATGAGCAGTTCGACGGACTCCTCCGCCAGCCGGTCCACGGGTTGCAGCACCGTGGTCAGGGTCGGAGCGAGATGTCGAACGGCCGCCGATCCGTCGTACCCGACCACTCCGAAGTCGTCGGGAACCCGCACGCCCCGCGTGCGCGCCCATTCCACGGCCATCAGGGCGCTGACATCGTCGGTGCAGAACGCGGCGTCGTAGCCGCCCTCGTCGAGGGCGCTCTCGATGAGAGCTCGCCTCTCGTCGAGGCTCGACCCGAAGCCGTACGCCAGCAACGATTCCGTCAGTCCGTGCGCGCCCACGACCTCGCGGTAGCCCGACCGGCGCGCCGAGCCGAGGTCGTCGCGAGGTGTGACGAAGAGAATGCGCCGGTAGCCGGCATCCACCAGCAGGTGAGTCGCGAGAGAGGCACCCGCACGGTTGTCGCTTCGGACATCCGGGATGCCGGGACCCAGTCGCCGATCGAGAGCGACGATCGGAAGCCCGGCCGTGCGGTACAAGCCGATGTCGTCATTGTGGGTGGAGGTGATGACCCCGGCGACCTGGTGCGCGAGGAGCAGTTCGAGCGACGCCGTTTCGCGCTCGACGCTGCGCAGACTGTCACAGAGGAGGGTCCGATACCCCCGATCGGCGAGGTTCGCCTCGACCGCGGCGGCGAACTCGCCGAAGAAGGGGTCGGCGACCGTCGGAACGATCAGCCCCACGACCCGCGTCCCCCGGCCGAGGAGAGAGCGGGCCACCTCGTTCGGCCGGTACCCGAGTTCGGCGATGGCCCGGTGGACATCGGCGCGGACTCTGTCGCTGAGGTAGCCGCGGTCGTTCAACACCCGCGACACCGTGGTCACCGAGACACCGGCGCGGGCCGCCACATCGGCAAGGGTCGGACGCGACACATACCCTCCCCGGACGGATCAGCCCGTCGCACGGACCGGTTCTCAGTCTAAACGGCCGGGAGCAGCCCCCGTTCGGCGAAGACCTTCTTCGCCGTGGGTGTCGTGTTCCACGGCATCGCGGTGATCACCGCGGCCACCCTGGCCATGACGCTGCGCAACCGCTGACGGCGGGACCGCGCGACGGCGACGGAGCTTCGAGGCCGGTGGATGCCGCTGCGACGCGCCGATTCACGCGCGTCGCGCGTCGTCATAGGCGCTTCTCGCAGCGAGGATGACCTCGATGTTCTGGTTCCGCACGCTGCTGCACACCGCAGGACGCCTCGTGGCTACGTACCCGGGCACGGCGAAATGGATGCTGATGCACGGGCCGACCGTGACCGCCGCTCTCCCCATCCTCGAGGCGGGCACGGCTGTCCTGTCCGAGAGCGGCTTCGGAGCGCGCACCAGTTTCGCCTACGCCGCCCTCTTCAACAACGCCATGCTCACCGTCTCGCTCAACGACGATCGCCTGCAGCACGAGGGCGACGGCCCCCGCGACCACGCGACCATGATGGACGAGTTCCGCAGGATGCCGACGGCATCCCCTCACGCCCACGATCTCGGGCGGGAGATCATCGGCCCCTTCGCCGAGGGCGGGCAGACGGCCGTGCAGACGCGGTGGGCGTACTACGACTTCGTCGTCGACACCACGATCGCCGGACTCGACGCGAGCCTCCGCCCGACCGCCGGGTGAGTGGGAACGCGGATGCCGTTGCACCCACGCCAGCGCGTCGACGCATGCCCCGCGCGGCTCCCACGAAAGGACGTCCTATGACCATCGAACCCGGCATCTACGAGCACTTCAAGGGTCAGCGCTACGAGGTGTTCGGCACCGCGAGGCATTCCGAGACCGAGGAGGTCTTCGTCTCGTACCGCAAGCTCTACGACGATTACTCGTACTGGGTGCGTCCGGTGGAGATGTTCACGGGCGCCGTCGAGCGGGATGGGTACTCGGGGCCGAGGTTCCGCCGCATCGTGTAGCTCTCGACTTGCCGATGGGGCGGGCGCGGAACTCGGTATGTACGCGGGGTCGTGCGACCTCTGTCGAGAGATCAGCGAGCTTCGAAAGCGAGCCGTCCGGCGAGCAGAACATACGTCGCCGCGAACGTGCGGCGAAGCCACGCCATGACCTTCGGGTGCGTGATGACCTGGTTGCGCATCGTCGCGGCGAAGACGCCGTAGAGCGCGAACACGACGAACGTCAGCGCCATGAACACGAGGCTGAGCGAGACCATGTGCCAGGTGCCGTTGGCTTCGCCCGCAGGAACGAACTGCGGGAGGAAGGCGAAGAAGAAGATCGGATCCACCTTCTGAGACATTCGCGTGCAGCACCGCTTCACCTCCACGCCGGACGGCTTCACCTGCTCAGACGGCGATCCCGATCCCGGCGACGCAACACCGTAAATGTGGCCACCGCAGCCACGAACATCGAGGCCATCACCGGGACGCCCCATTCCGCATGCACTCCGAGTCGACCAGCGTTCCGGAAGCCTTCGAAGAGAGGAAGGCCCAAGAGGTCGACAGGCATCACGACATCGCCCGCCGCGTAGCGCGCAGACTCAGCCGCAAAGAAGAACGCGGCGGTCGTCGCAGCAAGCACAAGGACTGCGGTGGCGGCCGCAATGGTCGCGACCGCGATCGTCATTGGGCCGGGGTTGCGTCTTGCGCTGACTGACGTCATTGGCTTCGTCCTTTCGGGTTTCGTGCGCACCATTGCACACCCAGAAGCACGTAGGCATGCCATTACTCGAGAAACTTCACCCCGCACCCACCAGGCCGCCGCGCCGAGCACCGACTCGGCCGACTCATGACGTGGCGAGAGTTGGATGCGCCGACGCCCGCTCCCTCTCAGCCGCCGTGAGCAACTGATCAACCTCCCCAGAGCCCTGTCGAGCCCCGACACCCTCGGCGTAGCATTCGAGTACGCCGGGTCCTCCGCGGCATCCGGTCCCTCCGTCACAACGAGCACTCGGGAGAAGCAATGGACACGATGGCCATGATGAAGTCGATGGACATGGGCGAGATGACCATGGACACGGATGCCATGCAGGAATGCATGCAGTCCCTGAACGCGTGCGCGATGGCCGCGGCGATGTGCGCCGGCAGCGACATGATGCACGGCCCCGAGATGGCGACGTGCTGCGCCATGTGCTCGAACATGGTCGAGATGGCTCAGGCGACGATGCACATGATGATGCGTCCGGCTGGCATGAACATGGACGTGATGAGCGCCATGATGACCGCCTGCATGACCATGGGCAAGGCCTGCGCCGCCGAGTGTCGCGCCCACGCCGACATGGACGAGATGTGCCGCTACTGCGCCATGGCCTGCGACGACATGGTCATGAAGTGCGAGGCCATGATGGCCTCGATGAGCGCGTAGTTCCGGTTCAGGCGACGCGAGCGGTCGTGATGACCGTCGCCGCGTTGAGGAGTTCCGCGACCGGGTGGTAGGCCACCGGCTCCCCCGCCGCGATGTCGACCGCAGGTCCCACGACCCGCAGTTCCACCGTCGCGCCCTTCAGCAGGGCGACGGTGATCGTCGCGCCATCGGCGTCGACCACGAGACCGTCCCACCACGCGGAGGGGTTCGAGGCTGCCATGCAGCGCTGGATCGGGTGGACTGTCGACGAGATCGTGCGGGACATGGCTTCACCTGCCTTCGAGGGGTTTCGGTGAGATGAAGCTACGGGATGCCGTAGGGGCGGGCGATCTGGGACGTAGTGGGACGTAACACCTCAGGTTCAGCTACAGACCGGGTTCTTCGATGTCCCCCGTCGAAGCTCTCGAGGAAGCCAACACGGCCGAGACCGCATCGGCGAATCGAGGTGCCCCGCCGCGCGCGAGCCGTTCCAGCAGTTCGTCTTTCGTGACCGGGGGTCTGCCCATCGCGCGCGCCTGATCTTCGATGAGCTGCACGGTCACGGTCACGCTGAGATCGAACTGCGACAGCAGGAAATCGTCGAGCCGCACGGCTTCCAGTCCGAGCGGCGCGAGCGCCGTCGTGGGAAAGTCGCGCACGTTCTCCGTCACGATGACATCTGCCCTCCCACGGATCGCGGCCGCGAGAACACGGCGGTCATTCGGGTCGGGCAGTTCGAGCCCCTCGACGAGCGGCTCCCATCCCGATACGCGCGCGTCTTCGAACGCCTCGTTCATGCTCCGAAACCGGCTGTAGAACCGGCCGGGATCGATGTCCGGATGGATCTCGCACAGAGCTCGCAGAACCTCCTCCTCAACCGCCTCCGACCAGAGCGGCCGAAAGGCTCCGCAATCAGCCATACGCAGAGGAGTGTCGCAAGGAGCGATGGGCACGAGAACGCAAGCATCAAGGAATGCCGTGAAATGAGTCACTGGTCACTGCCTTCGTGCGCGCCGCAGTGCCTCTGCGTAGTCCGTCGCACTGGCTTCATAGAGGCCGTCGTCGTTCGCCTGACGGGTCATCTCGTCTAGACGGCTCCGCCGTTCCTCTCGCTTACGGTCGCGATACGCGAGAACGTCGTGAAGCCTCAGCCTGCGATGCCGGGACTCGCCGAGCCGCTCGAACGGAAGCTCGTGTTCGTCCAAGAGCCGCACCAGTGTGTTGCGACTGATCCCAAGGAGCGTCGCCGCCTGCTGGGTCGTGAGCTGGCGATCGATCGGCTCCAGGCTGACAGACGCACCCCGTTCCATCGCAGCGACAACACGCTTGAGCGCTTCGTACACAGGAAGCGGAAGAGGAACCTGCTCTCCGTCCGGGCCGACCAGCACGGCCGGAGCAGAATGCTGCTCCAAGAAGTTGGCCAGCCTCATCATCTCGTCGAGGTCATGCGGTGGCTCGACGACCTGTGCGTGACGGGACGAACGCGCATGCTCAGACATGAATCCATTATCGCGCAAATCGCCCAATTCGTTCAATACGCCCATCGCGCCCGTTCCACGCCGTGGACGGCGAACGCACCCTTCGCGCAGCCACGGCCCGCGTGCTCGCCCCTCCGCGCAGGGCGGCGATGACCACGGTGAAATTGCGAAGCGCGGAACCGCTCGGCGTCGTCATCCAGACCCTCGAGCGCCCACGAATTCACCCGCGCAACACGTTCGTGAACGAGGGTCGCCGGATCGACACGTTCGTCTGCAGCGCCTCTTCGGGAGCACGGTTCCGCCTGGGGCGTGCGAAGGAGTGGTGTACGACGCGTCGATCTGGGAGAGCGCGCGCCTTCGGCAGTCGCTCCTCGCCGCCATCTTGATCGGGTCGGCGCTGATCGCCGCGTCCGTCACCAGCGGCGCTCTGATCATCTCGACGGCTATGCGCGGGCGCCCCATCGCCGCCGAGGAGCCGTCGACAGACGGAACGTGATCAATGAGACTCGTTCTGTACGCAGCGGTGTCTAGCGCGACTCTCGTTCCCATCTTCCGGTGTTTTTGACATTCGGACGATGCATGTGGACCGCGCGGAGTCCGAAGAACCCGGCGTGAAGTCGACGCCACTCCGCCGACGCGGCCAGAGCAGCGGCGGCGTCTGGACGCTGATTACTGTGAGCGTGTGCCATCGTTACGCCCCCGGACGAACGCAGACCTCCCCGTTGTCGCGAGCTGGGTTCCCAACGCCGAGGCCCTCTTCGCGTTCGCCGGCCCGTGGGTGAACTGGCCTTTCCTGCCGAGCGACCTCGATGATCTGCACAAACGGCCCGGCGCGAGCGCGTGGATGCTGGACACGAGCGAGGGCGAACCCGTCGGCCACGTGCAGTTCACTCCGCTCGAGGATGCTCTGCGCATCGGCCGTCTGATCGTCGCTCCGAGCGTCCGCGGCCAGGGGTGGGGACGCCGCCTTCTTCTTCTCACCTTGGACTACGCACGCGCACAGGGCGTTTCGCGCGTGCAGTTGGGGGTCTTGGCATCCAATGCCCCAGCCCGCCGACTGTACGAATCGGTCGGATTCGTCGCCGACCCCGAGACTCTCGACGCCGCCATCGTGCTGATGGCCCGCAACATCTGAACCCACCCCCGAAAGGTCAGAAGATGCCCACCGCCGTCACGCTCATCCGTTCGAGCGCGCTCTCCGACAGCGCGGAGTACGCCTACGTCGCCACCGCTCCCGCCGACGCGCGGCTGATCTTCCTCGCCGGTTCCTGCCCACTGAACCTCGACGGCACGACCGCAGGCGTCGGCGACTACGCCGCCCAGGCGGCGAAGTGTGTCGAGAACATGTCGATCGCGCTCCGCGAAGCCGGCGCGGAGATCACGGATGTCATCAGCACGCGAGTCCTCGTCGCCTCGACGCGCCAAGCCGACCTGGTGACGGCGTGGGAGGTTGTCCGCGACGCGTTCGGTGAGCACGACGTTCCGAGCACGCTCCTCGGCGTCACCGTGCTCGGGTACGACGGCCAGCTCGTCGAGATCGAGGCTGTTGCGGCGGTTGTCGACCGCTGAGGCGTTGCCTGCTCACTAGGGACGGAACCCATCGCATCCGCGGGCCGGGAAACCTCGCGAGGATCACGACCTCCCGCGGAGCTCGTCGCGACACGGGTCTTCACGCAAGACCGCGAATCACCAGTCCTCGAAGGCAGGATCGAGAATCGCAGCAACGCGGACGATCTGATCGTCGAGGCTTTCCTCGCTCAGGCCTTCGAGCCGCTCCTTCCGCCGCCAGGCAGCCCACTTCCGCTGGCTGAGTGCGCCGTATCCTTCGAGGACAGGTCCGATCACCTGCAACTCGACGCCTCGGTGCGACGCCACAGCTCGAGCAGCCTCGCGCAGGTCGACGATGTCGATCCCCGCTTCGCCGAGAGTCACGATGTCGACGTAGTCGCGCCAGCGAGTGCTGGTGACACCTCTCTCCAGGATGGTCACGCCTTTCTCCGCGATCGTCGACTCCGGCGCGTACCCCAGGAGCGTGATGGGCTCTCCAAGAAGGCGAGGCAGTGTCACCTTGCGCGGCGCGGGGACGATGGGATCGCCCGTCGACACGTCCCACGCGATGACTCCCTGCCAGCTCCCGATACGCGCTTTGAGGCGAAGCCGGATGCCGGGGTAGGTCGCGTCCTCGCGAATGTCCGTCACCACGAGACTGTCCAGCAGAAACTCGACGCCGTCGTCGGCTTCGACGGCGGCGACGTCACGGACCACCCGGCGAAGATGCGTCGGTGTGACATCAGCTGCTATCGCGTTCGAGTCAGCGTCCTTTGTGAAACGGCGCACGCCATATGCGCCGAGCAGGAGGCCGCCCTTCAGGACGAAATCCTCTGCATGCGGCGTCCGCGCGAGTCTGGCGAGAAAGGACTCAAGTGCGTGCCTGAGGAGATACTCCTGCGTTGCCACCGGGGCGCCGTTCGCGGCGCCCGAACGGGCGAGCGCCTGGATTGTTCGGAAGGTCTTGACGCCGCTCACGTGAGGATCTCCAGCGCGTCGCGCACGGGCTTAGCGCTCCGAGGAAGGGCTTGAGCGACCTTCATCAACTTCGCGGGCTTCCCCCCGCGACGCAGCCACTCTTTCAGGGCGTCGCGCGGAATCTCGTAACCCGTGTCGGCTCGTAGCCGGAAGCAGTCGACGATCGCTCGTTCGGGCGTGTAGATGCCGATCCGCTGAGTACTGCCAGGGATGCCGATGTCTTCTCGCTCCAGCGAAAAGGTGCCCGCATCAAATCGATGCCAGTGGATGGCACTTTCTGAGGCGGGAACGCGGGTTCCGCGGGGAATAGCGACGTCGAGGGCGTCGGGGATGACGTCCGTGAGGTCGTAATAGGCGAGCGCCGAGACCAGGCAGATGGTCGCCTCAGGGCGTCGAGCCGAAGCTTCGAGTTGGTCCCAGTCCGCCGTAGGCGACCCTTCGGGGAGATAAAGGCCCCGAGCGATCCGCTCCCACGCTCCGCTCTTCGCGCTGCGGTAGAAACTGCTCCGACTGCCCGTACCGTGCGCAGGCGAGTTTGGTGTGACGGGTTGCACTACTCCTCCTCGGCGACACAGAACGTATGCAGCTAAGTCTATCTGGATACGACTCGTCCCATAGGCTCACAGGAGGGCGACCTCGCGTGGCCTTCCACCACCACCCCGTTTCTGCCCTAACCGACTCAGCAGGTGCCGTTTCGGGCTGGATTCCATGCCGGAACGCATGCAGTACCTGAACGCCTGGGCGATCTGAAGCGCCCTGGGTTTGTTGGAGGCTCCTGACCTTGGAAACGAGGATGGGGTTATGCCGAAGGAACAGGCGATCGGGAAGCCGACGACGCGTCGGTATTCGGATGAGGAGAAGGCCGCCGCGGTGCGGATGGTGAGGACGCTGCGCGCCGAGCTCGGAGTCACCCAGGGGACGGTGCAGCGGGTCGCTACGCAGCTCGGCTACGGGGTCGAGTCCGTGCGGATGTGGGTGAAGCAGGCCGACATCGACGACGGCGTCACCGCGGGCGTGAGCACCACGGAGGCGCAGCGGATCCGGGAGCTGGAGCAGGAGAACCGGGAGCTGCGCCGCGCCAACGAGGTGCTGAAGCGGGCCGCGTCTTTCTTCGGGGCGGAGCTCGACCGCCACTACCGGAAGTAGTCGCGTTCATCGACGCGAACAAGGACGACCTGGTCGATGGTCGCCGGCTCGGAGTCGAGCTCATCTGCAGATTGCTGCAGGTGGCTCCGAGCAGCTATTACGCCGCCAAGACCCGTTCCCCGTCAGCTCGCGCCGTCCGCGACGAAGAGCTGATCCCGCAGCTGGTGCAGTTGTGGGACGTGAACTACCGGGTCTACGGGGTCCGCAAGCTTTGGAAGGCTGCCGGACGCGTCGGGATCATGATCGGACGGGATCAGACCGCGCGGCTGATGCGGGCAGCCGGGATCGAGGGCGCGAGACGTTCGAAGCGGGTCAAGACCACCAGGGCGGATCCGACATCGGCCAGACACCCGGATCTGGTGCGGCGGGAGTTCACCTCGACCGCACCGAACCGGCTTTGGGTGACCGATTTAACGTTCGTGCCGACGTGGGCTGGCGTCGCTTACGTCTGCTTCATCGTCGACGCGTTCAGTCGGATGATCGTGGGGTGGCGGGTCGCGTCGCACATGCGTACCGAGATGGTCCTCGACGCGATCGAGATGGCACGCTGGTCCCGCGGGCACCGCCACGCGGACCTGCGGTGTCACAGCGATGCGGGCTCTCAATTCACGTCGATTCGCTACGGGGAGCGGCTCGCGGAGATCGGCGCCACCCCGTCGATCGGGACCGTCGGCGACAGCTATGACAACGCCCTGGCCGAGACAGTCAATGGGTACTTCAAGGCCGAACTCGTCCGCGGGCCGGCACGATCCGGGCCGTGGAAGACCGTCGAGGATCTCGAGCTCGCGACCCTCGGCTGGGTCCACTGGCACAACACCGAGCGCCTCCACGGCTACCTCGGCGACGTCCCGCCCGCCGAGTTCGAGAACGCGTTCTATGCTGTCCAAGCCGACCGCGATCAGCTGGTCGGAATCAAATAGCGCGAGTCTCCATCAGACCCAGGGCGCTTCAATCGCCGCGGCGATGAGCGCCTAATTCTCTTCTTTGGTGCGGCCTCTGACTCTCTAAAAGCGGGTGGTAGCCACCGGTTCCCCCACCGCCATGTCGACCGCGGGTACGACCACCGCGACGACCACGAGACCGTCCCATCACACGGAGAGGTTCTAGGCTGCCCTGCAGCGCTGCATCGGGTGGACTATCGACGAGATCGTGCGAGCATCGCCGCTGATAGGAAAGCTAAGATTTCGACCGTTCTCCCATATGAGCCTCGATGTCGTAGGTGTGCCATACCGTTCACACATGAACACGAACGCGCTCCTGCCGGCCGCTGATCCGGTCGATGTCGCTTTTATTCAGCAAGCGCACCAGATTTGGATCCAGGGTAGCCCGGCACAAGCGACACAATTGGTGAGGTCGAGAGCGGAGACTGGCCAGCCTTGGGCGGCGGCTCTTTTGGCCTGGATGCTTATGCAGCAGGGGTACCCCGCTCTGGATGAAGGCGTCACTTGGGCTCTGCGGGCTGCGAGGGTGGGATTTGCTGGCCAACTGACGCAAGCGTTTCACAACGTCGTTGCGAATCTCAGCTCCTACCCAAACCTCGCCGACCGCCTCCCAGAACTACTCACTCTTGGCGTGCCCTGGTGGTCGAGTCCCGATTTCATCGGGCAAGCCTGGAATTTGCTAGCCAACGGCCAGCCGGAGTTGGCGATGCGTCTCATGATGACGCCGAGCACACCTCCCCCGTGGGCTGAGAACGAGCAGCTGTCTCACATCGTCGCCAGCGCTGGCGACCGCATGCGAGAACTGGAGGGCACCGCCGCATCGATAGAGCGCGTTCAGTCCGATATAAACGAAGCGAGCGTCCGTGCGCAAGAGGCCATCGACCGCGCGACGAACGATCTTGAGACACGGGCTGGCCAGGCAGGGCTACTGGTTGACGCCACGACCTCTGACGCGACGAACTCGTTGTTCAAAGCCGATGCTGCTCGAAACGCAAAAGAATCTAGGGGATCGTGGATCGCGGGTCTCTTCACCCTAGGGGCTGCCGCAACGGTAGCGGTGCTTCCCGTCATACTGCACTACCTCCAGATTGGCCCCACCTACACCGCCTTCGAACAAGTGGGACTCCACCTCGTGTCAACAGCCGCTTTGGCAACGTTCGCTGGCGTTCTACTAGCTCGCGCGCGTTCGCGCGACCAGTCCGCTCAACGCGCGCACGATTTGTCGACGGCGATGGGAACGATGATTGCCTACAGCAACCAGATTGGCGATCCGACCGAGAAGCAGCGATTCATGACGACCATGGGACAACTCGTCCTACAGGCTCACCTGACGACGGGCGGAAAGGGCGGGAGTAGCGAGGAATCCCTGAGTGGAATGCTCACATTGGCCAACCTCATCAAATCCCCCGCCCACTCCGCTGCGACATCCGCTTCGTGAACGCATCACAGCGCCGTTTGCGTGAACGCCTTGCGGTGCCGTTCGTAGGCGACGACGAGCGAGGTCGTCTATTCGCCACCACTGGACGTCAGGTCTGATGAACGGCACCATCAGCCACCCGTGTAACGCCCACGTAAACTCCCCCTCTCCCACCCCGCCCTGCGGGGTGAGCCAACCGTTACCTCCCCGCCCCTCCCGACGCGGTCCCGGGTAACGCCCCCTCCCTACGCTGACGGCACGCCCCGCCCATGCGAGGCGCTGCACCTCCCCCGCATCGCCCATGGAGGACCCCGTGACCGTCACCGACCCGCGCCCCGAAACCGCAACGCCGCCCGCGGCCGCAACGCCTGCCGAAACAGCCCCGGCCGACGCAACCCTGACCCGCCGCCCCGGCCGCTGGATCGACAACTGGAACCCCGAGAACGCCACCCAGTGGGCGAACGAGGGCAAGGCCATCGCCTCCCGCAACCTGCGGTGGTCGATCTTCGCCGAGTTCCTCGGGTTCGTCGTCTGGCAGCTGTGGTCGGTCGTCGTCGTCTCACTGCCGGCGGCGGGCTTCCAGCTCTCGACCGGTGAGATCTTCTGGCTCATCTCGATGCCGAGCCTGGTCGGCGCGACACTGCGCATCCCCTACACGTTCATGGTTCCGCGCTTCGGCGGCCGCAACTGGACGATCGTCTCGGCAGGACTCCTGCTCATCCCGAGCATCGGCCTCGCCATCGCGGTGTCCAACCCCGCGACGCCCTTCGGCCTCCTGCTCCTCATCGCCGCGTTCGCCGGCTTCGGCGGCGGCAACTTCGCAAGCTCCATGTCGAACATCACGTTCTTTTACCCGGCCGCGCAGAAGGGATACGCCCTCGGACTCAACGCCGCCGGCGGCAACCTCGGCGCCTCGGTCGCGCAGTTCGTCGTCCCCATCGTCATCACCGTCGGCGCCGCGGCGACCCTCAACCTGCCCCTCGCGGGCCTCATCTGGGTGCCACTGATCCTCGTCGCGATGGTCGGCGCCTACTTCCGCATGGACAACCTCTCCGCCGCGAAGGCCGACATCACGGCATCCCTCGCCGCTCTCAAAGAGCCGCACATGTGGGTGCTGTCACTGCTCTACATCGGTACCTTCGGCTCGTTCATCGGCTTCGCGGGCGTCTTCCCGAAGCTGCTCGCCGACACGTTCCCCGACTTCAAGGGCATCGCGATCGGCACTGCCACCGTCACCCTCGCGTTCCTGGGCGCGCTCGTCGGCTCGCTCGCCCGCCCCTACGGCGGCAAGCTCGCCGACCGCTTCGGCGGCACGGTCATCACGATCGGCGCCTTCACGGTGATGGGACTCGGCATCCTGAGTGTGATCCTCACCCTGCCGATGCAGAACTTCGCGATCTTCCTGCTGTGCTTCCTCGTGCTGTTCGCCGCGGCGGGCATCGGCAACGGCTCGACGTACCGCATGATCCCGACGATCTTCGCCCTCAAGGCCAACGGCGGCATCGGCGCGCAGCGCAAGGCCGCCGCGGCCCTCGGCCTCATCTCGGCGATCGGCGCGTACGGCGGCTTCTTCATCCCGCAGCTGCTCGGCTTCTCGAAGACGACATTCGGCTCGTACACCCCCGCCCTCGGCTGGTTCGCCCTCGCCTACGTCGCGTTCCTCGCCCTCACCGCGGGCGTGTACCTCCGTATGTCGAAGAAGACCGGAACGCGGATCTGACCCCATGAGCTCCGCCGACACCCACTGCCCCTACTGCGCACTGCAGTGCGCCATGACCGTCAGCCACGCGGGCGCCACGACGGTCACGGGCCGCGACTTCCCCACCAACCGGGGAGGGCTCTGCGCCAAGGGCTGGACGTCGGCGGAGCTCCTGGCATCCCCCCACAGACTCCGGATGCCATTGATGCGGCAATCCGACGGGACCCTCGCCGAGACCACCTGGGATGAGGCACTGGATGCCGTGGCGGCGGCGTTCCGCTCGACGCGCGAGGTCCACGGCCCCGACGCCAACGCGATCTTCGGCGGCGGCGGACTCACCAACGAGAAGGCGTACCAGCTCGGCAAGTTCGCCCGCGTCGCGCTCGGCACCTCGCGCATCGACTACAATGGTCGATTCTGCATGTCGTCGGCGGCAGCGGCATCCAACCGGGCGTTCGGCATGGACCGGGGCCTGCCCTTCCCCGTCACCGACCTCGACGACGCGCGGACGATCCTGCTCGTCGGCTCCAACGTCGCCGCGACCATGCCGCCGTTCCTCGCCCATCTCGCCGGAGCGCGCGCTGCGGGCGGCCTGATCGTCGTCGACCCGCGCCGCTCCGCCACCGCGCGCCTCACCGAAGACGGAGCCGGCACCCACCTGCAGCCAGCGCCCGGCACCGACCTTCCGCTGCTGCTCGGCCTCACGCACATCGCAATCGCCGAGGGCCTCCTCGACCGCGCCTATATAGAGGAGCGCACGACGGGGTTCGACGCCGTGCGGCGGTCGGTCGCCGCATGGTGGCCCGAGCGGACGTCCTCGACGACCGGCGTCCCCGTGGCGCAGCTCCGGGAGACCGCCCGCCGCCTCGCCGCGGGCGGCGCGTACATCCTCACCGGACGCGGCGTCGAACAGCACGTCGACGGCACCGCCACCGCGACCGCGGCGATCAACCTCGCTCTCGTGCTCGGCCTCGTCGGCCGCGAGGGCTCGGGCTACGGAACCCTCACCGGACAGGGCAACGGCCAGGGCGGACGCGAGCACGGCCAGAAGGCCGACCAGCTGCCCGGATACCGCTCCATCCGCGACCCCGAAGCCCGCCGGCACGTCGCCGGGGTGTGGGGCGTCGATCCGGATGAGATCCCGGATGCCGGCATCCCGGCCACCGCCCTGCTCGGCGAACTCGGTGGGCCGGTGAAGACGCTGCTCGTCGCCGGGTCGAACGTCGTCGTCTCGGCCCCCGACGTCGAGGCCGTGCGTGCCGGGCTGAAAGCCCTCGACACCCTCGTCGTCTGCGACTTCTTCCTCAGCGAGACGGCGGAGCTCGCCGACATCGTGCTCCCCGTGCTGCAGTGGGCCGAGGAAGAGGGCACGATGACCTCCCTCGAGGGTCGGGTGATTCGCCGTCGCCAAGCGCTGCCGGGACCCGAGGGTGCCGGCAGCGAGCTATGGATCATGGCCGAGATCGCGCGGCGGCTGGGCGCGGCATCCACCTGGTCGACGGTTCCGTCGGAGGTGTTCGAAGAGCTCGCCCGTGCGTCCGAGGGCGGCATCGCCGACTACTCCGGCCTCTCGCACGCGCTGCTCGACACGGGCATTGAGGCGTACTGGCCCTACCGCTCGGAGGGCACCCCGCGTCCGTTCGCCGAGCGCTTCGCCCACGCCGACGGCCGTGCGCGTCTCGTGCCGGTGGATGCCACTCCCCCGGCGCCCATCGACCGCGGCGGCGAGCTGACCCTCGTCACCGGCCGCTACCTGCAGCAGTACCAGTCGGGCACGCAGACCCGTCGCGTCGCCGAGCTGAACGGTGCCCGCCCCGAGGCGCGGCTCGAGATCCATCCGGCCACGGCGTCGCGGCTCGGCATCCGGGAAGATGCGCTCGTCGCCGTCTCGAACGAGCGCGGCACGGTGCGGGCGCGCGCGACGGTGACGACCGACATCCGTCACGACACCGTCTTCTTACCGTTCCACTACGCCGGCGACGAGTGCGCGAACCGCCTGACCGAGGCGATCGTCGACCCGACATCGGCCATGCCGGAGTTCAAGCGCACGCGGGTGCGGGTGGCTCCGGATGCCGCTGTGCCCGTGCCGGCGTTCGAGCACGGGCCCGTGGCGGTGTCGGAGCATCCGGGCGCTGTTCGCACCGAGGAGGGAACCCATGTCTGAGCGTGTGGTGCTGGTGGGCTACGGCCCCGTCGGGGCACGGCTGATCGACGGGCTGCTGCCCGCGGTGCGCGACGGGCGCATCGACCTCACCGTCGTGGGTGCCGAGCCCCACGACGTCTACAACCGCGTCCTGCTCGCCGAGTACGCGGTCGGCCGCACCGACCGCGCGGGCCTCGACATGGACGACCGCCGCCCCGCCGAAGAAGCCGGAGTGCGATTCCACCTCGGCACCACGGTGGTCGGTGTCGACCGTCACCACCGGGTGGTGCGCCTGCACGATGGCATCCGTCTCGATTACGACCGGCTCGTGCTCGCGACCGGCGCCCGCGCGAACGTCCCGACGCTCGCCGGTATGGAGCGCGCGCGGCGCGATCGGGCTTCCGTTTCAGCCTCCCCCGCGGAACTCGACTTCGGCGGCGCGCCGCTCCCGCGCGGTGTCGTCGCATTGCGCGACCTCGCCGACGCGGAACACGTGCGCGCGGCCGTCTCCGCCGGGCAGCGGATCGTCGTCCTCGGCGCGGGAGTGCTCGGCATGGAGCTCGCCCTCGCGGCGGCCGAGGCCGGGGCGGACGTCGTCGTGGCGTACCACTCCGCAGCTCCCATGAACCGCACGCTCGATGAGAACGGCGGACGCGTCCTGGCCGCCGCGGCCACCGCCGTCGGCGTCGAGATGGCGCACCACGCGCGCGCCGAGAGCATCCTCCTCCGATACGACGACCACGGACACGCGTGGTTCGACGGCCTCGTCTGCGCCGACGGCAAGGTGCTCGCGGGCGACCTGCTCGTGCTGTCGTGCGGGGTCGCGGCGCGGACGGAAGTGGCATCCCTCGCCGGACTCGCCACGTCGGCCGGCATCCTCGTCGACGCCTCCTCGCGCTCGTGGACCGACCCGGACATCTTCGCCATCGGCGACTGCGCGCACGTCGCCGATCCCGCGGACGCCGACGCCCACGGCCGCGTCCCGGGCGGCCCGAGCGGACTCGTCGGGCCGGGCTGGCGTCAGGCCGATCGGCTCGCGGCGCTGCTCTCGACGGGCGCCTCGGGGCCGGCATCCGTCGAACGCCCCGGTGTCGTCATGCTCAAGGCCGAGGGGATCGACGTGGTGGCCGGGGGCGCGGTCGACGCCGACCCGTTCTCGCACGCTCCCGGATGCCACGGCCCCCAAGTCACCCTCTGGGCCGACCCCGCGCGCGGCGCCTACGTCAAACTCGTCACCGTCGAGGGCGTGCTCACCGGCTTCGTCGCGGTCGGGATGCCACGCACCGGCGCCGAACTGACCCTGTTGTTCGAGCGCGGCTCGGAGCTCCCGGCCGACCGCTCGTCGCTGCTCCGGCTCGACGCGCCCGACGCCGGGATGGCCGTCGTCGCCGACCCCTTCGCCGCGGATGCCACCGTGTGCTGGTGCAACGGCGTGAGCGCCGGGGCGATCCGCGAGGCGGTCGCTGCCGGAGAGCCGACGGTCGCGTGCGTCAAGGCCGCGACCCGCGCCGGCACGGGCTGCGGCGGCTGCGTGGGGCGAATCAGCGAGTTGCTGGCGCGGGAGTCGGTGCCGGCGTAGAGCGCTCCCGGCGCGACTTGCCGCACTTTGCCGCTCAGGCGCTCCGAAGCGACGAACACCGGCAAACGAAGCGTCCGCGCGCCGGCCCGACCCCGCGTGACTTGCCGCACTTCGCCGCCCAAGCACCCCCGAAGCGACGAACACCGGCAAACAACGCCCCGACGCACCACAACGGAACGTCCCCGAAACGCGACAGCAGTACGCTGCACGCATGCCTCCGATCGAGAACATGCTGGCCTTCGTGGCGGCATCCGTCGTCATCATCGTCATCCCGGGGCCCAGCGTGCTGTTCGTCATCGGACGTTCCATCGCCCTCGGCCGCCGTGCGGGTGTCCTCAGCGTCGTCGGCAATGCCCTCGGCACGGTTCCCGCGGTACTCGCCGTCGCTTTCGGTGTCGGCGCGATCGTGGCCTCCTCGATCGTCGCGTTCACCGTGCTGAAGATCGTCGGGGCGATCTACCTCGTGTGGCTCGGCATCCAGGCCATCCACCACCGCCACGCCCACGTCGCCGGCGCCACACGCGGCCCCACCTCGTCGTGGACGCTGCTGCGCCAGGGATTCGTCGTGGGCCTCACCAACCCCAAGACGATCGCCTTCTTCGTCGCCGTGCTGCCCCAGTTCGTCGCCCCGCACGCCGGTGCAGTGTGGTTGCAGTTGCTCATCCTCGGGCTGATGTTCCAGCTGATGGCCCTGACGTGCGACAGCGTGTGGGCCCTCGCCGCGGGCACGGCGCGCACCTGGTTCGCCCGGTCTCCGAAGCGGATCTCGACGCTGTCGGGAACGGGCGGCGTGATGATGATCGGCCTCGGCGGGGCTCTCGCCTTCACGGGCGCGAAGAGCTGAACGAGTCCGCGGTCTCGAGCTCGCGAGAAACCTGTGCGTTAGCTGAGTGCAAACCATAGGATGAGGCTCGTCGGCTCCTCGAGCCACCGCCGAGCCACCCGGCCGACGGCGTCGTCGACCAGGAGTCCCCCGCCTTGCGTACGTCCGTCGGTTTCGCCCTTGCCCTCATCCTCATCGCCGGTGGGGTTGCCCCCGCGGCTCTCGCCGCCACGCCCGCTGCTCCGGAATCCTGCCGCACCATCCCCGTCGACGCCGACGCGCCCCTGCGCGCCGACATCGCGCGAGAGACGTTCGGCGTCGACGGCACGGGCGTGAAGGTCGGCGTCATCTCCGACTCCTTCGGCCGTACCTCGGCTCCCGGCGCGACCGTCGCCGACGACATCGCGAACGGACTCCTCGCCGGCCCGGGGAACCCCTGCGGACACGAGACCCCCGTCCACGTCGTGCGTGAAGCCGCCGAGGGCACGGACGAAGGTCGCGCGATGGTGCAACTCGTGCACGGCATTGCGCCGGGTGCCGAGCTCGCCTTCGCCTCCGTCGACGAGGGGCACGCGGCATCCGTCATCGAAGCGATCGAGATGCTCGTGGCCGACGGGGCGGACATCATCGTGGACGACGTCGAACCCAAGAACGAGCCCGTCTTCCAGCGCTCCCCCGTCGGCGAAGCGATCGCGCGGGCGAACGAAGCGGGCGTCGCGTACTTCTCGGCCGCCGGAAACTCGACGGCGCTCGCTCGGGATCCCCGCCCGGGTCAAGAAACATCCCCCATCAACGGCTGGGAAACCCCCACCTACCGCCCGATGGCCTGCCCCGACGACATCGTGACGGGCGCCGAGGCACAGGGCTGGGACACCCCCGTCGACTGCCTCGACGTCGACCCCGGCGAGGGCACGGATGCCACCCTCGGCTACACCGTCGGCGCCGGTGACAGCACCCCCGTCGACGTGCAGTGGGGAGAGCCGCTCGGCCGAGTCAGCGGCCTGCTGGTCCCGATCGTGACGGTCGACGGCGAGATCCTCGCGACTCCCGCGACCCGGATGCTCGACGGCACTCCCGGCTTCACCGTCACGCTCCCCGCGTCCGCGACCCCGACGGAGGTCGAGATCTCGGTCGCGCGCATCGTGATTCCGGATGCCGACACCTCCCTGCCCCTCCCACCCATCTCGGTCATCTTCGGCCAGGGCGCCACCCTTCGGTCGGCCGAATATTGGCGCTCGGCGGGCGACGACATCATCGGGCGGACCAACACCGGGCACAACGGCGACCCCGCGGCTCTCTCCATCGGCGCGTCCCCGGTAGACGATCCCACCGAGGTGGAGTACTTCTCGAGCTACGGCCCCGTCGTCTGGGCGTTCGGATCGGCCACCGCCGACCCGCCGTCGGCGATCCTCGAGCCGCGGCCCGTGGTGAGCCGACCCGACGTGATCTCGGTCGACCGCGCGCGCAACTCGGTCCTGGGAATGCCCACCGACGATCCGGCGGTGAAGACGTTCGTCGGAACCTCGGCGGCCGCTCCCAACGCCGCCGGCGTCGCCGCGCTGGTGCTGTCGAAGACGCCGGACCTCGGCCAGGAGGGCCTGCGCGCCCTCCTCACCTCGACGGCCACGCCGATGGACGCACCGAACGACTTCGTCTCCGTCGAGAACTCGGTCGGCGCGGGACTCATCAACGCGGAAGCGGCTCTCGCGGCGCTTCCTCCCGTGCCGACCCCGAGCCCGAGCCCCACCCCGACCCCGACTGCCTCCCCGACGAACTCCCCGTCGCCGTCGGCATCCGCGACGACGCCCGTCGCCGCCGGTCCGTCGCGCCTCGCCAACAGCGGAATGGATGCCTCGGCATTACTGCCGCTCGCCATCGGGGCGATCCTGCTCCTCATCGTGGGAGCTGTGGTGGTCATGGTCGTGCGCGTGCGGTCGCGGCGACGCTGAGACCCCGCGCCGTTAGGCTTCGGGTGTGAGTGACGCCGCTGCCCCCTCGAGCCGCACGGCCGTGGTGGCCGCGGCCATCGACCTGTTCGCCGAGCGCGGGTACGACCAGACCTCGGTCGAGCAGATCGCGCAGGCCGCGGGGGTGTCGCGCTCGACGTTCTTCCGGCAGTTCGGCGGCAAAGAAGACGTCGTCTTCGCTGATCACGAAGTTCTGCTCGCCGAGACACGGGCGTACCTCGCCCAGCCGCATGACGACCCGTGGGCGGCGGTGTGCGAAGCGTCGGTGCGGGTGTTCCGGCACTTCGCGGCCGACCCCGAGCTCGCGCGGCGCCGCTACGCGATCGTGCGTCAGGTTCCGGGACTGCGCGACCGCGAGATCATCACGGTGTTCCGCTACGAGCGCCTCTTCGACGAGTACCTGCGCGAAGCGCTCCCCGGGCTCGACCCCCTGGATGCCGTCGGCTTCGCGGCCCTGGTCACCGCGGTGCACAACCACGTGCTGCGCCGGCTCATGCGGGGCGCTCGGGTGCCGGCATCCGTTCTCCGCCGCGCTCTCGACGACGTGCTCCGCCGCTACGGGGTGCACCCCGCCGGCGACGACGCGGCCGGCGACGACCTCATCGTCGCGGCCTTCCCCCGCCGCATGCCCGCGGCCGAGGTGACGCGGCGCCTCCGCGCCTCGCTCGGCGAGTAGCGCGCTCGTTCCCTCGGCGTTGAGTGTCCAAAACACGCCGTAAGGGACGCGTATGTTGCGGCGTGTCCTGGACACTCAACTCCGCACGCGCCGGAGGAACCCCGCCACGGCACGGGCGGCAGGGCCGCGATGTCAGGCGAGGGGCTTCGCGAGGTCCTCGATCACCTCGGCGCCGGGGAGGGATGCCAAGACCTCACCGGGGAGGAACAACTTTGCGCCGCGGATCCCGGCGCCGACGATCGCCCGCGGCAGCGCCGCCACGCGCGCGTCGAGCAGCAGGCGCCACTCGGAAGGGATGCCGAGCGGCGTGATGCCGCCGTACTCCATGCCGGTCTGCGCGACGGCGTCGTCCATCGGGGCGAATGTCGCCTTGCGCGCGTCGAGCAGGCGCCGCACCGCGCCGTTGACGTCGAGGCGGGTCGTCGCCAGGGCGAGACAGGCCGCCGTCGAGGTGACGCCGCCGCGCGTCCCCTGCACGACCAGGCAGTTCGCCGAGATGTCCAGGCTCTGACCGTAGGCCTCGCAGAACGCGGCGGTGTCGGCCAGCGCCGGGTCGATGGCCGCCACGTCGATGCGCGAGGCGGTCGCGGGATCCAGCGCCGCGATCGCCGCCGCGACCGGTGCGGCCAGCAGATCGGGGTTCTCTGTCGCGGGGATGAAGGTCAGCGCGCTCACCCTCGCGACCCTACCGGGCACGCCCCCTCTTCCCCGCGTGATGCCGCCCTCGCCGCACCCCGAGGCACGTGAGTGTCCGAAACACCCGGAGCCGGGCGCGAGGGCGTCCGGGTGTTCTGGACACTCAGCGACCTCCGCAGCCCGATGGGGCGAGATCCTCGCCACGCGGCACAACATCCCGCGCGTGACACCCAGTACCAACCTGAGCGATACTGGGAACCATGACCATCGATGCCGATGCCCGTACGCTGCCCGGCGAGCGCGTCTCGCACTACGATCTGCTCGGCCGCCGCGACACCGACTACTACGGCGTGTTCGCCGACATCCCCGAGGCCGACCGCGCGGTCTGGGATCGCGCGAAGGCCTTCTGCGACGAGGTCGGCACGCGCATGCAGGGCGAATGGGATGCCGCGACCTACCCCGTGGAGCTCCTCCGACGTATGGGCGAACTCGAGCTGTTCACCGACGGCATCGAGCACCCCGACCTGCCGGACTCCTCGCCCCTCGCCGCGGGCCTCGTGAACATGGAGGTGTCGCGCCACGACGGCTCGCTCGCCACGGCCCTCGCGGTGCAGGGCGGTTTGGCGCTGCGCACCCTCGCCCTCTTCGGGTCCCCCGAGCAGCAGGAGCGCTGGCTGAAGCCCCTCGCCGACGGCACGGTCCTCGGCGCGTTCGCGCTGACCGAGCCCGACCACGGCTCCGACTCGGTCTCGCTCGAGACCACCGCGACCCGCGTCCCTTCGACAGGCTCAGGGACCGGTGGGTGGTCGCTCAGCGGCACGAAGAAGTGGATCGGCAACGGCGCCTCCGGGGGCATCACGTTCGTCTGGGCCCGCGTCGACGCCGAGGGTGACGAAGATCACGACAAGGTGCGCTGCTTCCTCGTGGAGCAGGACACCCCGGGATACACGGGCACCGTCATCACCGGCAAGGTGTCGCTCCGTGGCATCCATCAGGCCCACATCGCCATGGACGACGTGCGCCTGGCTCCGGATGCCGTCCTCCCCGGCACTCACACCTTCAAGGACGCGTCGACCGTGCTGTTCGCCACACGGTCGGGGGTCGCGTGGTCGGCCCTGGGTCACGCGACAGCGTGCTACGAGATCGCACGAACGTATGCCACCGAACGCATGCAGTTCGGGAAGCCCCTCGCGAAGTTCCAGATGGTGCAGGAACGCCTCACGCAGATGCTCGACGAACTCACCGCGATGCAGCTGTACTGCCGCCGCCTCGCCGACCTCGAAGCCTCGGGCGGCCTGCGCCCCACGCAGGCATCGCTCGCGAAGTACCACAACACGCGAGCCGCCCGCCGCGTGGCGGCGATCGCTCGCGACCTGCTCGGCGGCAATGGCATCCTGCTCGAGAACGGGGTCATGCAGCACATGGCCGACATCGAGGCCATCCACACGTACGAGGGCACCGAGAGCGTCCAGGCGCTCCTCCTCGGTCGCGACATCACCGGAATGAGCGCGTTCGTCTGACCCCGGATGCCGGGCGCCCGGCGCTTAATCCGCGATCGCGGCCCGCGCAAGCCGCGCGGGCCATGTCGGTGGCTCCCGCTAACGTCGTCGCATGGGCCTGTTCTCTCGTCATCCCGCGCCTCGCGACGCCATCGCCTCCGCCGCGGCAGCGGTCGAGCCGCCGCCGAAGAGCCTGTGGGCCGACGGCTTCGGACGCCTCGCCGTGCGGGCGGTGCAGATCATCGTCGTGGCAATCCTCGTGGCGGGGCTGATCTGGGGCATCCAGCAGGTGACGCTCGTCATCATCCCCCTGATCCTTGCCCTCATCTTCGCCTCCGCATTCGGGCCCGTGACCATGTGGATGCGCAAGAAAGGCGTGCCCTCGGTCCTCGCGACGCTGCTGACCCTCCTCGCCGTCGTCGTCGTCCTCACCGCGCTCGGCTGGCTCGTCGTCAACGCGGTCATCAACCAGTGGGACTACCTGTCGTCACAGGCGACGAAGGGGTTCGAACAGGCTCAGGACTGGTACCACACCCTGCCGTTCGCGGTCTCGCCCGACCAGGTCAACCAGGTCGTTCAGGGCATCCAAGACTTCGTCACGAGCTCGCAGTTCGGTACGGGCGCCCTGGCCGGTGTGAGCGCGATCGCGTCGTTCGTCACCGGTTTCGTGCTGATGGTCGTCATCCTGTTCTTCTTCCTGAAGGACGGTCCGCGCATGTGGGAGTTCGTCCTGCGGCCGTTCCACGGCAGCCACTACGACCGCGCGCGCCGTATCGGCGACAAGACCGTCACGGTTCTCGGCTCTTACGTCCGCGGCACGGCCTCCGTCGCCGCCGTCGACGCGATCGGTATCTACATCGGTCTGCTCATCCTGCAGGTGCCGCTCGCGCTGCCGCTCGCGGTCCTCGTGTTCCTCCTGGCGTTCATCCCGATCGTCGGTGCGGTGACCGCGGGCATCCTCGCCGCGCTCGTCGCTCTCGTCACGAACGGTCCGATCGTCGCGCTGATCGTCGTCGGCGTGGTCGTGCTCGTGAACCAGCTCGAGGGCAACTTCCTCCAGCCCGTCCTCATGGGGCGCACGATGAAGCTGCACTCCTTCGTCGTCCTTGTCGTGCTCGCCGGTGGAACCGCGATCGGCGGCATCCTGGGCACCTTGCTCGCGGTGCCGCTCACCGCCGTCGCGTGGGGCATCATCACCGTCTGGAACGGCCCCGACGAACCTGCCGAGTGGGCGCGCCGCAAGAAGCGCCGGAACCCGGTCCCCCTGGCCGGTGACGAGAGCTCGGACTGACACCATGCCGTACGAGATCCCGGCGCCGATGCTGGCGAAGGCCGTACCGGCGATCCCCGAGCACAGCAAGGTCGAGGGCGGGTTCAGCTACGAGCCCAAATGGGACGGCTTCCGGGCGCTCGTGTCGTGGGACGGTACCGATGTCGAGATCGGCAGCCGCGGCGCGAAGCCTCTCACACGGTACTTCCCCGAGCTCGTCGCGGCCTTCGCCGAAATCCTGCCCGAGCCCTGCCTGATCGACGGCGAGGTGGTCGTCGCGCGCGGCGAGCCCGGCGCGCAGCGCCTCGACTGGGAGGCACTGTCGCAGCGCATCCACCCCGCCGCGTCCCGCGTGACGATGCTCTCGCAAGAGACCCCGGCCATGTTCATCGGGTTCGACCTGCTCGCGCGCGGCGACCGCGATCTACAGTCCGAGCCCTTCTCCGAGCGGCGGGCACAGCTCGAAGATCTGCTCGGCGCGGTCCCCCACCCGGTTCACGTCACGCGGACGACCGACGACCCCGACCTCGCCCGTCGCTGGCTGGCGGAGTTCGAGGGCGCCGGGCTCGACGGTGTCGTCGCCAAGCCCCTCGCCCAGCCGTACGCGCCGAACAAGCGCACGATGTTCAAGATCAAGCACGCCCGCACGGCTGACGTGGTCGCGCTGGGGTATCGCATGCACAAGTCGTGTCAGGGCGTCGGCTCGCTCCTCGTCGGACTCTACGACGACGAAGGGCGGCTGCACGGCGTCGGCGGCGTATCCGCCTGGACCGACAAGCGTCGTCTCGAGCTGATCGACGAGCTCGCCCCCTTGGTGGAGCGGGATGCCGACGGCGAAGCGGTCGTCGGAGAGACCGATCGCTCGCGGTTCTCGGCATCCAAAGATGTGTCCTTCGTCCGGCTGCGCCCCGAGCGCGTCCTCGAGGTGCGCTACGACCAGCTCGAGGGGATGCGCTTCCGCCACACGGTGCAGTTCGAGCGATGGCGCCCCGACCGCGAAGCGCGCTCATGCACCTTCGCACAGCTCGAGACCGTCAACGCGTACGACCTGGGCGGCGTGCTCGACTGAGCCGGCCGCGCGGCAACCGTCGCCCCGCCGCCCCGCCCCTTGGCATGGGTCCCCGCACGTCGCCGACGAACGCTGACGTGCGCCGAATGCATGCGCCGAGCGCCCGCCAGCGTGCATTCGGCGCAGTTCACGGGCCCTCGTTGTGACCAGGGAGGGCTTCAAAGCCCCGCGGGGGGCGGGGCACGCTGAGGGGGTCACGGCCGGACCGGTCGCGGCCCGGGGCTGCGGTGCGGGTGCCGCCGGAGAGGTCTCGGCCGGCGCCACCCCGGGAGGTCACCGGTCGAGGATCACGCCTCGGGTGCCTTCGCGCGCGACGGCTGCACGCGGGGCGGCTCTCCGGGCATCTTCGGGAACTCCGGAGGGAACGGCAGCTCGCCCAGGCCGTTGTCGAGGTCGCGCTGCCACCACTCCAACAGCGTGTCGATGCGGCCGGGATTCGCCGCGAAGTCGGCCCACGGGTCGCCGACGGATGCCAGTCGCTCGGGAATCGTCCGCACCGTGAACGCGCTCGGGTCGAGACCGTCGAGCTCGTCCCATCCGATCGGCGTCGACACGGTCGCGGCGGGCAGGGCGCGCGGCGAGTACGCTCCCGCCATCGTGCGGTCGCGGTTCGCCTGGTTGAAGTCGACGAAGATGCGCTGCCCCCGCTCCTCCTTCCACCAGTTGGTGGTCACGGCATCCGGCATCCGCCGCTCCAACTCCCGGGCCGCGGCGATCACCGCGTGCCGAACGTCGAGGAACTCGTGCGTCGGCTCGATCGGGCAGAACACGTGCAGGCCGCGGTTGCCGCTCGTCTTGATCCAGGCCTCGAGACCCGCCTCGCGCAGCACGGCGCGCAGCTCAAGCGCGGCGGTCACGGCCTCGGAGATGCCCGTGCCCGGCTGCGGATCGAGGTCGATGCGGAGTTCGACGGGGTGATCGGGGTCGCTCGCGAGCGACGCCCACGGATGGAAGACGATCGTGTTCATCTGCGCCGCCCAGACGGCGGTGCCGATCTCGGTGACGATGAGCTGCGGATGCCGCCGCCCGCTGTTGTACGTGACGGTGACCGCCTCCACGAAATCGGGGGCCCCCTTCGGCGGGTTCTTCGAGAAGAAACTCTCACCGCCGATGCCCTCGGGAAAGCGTTCAAGCGAGACAGGGCGATTCCCGTTGGCCGCGAGGAACGGATCGGCGACGGCGAGGAAGTACTCGGCCAACTCGCGCTTGGTGATGCCCACTTCGGGCCACAGCACCCGGTCGGGACTCGACAGCCCGATCTCCCGGTCCCCGTGCGGGCCCGGCGCGGTCAGGGTGATGCGAGGGGATGCCATGCCCCGACGCTAGTGCGCGGGCAGGGCTCGTGTCTGCCCCGTTGCGGTGCGTGGTCGTCGCGTTCCCTCGCTCGAGCCGAGGCGCGGACCATGCGCACTCCTGCTTTCGCGCTCGAGGTGCAGCCAGGCCCCGGGGCAGGGAGGCCCCGAGCATCACGGCAGCCGCCCGCTGTCCACCCCGAGCCCTGGCATCCGGCCGCCCGTACGCTCGAAGGATGACCTCCGCCGCCGCCCGCACCGCCCTCGAGATCGCCGACTGGCGTCGCCGCGTGTTCGCCCTCTACGACGCCGTGCGCGAGGCGGATGACCCCGAGGAGGCGCACGAGCTCTGGCGTATCGAGCGCGACGCACTCTTCGCCGGGCATCCCGCGACGCCTCTGCTCCCCGAGCAGCGTGAGGCGTTCACGGGTCTCCCGCTCGCTCCCTACGACGCGGCGTGGCGGTTCGAAGCGCCGCTGCTCGACGTCGACGAGGCGTCGTTCGTCGCCACGACGGGAACCGACGGCGAAGTCGGCTTCGAACGCATCGGCCGTGTCGACCTGCCGGACACGGGATCCCTCGACGTGTGGCGGCTGACCTCGTACGGCGGGGGCTTGTTCATCCCCGTTCGCGATGCCGCCGCCGGACGCCCCGGCGGGACCTACGGCGGTGGCCGCTACCTCATCGACACGATCAAGGGCGCCGATCTCGGCCGGGGCGCGACCCCGGACACGCTCGTGATCGACTTCAACTTCGCGTACAACCCCTCGTGCGCGTACGACCCGATGTGGGCGTGCCCGCTCGCGCCGGCGGGCAACGTGCTGCCGGTGGCCGTCCCCGTCGGCGAGCTGTACGGGGTCTGACGGCTCCGACGCCCGAGCCCGCGGCATCCGCGCGAGGGCGAAACTCCTGAGGAATGGGCCCTCGCGCGGATGAAACCGCACGCCGAAACCGCTAGTGCGCGGAAGCTCAGGAGTTTCGCACGCGGCGCTCGGGCGCGCGAGGCTCGAACGGCACGGGACGCGCCGGTCCGAGCCCTGACGCACAGCCCGCAGTCGGTCCCGCGCACACCGCGCGAGGACACGCCCCGCGACGACTTACTCCGCGAGCGCCAGAACCGGAGCAAGATCGGCGCGCGACAGACGGATCCACGGACCCGCGGGGTCGACGAGCAGGCCGGTGAGCCCCTCGTCGCTCGCGAGCGCCTTGGCCAGCTGCTCCGCCTTCAACGGCACCGGCTGGTCGCCACGGCCGAGAGCCAGCAGCTCGAGCGGGTGCGAGAACACCTCGAGGAAGCGCTCGCCCGTGGCGGAGCGCGACTCGGCGACGCCGACCGCTCCGCCCTCTTCGGTCTGGTTCACCGCGATCCAGAGCGGGACACCGTCGACGATCGCCGAGACGATCGCGGATGCCGTGTCGTCGGTGCGCTTCTCGCTGAGCGCGGTCTTGACGCGCAGCTGCTCGTCGGCCTCGCCGACCATGCGCTCCAGCAGCGCCGCCGGGAGCACCGCACGGGCGTCGTCGGAGGCCGGGTCGAGAACGATTCCGGCGTACGGACCACCGAGGACGTGGCGCAGGAGAGCCATGATCGGCTGCCCCATCGCGGAGGTGTCGCGGTCGCCGTCGGCCTCGACGCTCTTGCTGAGCGCCTGGCCGCTGCTGTAGGCGAGGACGAGCTGTTCGTCTCCGCGGGTGGCAATCGCGAGAGGGAGGTCCTTGCCCGCGGCGAGAAGAGCGCGTGCGTCGCCCTTCACGCGCAGGAAGACGTGTCCCTGCAGCAACTGACGAGCGACGTTCAGCAGCTGGGGAGGCTCGGGCTGGCCCTTGATCTCTGCCAGCGCTGTCGCGAGGAGCGCGTTGTCGCGCAGGCCCGGAATCGACTCGAAGCCTTCAGGCGCCTCCATCGGGCCCGGCTGCCGCGCCGACGGACGTGCCGCGACAGGCGGCGTCGAGGGGGTCTCGGGAGCGGCACCGACCCCGCGGAACGAAGAGGTCGAGATGGTGACGTTCGGGGTGGGTGCGGCGGCGGCTTCGGTGCCGGCGTCCGCGGAATCGGTGGCGTCGCTTGGACCGGCCGGGTCGACGGGCTGCTCGCCCGGTTCGATCGTGGTGTCGGCGCGGTCGTCGGACTTGTTTCGGCGCGAGAAAAGAGCCATTGGGCCAGCCTAGCCGCGTGCCTTCTTCTCGCGTCGCCCCCGGGTGAACTCGGAGGTGACCCTCCGGCTAGAGCTTGGTGATCGGCGCGATCTTGATCAGCAGCTTCTTCGGGCCGACGGTGTCGAAGCGCACGTGCGCGACGCGTTTCGCTCCCTCGCCCGTCACGGCATCCACACGACCTTCACCGAAGTCGTCGTGACGGATGCGATCACCCGATGCCAGGACCATGTCGCCGTTGTCGCGAACCTTCGCGGGAATGCGGTTGGGGAACTTGCTCGGGTCGGCCGGCGCGCGCTTCGGCAGCGGGACGAGGTCGTCTCCGTAGCGGCTTCCGCCCCCGCTCTGACCCGGGCGGCGGCCGCGCGCATTCAGCGCGCGCGACTGCGACCCACCTCGACCGTTGACGTCGCCCGGAGACTGGCGCCAGTCGATGAGGTCGGCCGGGATCTCTTGCAGGAAACGGCTCGGCATCGCCACTGTGACCTCGCCGAACTGCGCGCGGGTCATCGCGAGCGACACGTGCAGACGCTTACGCGCGCGCGTGATGCCGACGTAGAAGAGTCGCCGCTCCTCCTGAGGACCACCGGGCTCGTTCGCCGAGATCCGGTGCGGGAGCAGGTCTTCCTCGACACCGGTCAGGAAGACGGCGTCGTATTCGAGGCCCTTTGCGGTGTGCAGGGTCATGAGAGACACCGAGCCGGACGCGTCGTCGAGGTCGTCGGCATCCGCCACCAGCGTCACCTCGGTGAGGAAGTCGATGACCGTTCCCTCGGGGTTGTTCCGCGCGAACTCACGCGTGACCGCGATGAGCTCATCGAGGTTCTCGAGGCGGGCCTCGTCTTGCGGGTCTTTGCTGGCGCGGAGGGCGTCGAAGTACCCGCTCTTGTTGAGCAGCAGCGTGAGCCCCTCGGTGACCGAGGTCGAGGGGGCGAGCTCTCCGGATGCCGGGAGCATGATCGCTGTGGCCTCGGTGAGCACCGCGTCGAGCTGGTCGATCGCCTTCTGGAGCTTAGGCCCGACGCCGATCTGCGCGGAGTTGGCCAGGGCGTCACGGAAGGTGATGTCGTGTTCGGCGGCGTAGCGCGCGATGGCCGTCTCGGTCACGTCGCCGATACCGCGTCGCGGGCGGTTCAGGATGCGGCGGACCGCCATGCCGTCGGCGGGGTTCGCGACGGCGACCAGGTAGGCGAGCGCGTCTTTGATCTCGGCGCGCTCGTAGAACTTCGTGCCGCCCATGATCTTGTACGGCACGGCCGAGCGGATGAAGATTTCTTCGAGCGCACGCGACTGCGAGTTGGTGCGGTAGAAGACCGCGATGCCGGAGTAGTCGACGCCCTTCTTGTGCAGCGCCTCGATCTCGTCGGCGACGAACTGCGCCTCGTCGTGCTGCGAGTAGCCGGTGAAGCCGATGATCGGGTCGCCCGCCCCGACGTCGGTCCAGAGCTTCTTGTCTTTGCGGTCGAAGTTGTTCGCGATGACCGCGTTGGCCGCCGACAGGATGTTCTGGGTCGAACGGTAGTTCTGCTCGAGCAGCACGACCTTCGCGCCCGGGTAGTCGCGCTCGAACTCGCTGATGTTGCGGATGTCAGCGCCGCGGAAGGCGTAGATCGACTGGTCGGAGTCACCGACGACGGTAAGCGACGCGGCGCCCCCGTCGGTCCCTGAGCCTGTCGAGGGGTCGGCGTCGAAGATCATCATGCCGCCGGACGAGAACGGCTCGGCGTCGGAGCCGACGGGCCGCGTGAGCTCGTGGATCAGCGCGTACTGCGCGTGGTTGGTGTCCTGGTACTCGTCGACCAGGATGTGGCGGAATCGCTTGCGGTAGCGGTCGGCCACCTGCGGGAACGCACGGAAGAGATAGACGGTCTGGGCGATCAGGTCGTCGAAGTCGAAGGCGTTGGCCCGCTGCAGCTCGCGCTGGTACGACGAGAAGATCTCGACGAAGATGCGCTCGGCGGGGTCGCTCATGTTGGCCGATCGCGCATACGATTCCGCGTCGGCGAGCTCGTTCTTGAGCTTCGAGATGCGGCTCTGCGTGCCGGCGGGGGTGAGTCCGAACGAATCGCCCTCGTGCTCTTTCACGAGACGCTTGATGAGCGCCCGCGAGTCGCCCGAGTCGTAGATCGTGAAGGCCTTGGTGAAGCCGAACTGCTCGGCCTCGCGCCGCAGGATCCGCACGCACGCGGAGTGGAACGTCGAGATCCACATGCCGTCGGCCTTCTGACCGATCAGCTGATGCACGCGCTCGCGCATCTCGCCCGCGGCTTTGTTCGTGAAGGTGATCGCGAGGATCTGGCTGGGGTACGCCTCGCGCGTGCGCAGCAGCGAGGCGATGCGCCGGGTGAGCACGCTCGTCTTTCCCGAGCCGGCACCGGCCACGATGAGCAGCGCCTGCCCGCGATAGGTCACGGCCTCGCGCTGGGGGCCGTTGAGACCCTGGAGGAGGTCGGCGTCGGGGCGGACATCCGACGGTGCGGGACCGCCGACGATCAGGGGCGTGGAGGCGTCGGTCATGGCGCGTCCAAGTCTAGGCGGGGGCTCCGACATGGGCCTCGCCCCCTTGGCATCCGGAGTCCTCCCGCCATGATGGAGGCATGCGCCTCATCCTCAACATCCTGTGGCTCGTCCTGTCGGGCTTCTGGCTCTTCGTCAGCTACATGCTGGCGGGGATCGTGCTGTGCATCCTCATCGTGACGATTCCGTGGGGCATCGCGGCGTTCCGCATCGGGCTTTACGCGCTCTGGCCCTTCGGGCGCGAGATCGTGGCCAAGCCGACCGCGGGAGTCGGTTCGTTCCTCGGCAACGTGGTGTGGGTCATCCTCGCCGGGTGGTG
Source organism: Microbacterium sp. SORGH_AS_0969 (assembly GCF_030818255.1). NCBI lineage: Bacteria > Bacillati > Actinomycetota > Actinomycetes > Micrococcales > Microbacteriaceae > Microbacterium > Microbacterium sp. SORGH_AS_0969. The sequence continues at coordinate 476,067 of NZ_JAUTAG010000001.1, forward strand.
GCTCGCCCTCGAGCACATCCTGACCGGCATCGCGCTGTGCATCACGATCATCGGCATCCCGCTGGGCATCGCGAACTTCAAGCTCGTGCCGGTGTCGCTCATGCCGCTGGGCAAGGAGGTGCGCGACGTTCGTCGGGGCGGTCCGTTCGACCGCACCCTGGGGAGCTGACTAGAGCGTCGAGCGTTCGCGAGAGCGCTGCGGAAGAGCGAGCAGGATGCCGACGACCGTCACGACCGCACCCGTCACAGCCGCGCCGATGACGAGCTCGGCGGGGATGTCACCGTCGCGCCCGCCTGTGAGCCGGGCGAGGTCCCAGGGCAGCACCCCGATCTGCTCGTTCCACGAGCGCAGGGCGTCGCCGGCCCCCACGACGGCGATCGTCGCCGCGGGCAGGGCGTACGCGATCCCCATCCCGGCCAGGGCGACACCGGTCGCGCGCCGGCGCCCCAGCTGCGGGCGCAGCGACCAGCCGGCGACGACGAACACCCAGGCCAGGAGGGCGAACGCCAGCGCGAGATAGAGCACGCGGACCATCGGCATCGCCCACAGCGCAGGCCAGATCCCCTCGGGACCCGAGAGCGAGATCACCGCGAGCGCGACGACGCACCGCAGGACGAGCGCTCCTCCGACGCCGGCGATGATCGGCCACGGCGAACGCTTGCCGAGCAGCAGCCGCACGACGATCGCGAAGAAGAGCCAGCCGATCACCGCGAGCGCGGCACCCCAGAGCCCGTCGCGCGGGGTCTGCACGACCCGCGTGGCGACGAGGACGCCCGCGGGGACGACGATCATGAGCCAGCGGTCGAGGGGCAGCAGGCCGAGGCTCGATTCCGCCGCCCGCCACGGCCGCGTCGAGGCGATCCAGCTCGCGCGAGCGGCGGCGGCACCGGGACGGCGAACGAGACGCGTGCGGGCCGCGACCATGCCGACGACGATCCAGACCACCCCGAACAGCAGCAGAATGCGGGCGAGCCACTCGGTCGTGGAATCGACTTCGATGGGCGTCCGCGCGAACGGATCGACCAGCATCGCCAGGATGCCGCCGGACAGCAGCAGTCCGCCGGCGACGATCAGGGCCAGGATGCCTCGCCCCGCCGTCGTCGCCATGCACCTACGTTACACAGCGGTTCCTGAGCGTCCGTCCGGCAGAGGACGGGGTCAAGCGCCGCCGCTCGCGCCCCGCCCCGCGTACCGTCGCGCGGAGTTCCTGACCGACACGCCGCCACACGGCATCCGGAACCGGCGTGTTCCCGACGACCTCCGCCCGACGGCACGGCAGCCCGCCCGCGACCGTCGCGGCCCGGGTCCCGCCAGCCACAGGCCGGGCACACGAGCCGCGTACCGTCGCGCGGAGTTCATCACCGACACGCCGCCACACGGCATCCGGAAGCGGCGTGTTCCCGACGACCTCCGCCCGACGGCACGGCAGCTCGCCGGCGCGGCCACACGCGCGGCCAGATTGTGTAACAATCCACTCATGCTTTCCGCTCTCGCGATCCTCGCTGCGGCGCTGTGCTTCTCCACGACCGGAACCGCGCAGGCGCTCGCCGGCGTCGACGCCTCGCCTCTGGCGGTCGGGGCGGCGCGGATCGTCGTGGGCGGCGGCATCCTGGGTCTGCTCGCCCTCGCGCGCCGCCCGCGCACGCCGACGCCGACGCCGACGCCGACAGGATCGCGCTTCTCGACCGCGGGACTGATCGCGGTGGGAGCGATCGGCGTCCTCGCCTATCAACCTCTCTTCTTTCTTGGGACGCGCGAGAACGGCGTCGCGATCGGCACAGTGGTCGCCCTCGGATCGGCCCCCATCGCGACGGGGATCGTGGATGCCATCCGCTCACGCCGCCTCCCCTCCCCCCGGTGGATGCTCGCCACCGCCATCGCGCTCACCGGCGTCGTGCTCGTATCGGGGGTGACCGGCGGGGCGGTGGTGCTCGCGCCGGGCGGGCTGCTCGCCTCGGCCGGCGCGGGAATGTCGTACGCCCTCTATACGGTGTGCGGAAAGGCGCTGATCGATAGGGGGTGGGACTCCGCGCGCGTGATGGGAACGGTGTTCGGCGTCGCGGCTGTCGCGAGCCTGCCCGTTCTGCTGATCGCGGGAGCGTCGTGGCTCGCGACTCCGAACGGTCTCGCGCTCGCGCTCTGGCTGGGAGTGATCGCGACGACGGTCGCGTACCTCCTGTTCGGCTGGGGCCTGGCGCGTCTGACGGCCGTCACGGTCTCGACGCTCACCCTCGCCGAGCCCCTCGCGGCGACCCTTCTCGGCCTCTTCGTGCTGCACGAGCAGCTCACACCCGTCAGCGCGTTCGGCCTCGCGCTCATCGCCGTCGGCCTCGCCGTCGTGTCAGTTCCGTCTCGTCGACGTCAGGAGGTTCCGGATGCCACGGCCCCCGCGTGACTCCCCCGCCTCCGCCGCGACAGCAGCCTACGTACCCGGCCCTCGCGCGGCCGACCTCGTCGCGGACGCGGTGCGTGCCGGCATCCTCTCCGGCGAACTGGCGCCCGGCACACCCCTCCGGGAGGAGGAGCTGAGCGCGACGCACGGCGTCTCGCGGCACACCGCCCGCACGGCCCTCACCCGGCTCACCGCCGAACGGCTCGTCATCGCGGAGCCCTATCGCGGCGTCCGTGTGTCCCTGCTCGACGACGACGCGCTCGTCGCCCTGCAGCAGTTGCGCTGTGCCCTCGAGACCGAAGCGGTGCGGATCGCGCGGGATCGCGGCATCCGTCCGGCCGAGGTCGACGCCGCCCTCGATGCCCTCGCCGCCGCCGAGGCATCCGGAGACTGGCCCGCCACGCTCGACGCGCACGCGCGCGTGCATCTCGCGCTCGTCGATGCGGCCGGCAGCCCGCGGATCGCGGAGGAGTATCGGCGCCTCGATTCCGAGATGCACCTTCTGCTGACGCACGTGCGCCCGGCGTATGCGCCCGGGGCTCTGACCGAGGAACACCGCGAGTACGTCGAGGAGGCGTGGGCGGATCCGCAGCGGGCCGTGCGCGCGCATCTGGAGCACTCGACGCGGGCGATCCTGGAGGGTCGGCGCGCACCTTCGCCACATGGCGACACATCCGGTCACGATCCGCAACGCCCGTAGGAGGCCCGCCGTGCCCGGGTTAGCGTGGGGGCACATCGCGGCGATCCGGGCGGTCCCGGGCCTCGGCTCATAACCGAAGGCGTGGCGGGTTCGACTCCCGCCGTCGCGTCCACGTCTCAGTTCCAACCGGCACCGTCCCCTCTGCCTCCCGGCCGCGGCTCTGCCTCTCGAGTGTCCGAAACACCCGGACGTGTCGAAAAATCGTCCGGGTGTTGTGGACACTCACCGGGGGACCGCACGCAGACCCTGCCATGCTGAGACCATGACCCGCCCCGCACCCCAGGACGTCCCCGTCGGCAGCGAGAGCATCCGCCTCAGCGCGTTCCTGAAGTTCGCCGGCATCCTGGACTCCGGCGGAGACGCCAAGGAGGCGATCATCGACGGCTACGTGACGGTGAACGGCGAGGTCGAACGGCGACGCGGGCGGCAGTTGCAGCTCGGCGACGTGGTCGGATTCGAGGAGCGCGCGTTCCGCGTTCAGCCCTGACCCCGCAGGCACATTGCCGTCAACTAAGACGTGACGCGCTGCTTCTACTCGGCCTATCCATCCCCGCGCGCCGCAACACCCTACACTGCGATTCCATGGGCAAAGGCAGCCGACTACGACGGCTTCGATCAGAAGCGGCGCTCGCGCGGCACGCGACCTACCCGTGGGGTGCCGCACAACCCCTACTGGATCTCACCGCCGAGTACCCGTCCCTCACGCAGATCGAGCGTACAGTCAACGACACCAGCGAGCTCGAGGCCTCACGCCAGAAGCACCTCGGGCGAAAGAAGCCCCCCTCTCAACCAGAAGCGCGCGTCATCGCCGCCGTGGGGAAAACGGGAGATTACCCTTTCGCCTCGTCGGAATTGATCGAGGAATGGATGCGGGGTTGGGAAATGCCCTCCCGATCCGGGAGCCCAACGAGTGGAGCCGGTCGGATCAAGACGTCGTCGTCGGTCTTTGTGGCGATCACGGACGACGATGACATGCCGTCGTCCTCGGCCGCCAGAGACCGACCCACAGTGAGCATCCCGATCCGATACATAGAACTCTGTTCGCGAATCGCTGACGTCTTCCCTCTTTTCGCAACCGTCACGCGGTCAGGCTTGACATGGCAGCAGGTCGGCGAAGCACGAAGAGCGTTGTTCGAGTACACCGATCCGAACACGGCGACGCCCGCGACGACGGAAGACCTCATTCACAACACCGCCGATGAGATATTCACTACTCGGGTGACTTCGGCTGCGGTACGTTGGGCGATCGCCCACGAGATGGCGCATCTCCGCACGACGGCCACACAGAGACATGCTGCGTACGAAAAGGTCCACCAGCTGTGGCCCTCTCTCCAAGAGGATGAATGGGACTCGCTCCGAGGAGAATTGGAACCATTCGGGGGGATTCTCTACAAGTACCGCGACGAGATCGCGTGCGATCTTCTCGCCAATCAGTTCGTACTCGATTCTGCGTTCTCGTCTGACGACCTTCTCACCCAGGCCTGCGGATCACTGCTTGCTCTCGAGGCGCTCGTGTGGAACGGCTGGCACACCGACAAATCAGCGCGCTCGGACACTCACCCGTCTCCTTCACTGCGGTTCATGCTCGTCTACCAGGACTGGCTCGACGTCGTCGGCGAACTGACAACCTGGCAATACCGCACACCCCCTGATGTCTTGGCACTGCAGGATTTCGCCTACTTCTACGCCTTCCAGAGATGGGGGGTCGGCGCGTACTCGCAGCACCGCAGCGGCTCTCAGTGGGGCCAAGATATCTCGGAGATCCTCTCGACTCTCGAGCACGTGGCTCCTGGCGACGGCCCACCCACCATCTACGCGAAGGATGCGGGGGGACGAATACGAAGGGTGCAGCCTCACCCCTAGCGCCCGTCATCGGCAGGGTTGACTACCGAACTGAACGAGAGCGGAAACGCGAAGGCCCGCCCCCTCATCGGGAGACGGGCCTCACGGCATCCGAGGTTCGGGCCCGGATGCCGTCACACCTCAATGCTCGTCGTAGTGATCGGCGTGGGCCGCGTGACGGTGACCGTCGTGCACGTAGTCGACGTGGTCGTCGTGCTCGACGGCCTCGTGGCCGCAGTCGTCGCCGTGGGCGTGCTCGTCGACGGTGTGCTCAGCCTGGGCCTCGTGCTCGTCGTAGTGATCGCCGTGCAGCGCGTGGTGGTGCGTGCCGTGCACGTAGTCGACGTGGTCGCCGTGCTCGACGGCCTCGTGGCCGCAGTTGTCGCCGTGCGCGTGCTCGTCGACGGTGTGCTCGGCGTGGGTCTCAGTGGTGCTCATGTTCGTTCCCCTGGTCGGTCGTTTCCTGGACGTGGGCGATCGCATCGAGCACGACGTGCGCGACGTGCTGATCGGCGAGGGCGTATCGGATCTCTTTTCCCTCGCGCTCGGATTCGACCAATCCCGCCTGCCGCAGCGTGCGCAGGTGTTGCGACACCAACGGTTGCGACAGGCCGGCCTGCTCGGCGAGCGCGCCGACCGTGAGCGGTTCGCGGCTCAGCAGCCACACGAGCGCGAGACGCGAGTCGTTGCCGAGGACCTTGAACAGCTCGGCGGCGTCAGCGAGCCCCGCGATCTTGTCCACATCTCAAGAAGACCACACACATAAACGCTTTGCAATACGTTTAGGCAATCAAGAACGGTTCTCGTTCGCGTTATCGCCGGGGTCGTCGCCGCGCGGCGGCTCGAGCTTCATCCACCCGAACGTCGCGGCATCCTGAATCTCCTCCGCCTGGCGGCGCCGCAGCATCGCGCGACCCCGCGACGCCCCGAGCCCCGCGAGCGCGAGACCGATCGCGACACCGGCGATCAGACCCCACCACTCCACGCCGCGAGTCTACGAACGACTCACCCCTGTCGCCCCTTGAAGCGCGGATTGAGCTTGTTGATCACGAAGACCTTGCCGCGTCGACGCACGACCTGCGCGCCGGGCTGCTTCTTCAGGGATTTGATCGAGGCGCGAACCTTCATGGCGTTCTCCTTTTTGATAACCGTTCTCATTAACAAGGTAAGGTGTCGAGAGCTCCCTGACAAATGAGAGGTGGATGCCATGCGCCGAACGATCGCCATCATGGGCGTCTGCGCCCCCGAACGCCGGTCCTACGCCGAACGAACCGCCATCGCCCTGGGGAGACCGCTCCACCTGCTGCGCTTCGCCGACCTCCGCGCCGCGCACGCGCTGCCCCTGCCTCGGCCACGAACCGACGAAGAGCACGTGGTCGTCGACATGGCCGCCGACGTCGACCTCATCCACTCGATCGCCGCGCGTGGGGGTTCCGAGGTCGAGGCCGTCTGCGTCGTGGACGCGCGGCACATGATCGGCGACCTCCTCGACGACACCGCGCTCGTGGCATCCGCCGCCCCCGGCGACACGCGTGGAGACGTCGGTGCCCGCGCGCGCCAGGCCGCTCTCGCTCTCGAGCTGGCGACCCGCATCGTCTGGATCAACTGGGAGCAGGTGCCGACACCCGCCCTCGCCGTGCAGATGGCTCTGGCGTCGCACCTGAACCCGGGCGCGGTGGTCCGGCTGACGCGCGACCCGCTCAACGACCTCGCGTCCGAGGCGTCGCACGAGGGCGAGATCCTCGAGCGCGCCGGATGGGTCCACGCCCTGAACGACGAGCACGACCCCTACATGCGCGACAACCGCGTCATGACGCTTCGCTACGAGCAGGTCCGCCCGTTCCACCCTGCGCGTCTCTCCGCCGCCCTCGACCGGCTCGATGACGGGGCTGCGGGACGCCTCGTCCGCTCGGCGGGATTCTGCCGCCTCGCCAGCCGTCCCGGCATCCTGGCCCGGTGGGAGCACGTGGGCTCGGCGATGTGGATCGAACCGATCGGGGCCGACGACGGCCGCATGGGCCTCGGTCAGGAGATCGCGTTCACGGGACTCGATCTCTCCGTTCCACGGCTCGCGCACATCCTCGACGACGCCGCGTTGACCGACGCCGAGCTCGCCGCCGGTCCCGCAGCGTGGACCTCGTTCGACGACCCGCTCCCCGCCTGGCCCGCGGTCGAGTCGTCGATCCCGGATGCCACGGACTGACGCGCGCTGCGACGGCACGGGCCGCGGTTCCCCGACGGCACACGCTGCCCGACGGCGCGGCACGCGCCCCGATCTCGCGACGACACGCGCTGCCCGACGGCGCGGCACCGTGACGGCGGGAGGAGAGGGGACGGGCGGAGGACGATCCGGGCGGAAGAGTCCTGCCCTGGCCCCCTGTCCTCCCCCGGCCCCTCGCACCTCTCGCCCTCGAGCGCAAGCCTGTCGACCACGACGGGGCGAGGGCGCACCGTGGACGCATGAGCACTCCTGACATCCCCTCCCGCCACGCCGACGACGCCCACGCCGACTCGGCCGCCCCCACCGACGCCGTGACCGACGAGGTCCGCGAAGACGCCGCCGAGGCCGAAGAGCACGTCGACCTCGCCGATGACACGGGCGACGCCGTCGACCCCGGCTTCCCCGCCGCCGAGGGCCACGCCTGAGCGCGACCGCCTTCGTCGGAATCTCCGGCTGGCGCTACCCACGCTGGCGGGGAGATTTCTACCCGCGCGGGCTCCCACAGCGGCGCGAGCTCGCGTACGTGGGCGAGCACCTCCGCAGCGTCGAGCTCAACGGCTCCTTCTACTCGCTGCAGCGCCCCGCCAGCTACCGGCGCTGGCGCGAAGAAGTGCCCGCGGACTTCGTCTTCGCGGTCAAAGGTTCGCGGTACGTCACGCACATGCTGCGCCTGGTCGGCGTGCACACAGCGCTCGCCAACTTCTTCGCGTCCGGTGTGCTCGCGCTCGGCCCGACCCTCGGCCCGTTCCTCTGGCAGTTGCCCGAACGGGTGGATTTCGATCCCGACGTGCTCGACGGCTTCCTTTCGCAGCTCCCGCGGACGACCGGCGCCGCCCTCGAACTCGCACGGCAGCACGATCAGCGAGTGGACGGCCGCGACTGGCTCGAGGTCGAGGCCGATATGCCCCTCCGCCACGCGCTCGAACCGCGCTCGGCCTCTTTCTCCGATCCGCGGGCGGCCGAGATCCTTCGCGCACACGGGGTCGCCCTCGTCCTCGCCGATACCGCGGGCCGCTGGCCCGTCTTCGACGCCCTCACCGCCGACCACGTCTACGTGCGACTCCACGGCTCCACCGAGCTCTACGCGAGCGGCTACGCCGGCCAGGAGCTCGATGCCTGGGCCGATCGCATCCGCGGCTGGCTCGACGGCACCGCTTCGACGGACGGCGTGCCGCGCGATGTCTATGCCTACTTCGACAACGACGCGCGTGGCCGCGCTCCGCATGATGCGGTGGCACTGGCCGATCGGCTGCGCTGAGGGCGACGCACACGACTCCACCCCTCCAGCCTCGAGCGCTGACGCCGCCGCCCTCCCCCGACCCCCAGTCTCGAGACCCTCGATCCCGAGTCGTCAGCCCGGGCACTCCGCCCCGACGTCGGCCGCGACCTCAGGCGATACGCGTCCCCGGCGGCAGGCGCTTCGCCGGTGTACGGGTCCGGCCGATTCCCCAGGTCAGCAACCCGGCCGCGATCAGCAGTTGCACGATCAGCCCCACGAACCAGCTGGGAACCGTGCCCTCGAGCTGCTCCTCCGGCGTCTCGTACGACGGGACGTCGGGAGCCACGCACCCGTCGAACCGCGTCTCGGTTTCGGGCGCCTTCTGAGCGAGGCGGACGCTGGAGGCGATCTGCGAGAACAGGTCGCGCGGATACCCGTCGACGTAGGTCGGCGGCGTGGCATCCGCCAGGATCACGAACGGATTCGCGGCCAGCACCCACCACACGCGATCGAAGCGCGGCACCTCCGAGGTGTACCGGTTCTCGACGCACGGGAGCTCCTCGTACGACGGGCACCCGGTGTCCCGGGGCCACACGCCGGGATCACAGCCCTCAGGTGCAGCGCTCCAGTCGAAGTCACGCGTGATCGATACCTGCTCGCTCCGCACCGCGAGTCCACCGAGGCCGAAAGCGATCAGCGTCCCGATCGACAGCGCAGCGATGACGAGGTACGTGCTGGCCACCGAGAAGATCGGCCGCGCGACCACGGCGCTGAAGCCGACACCGACGGCGGCCACGACCCCGACTTCGAGAACGAGGATGCCGAGAGAGGCGAGGATGACGCCCGGGTTCAGGCCGCCTGCCGCGGTGGCGACGACGAGGAACGGCGCGGCCACGACGAGGAAGGCGAGCCCCGAGATCCACGCGGCGAGGAACTTGCCGATGACGATCTCGGCCGTCGTGACGAGCGTCACTTGGACGGGCGCGAGGGTTGCGGCATCCCGATCCCCGTTCACGGCACTGCCGCTGAGGGTCGGGGACACGAGCAGCACGAGCAGGAGCACGAGCATGATCACGAGGGAGAAGAACCACTCGTTGCCCCCGCTGGCGAGCGCGAACGACGCGAACGACAGCGCGAGGACAGCCATCAGGATGACGAAGAACACCCCGAGCAGCACGTACCACCCGACCGAGCGCACGCGCTGACGCAGCTCGATGCCGATCACGGTCCTGAGACGGTGGAGGTTCATGCGGGGCTCCCCTCGCCGCCGGGGCCGACTCTGAGGTCGAGGAAGGCGTGTTCGAGATCTCCCACCGCCGGAGCGAACTCGACCACCGGGACGCCGGCACCGACCAGCGCGCGAAGCCCGGCGACGGCCCCCGCCTCGTCGGCGAACGGCACGAGCAGGTCTCGGCGGTCGACCCCGACCTCGTCGGGGGCACGCCCGAGCGCCGCCGCGACCTCGGCGCGACCCGCCTGCGCCCCGCGCGACGGATCGGTGAGCAGCCGCACCCGCCACGACCGTGTGCGCGTCGCCGCCGCGGCGACCCGGTCGGTCCCGACCGTGCGGCCGTCCATCATGAAGACCGCGTCGTCGACGACCTCCTCGAGCTCGGACAGCACGTGGCTCGAGATGAGGATCGTGCGCCCCTCGGCGGCCAAGCGCCGCAGCAGCACGCGCAGCGCGATGCGCGCCTGCGGGTCGAGCCCCGACGCCGGTTCGTCGAGCAGCAACACCTTCGGGTCGTGCACGAGAGCCCGCGCGAGCGCGAGACGCTGCTTCTGCCCGCGCGAGAGCACCCGCGCCGCGGAGGTCGCGAGCGGGGCGAGGTCGACGAGCGCCAGGAGTTCGTCGGCACGCGTGCGCGCCGCCGCGCGCGGAAGGTCGTACAGCTGCGCCGTCGCGACGAGGACCTCGCGCGCCGTCAGGCTCGGCCACGCGCCCAGAGAGTCCGGCATCCACCCCAGAAGACGGCGCGCCCCCGCGGGGTCGGCGATCGGGTCGACGCCGCAGATCCGCATCTCGCCCGCATCGGGCTGCAGCAGCGACGCGAGCATGAGCATGAGCGTCGTCTTGCCCGATCCGTTGGGACCCACGAGCCCCGTCACCCGGCCCGGAGCCGCCGCGAACGTCACCTCCTGCACCGCCTGAACGGCCCCGAACGAGCGCCGTACCCCCGCCGCGTCGATCCCCACATCCATGGCCCCACCCTAGAGGGGCCCTCTGACATCGCGTCAGGATGGGCGGATTCAGGATGCCGCGAGCGCGCGGCCGAGAGCATCGCCCGACGACCACGCGGTGCGCACCGCGGCGCTCTCGCCCCACGCGTCCCCGCACGCGGACAGGCCGGGCGACCGGAAGAACGGCTGCCCGGTGGTCGTGGTCGGACGGGCGAAGGTCCACCGGTGCGCGAAGGTCGAGACGGGGTCGGGGGCGATCCGGAGGAGGCGGCGGGTCGCGGTCAGGACGGGAGCGATCGCCCCGTCCGGATCGTCGAGGTGCCGCCCGGCACGGTCGGCGGTCGTGTGCACGACGAGTACGGGTGCCCCGTCGCCGCGCCGGTCGCCGTCGTCGGCGATGAAGGACACGTCCGGATCGCCGTCGACGAAGGCGCCGTGCAGATCGGCCGGCCAGTGTCGATCCTCCCACCGCAGCACCACGGCGATGACGGGCTCCCACGCGGCCGCCGAGCCGAGACGGACGTCGGTGAGACGCGCCGCCTGCGGCTCCGGCATCGCGAGCACGACCTCGCCCGACGGCTCCCCGTCGACGAGGGACGGCTCCACGCTCTCGACCGCGCGCTCCGACACCACGTCGAGCCCCTGCGCGAGATCGAGAGCCAGCGAGCGGAGCCCGAGCGGAGCAGCCCATCGCATCGGCCCCGGCTTCGGCGTCTGGTTCCCGTCCGCGTCGACGACGACGAACGTGTCGGTCCAGGGGCGCGCGAGGTCACGCTCCTCCCAGTCCGCGACGACGTGCCCGAACCGGTCCGCCTCGCCGACCACGAAGTACGACGCCCCGAGGTCGACCGGACGCCCCTCGAACGTGCGGCTCGACAGACGCCCGCCGACTCGGCGCCCGCGATCGAGCACGCGCGCCGTCTTCCCGGCATCCTGAACCGCTCGGGCGCACGCGAGGCCCGAGATGCCACCGCCGACCACCGTCACGTCAACCGTCATGCGGCCATCCTCACGCGGCCGACCCACCGATCGGCAGGGGTTGCGGTCCGCCGTCAGCCGCGGAACACCTCGACGCCGAGGTCGGGATGATCGACGAACACCCCGTCGAGCCGTGCATCGCGAAGAACGGCCCACTCGGTCCGGAAATCACCGAATGCGGCCCGACCTCCGTGCCGACGATACCCCGGCAGGAGAAACATATTCTCGGGGCGGCATGTCCACGTGAAGACACGGAGACCCCGGCCCTGCGCCTCGGCGACGAACCGGGCGGGGCCGTGCGCCCGCCCGAGCCGCCCGGGGTCCAGAATGAGCCGTTTGTCGGGGCTGATGCCATCGACCTCGCGAGCGAGCGCGTCCAGCCCGGAGGGCGTCAACATCGACGCGTACGTCGCGGCCTCCGCCCCATCGCGCTCGCGCAGATCCCACGGCGCCCCGCCCGCTTCGATGAGCTGCACGAGCGGCGACCGGATGCCGAGCTCTCGCAGTCGCGCCAGCACGAGGGGCTCGAACGACTCGATCACCAGCGTCGGGTCGTCGAGCCAGTCCGCCTCGCGCAACTCGTCGCGAACGAGCGCCGCCATATCGAAGCCCTGGGCGGCGAACGCCGCCGCGTGCTTGATCTCGAGGACGACCCCCACACCACCCGACCGCGCGAGGTCGAGGACGTCTCGCAGACACAGCACGAACTCGGTGTCGTCGAAAGCCGCGCTGCCCGGTCGCAGGGCCGGAATCCGCTCACGGCAGCGGAGTGTGCGGAGTTCGTCCCACGTGAAGTCCTCGACGAACCACCCGGTCAGCCGCTCCCCGTCCACGACCTTCGAGGTGCGACGGTCCCCGAACTCCGGCCTCGTCGCGACGTCGGTCGTGGCGCCGATCTCGTTCTCGTGGCGGACGACCAGCATGCCGTCCTTCGAGGGGACGACGTCGGGTTCGACGGCATCCGCTCCCGCGGCGATCGCCAGCGCGTACGAGCTCGGCGAGTGCTCGGGGCGGTACCCGGGAGCGCCTCGGTGGCCGATGATCAGCGGGCGGTTGAGCGGCACCCGCCCACGGTAGCGACGGCGGGTGAACGACTCCCTTGCTCATAGCGGAATCCCAGTCAACACAAGGAATCTCGCACCCTGCTCGGCTAGTGTTGTCTGACAGCACGGTGCTGTGATGACCATCATTTGGAGTGTGAGTCCCCGTGGCCCTCAATAACCCGGCATTCAATACCCCGGCGTTCCAGGACCCTCGTGCCGGCGCCCAGACCCGTTACAGCCCTCCCGCGGCCCCCGCCGCGAGCGCGGCAGCCGCTGCTGAAGCGGCCAACCTCGAGGGCATGTACACCGCCCCCGCGGCGGGTGCCGTCGAAACCGATCGCATGACGATCGAAGACACCGTCTTCAAGACGCTCGCGCTGTTCGGCGTGCTCGTCGTCGGCGCCGTCGTCGGCTGGATCTGGTCGATGGCCGGCGTCAGCGTCGCGAACCCCAGCCCCAGCGCCGCCCCGATGATCGTCGGTGGCCTCGTCGGCTTCGTGCTCGCGATGGTCGCGATCTTCAAGAAGAAGCCGTCCGTCCCCGTCTTCCTCGCCTACGCGGCGTTCGAGGGTCTGTTCGTCGGTGGCATCTCGGCGTTCTTCGAGTTCATCTACCCGGGCATCGTCATCCAGGCGACGCTCGCGACGCTCTCCGTCGTCGGTGTGACCCTCGCGCTGTTCGCGAGCGGCAAGGTGCGCGCCTCGGCCCGCGCCACGAAGATCTTCCTGATCGCCATGGTCGGCTACATGGTGTTCGGCCTCCTCAACATCGTCCTGATGCTGTTCAACGCCCCGATCGCCGGTGGCGCGTTCGGCATGTACAGCACCGTCAAGATCCTCGGCATCCCGCTCGGTGTGATCATCGGTGTCGTCGTGGTCATCATGGCCGCGTACTCGCTCGTGCTCGACTTCGACCAGATTCAGCGCGGCGTGCGTAACGGAGCGGCTCGTGTCTACGGCTGGGTCGGCGCCTTCGGCATCATGGTCACCGTCGTGTGGCTGTACGTCGAGATCCTGCGCCTGATCGCGATCCTGCGCGGCAACAACTAAACGTTCCGCTCGAAGGGCCGTCCCGTTCCGGGGCGGCCCTTCGTCGTTCCCGGCGCGCCCCGCCCGCCTGCTCACCCGCTCGCTAGCTCGCCCGCCCGCCCGCCTGTCGAGTGTCCAAGACACGCCGCAACGGCGTCGTTCGTAACGGCGTGTTTTGGACACTCGACGTTCTCTGCGAGCCCCGCGCGCCACGCTCCGCAAGGGGTGCGGCGCACGCGCCACCCGGCGCTAGCCTCGCGCCATGAGCCCCGCGAAGACTCCCCCCGAGATCCTCGACATCGACGGCCATGAGGTGCGCGTCACGAGTCCCGACCGCGTCGTCTTCCCCACCCCAGGCCTGACGAAGCTCGACCTCGTGCGCTACTACCTCGACGTCGCCGAGGGCGCCCTGCGGGGAGCAGGAGGCCGACCGATGGTGCTCAAGCGCTTCTCGAAGGGCCTCGACCAGGAGCCGTTCTTCCAGAAGCGTGTGCCCGACAAGCACCCCGCCTTCATCGACACCGCGACCCTCCACTACGCCTCCGGCACCTCCGCCGAGGAGACGGTGATCCGGGATGCCGCGGGCCTGGCGTGGGTCGTCAACCTCGGCTGCCTCGACCTCAACCCCCACCCCGTGCGGGCCGAGGACCTCGACCACCCCGACGAGCTCCGCGTCGACCTCGACCCGATGCCCGGCGTCGCCTGGTCGCAGATCGTCGACGTCGCCTTCATCGCCCGCGAGGTCCTCGAAGACCACGGGCTCGTCGGCTGGCCGAAGACCTCGGGCTCGCGGGGGCTCCACATCCTCGTGCGCATCCGTCCCGAGTGGGACTACGCCGATGTACGCCTCGCCGCCGAAACGCTGGCCCGCGAGGTCGAGAACCGCGCGCCCGGGCTCGCGACCGCCCGCTGGTGGAAAGAGGAACGCGGCGAGAGCGTCTTCGTCGACTTCAACCAGAACGCCAAGGACCGGACGGTCGCCTCGGCGTACTCGATCCGGGCGCTCCCCGACGCGCGCGTCTCGACTCCGCTGACATGGGACGAGGTCCGCGACCGCCGCCCCGAGGAGTTCACCGTCCTCACCGTGCCCGAGCGCTTCCGCGCGATCGGTGATCCGCACGCCGGCATCGACGACGCGGCGGGCTCTCTCGACGCCCTCCTGGCTCTCGCGAAGGAGCTCGGGCCCGCCGAGAAGCCTCCGCGCGGCTCCGACGGCTCCGGCCGCCGCGCCTCGACCATGCCTCTCATCGAGGTCGCACGCACCAAGACCAAGCCCGAAGCCCTCGATGCCCTCGAGACGTGGAAGTCACGGCATCCGGACGCCGCGGGAGCTCTCCACCCGGCCGACATCCTCGTCGACGGCATGCGCGGCTCGAGCTCTCTCTGGTACCGCGTGCGGGTGAACCTGCAGCATGTCCCGGATGCCGAACGTCCCGCGCAAGAGGACCTGATCGCCGACTACGACCCCTGGGCCGGTCGCACCGCGTCCTGACCCGAGGTCAGTGAGCCCACGATGTGACGCATCCCGTACGCGAAGGCTTCGTCGAGGTCACCCCCGAGACGGAAGGCGCCCGTCAGCTCCATCGTGATGAATCCGAGCGCCCACGAGGTCAGCAACCGCGCTGCATCGAGCGCACGGTCGGGACCGACGACGGCCGCGGTCGCGCGGAGCACGGGTTCGCTGGTCGCCGCGAGCCTCTCGGGGTCGATCGACGAGGCGAACAGCAGACGGAACGCTTCCGGTCGCTCTTGACCGAAGCGGCGAAAGACGGTGAGCAGCTCAGCGAGGTCCCCCCCGGCATCCGTCAGTCGGCGTGTCAGGTCGTCCGCGGTCGCGACCCCGACCAGGCCGAGAAGCGCTTCCCGGTCGCGCACGCGCTTGTACAGCGAGGGGGCCTTGACCCCGACGGCCGCCGCCACCGCCTGCATCGTGACGGCGGTCGGACCGCCGCTCTCCAGCAGTCGGGCGGCCTGCGCGACGACCTCGGCGAGAGACGTTCGTTCGGGTGTCGGCATTCAGCGCTCCTCATGGCTACGTATATAAGCTATCATGGCTATTGCTCGTAGCCATCCCGCGAAAGGTCACCCCATGCGACTCGCCCCCTCCCTTCACCGCCTCGGCAACGACATCGTCGCCTCCTACCTGATCACCACGCCCGCCGGCATCACCCTGATCGATGCCGGCCTCCCCGGCATGTACGCCGATCTCCGGCGGGAGCTGGACACCATCGGCCGCCCGATCGACGACATCCGCGGGGTGGTCCTGACGCACGGCGACAGCGACCACGTCGGCTTCGCCGAGCGTCTGCGTCGCGAGAAGGGCGTCCCGGTGTTCGTGCACGCCGCCGACGCCGACCGCGCGCGGGGCGGAGACAAGCCCAAGACAGCGATGGGCCCGATGCGCCTGGGCCCGCTGCTGAGCTTCGCGGCCTACGGCATCCGCAAGGGCATGCGCCCGAACTGGCTGACCGAGGTGCGCGAGGTCGCCGACGGCGACACACTCGACCTCCCCGGCGCCCCGCGGGTGATCGGCATGCCCGGGCACTCCCCCGGCAGCATCGCGGTCTTCTCCGCCGACGCCCGCGCCGTATTCGTCGGCGACGCGCTCACGACCCGCCACGTGCTGACCGGTCGCACGGGCCCCGGTCCCGCCCCCTTCACCGACGACTCGGCCGAGGCCCTGGCATCCCTCGCCCGCATCGCCGATCTGGATGCCGACTGGGTGCTGCCCGGCCACGGTCCCGCGTTCCACGGCTCGCCGTCCGCCGCGGTCGATGCCGTACGAGCGGCCGCGCTCGGCTGACGCACACCGTTGCCGGCCCGCGCCGCGCCCCGGCGGCGGGATCGACGTAGCCGCGCTGCCGTCTGGCCGACGTCCGGTTCTCGCTGCGCCTCGTCCCCGGAGTCAGCGTCGCCGCGGCCGCGAGAGCGCGTCATCGCACGCCGTGGCCAGGGTCTGCATCGCGCGGGCGGGGCTCAGCGCGGTCGCCGCAGCCGACGCCTCGAGCGACAGGCGCTCGCGCGTCTCGGCATCCGTCAGCACCCGCACCAGGGCACCGACGAGCGCATCCTCGTCGCCGTCGGCGACCAGGATGCCGCCGCCCCCGGCCAGCATGTCGCGCGGGCCGTAGCGGATGTCGTACGCGACCACCGGCGTGCCGTGCGCGAGCGCTTCGGCGAGGGCGAGCCCCTGCCCCTCGAAGGCGGAGGTGGTCAGGTAGACGGCGGCGCCGTCGAGGACGCCACCGGGGTCGGTCGTGAGACCGGGCAGCGACACGACGTCGCGCAGGCCGAGGTCGTCGACGAGCGCCTCAAGGTCGGCGCGCTGCGCCCCGTCGCCCCACAGCTCGAGACGCGCGTGCGGCACCTCAGCCACGACCCGCGCGAAAGCGCGCAGGGCGTGCGGCAGGCGCTTGCCCGGGGCGAGCCGCCCCAGCACGACCACGCGGCCCGGGTCGCGCTCGGCGGCCGGGACCACCGTGACCGGTCCAACGACGGCGTGCGGGGCAACCACGTGGTGAGCTCCGGCACCGAATCGGCGCCGCACGTCGTCGCGCTGGTACGCGGTCGGCCACAGCACGGCGTCGAAGCGAGGTGCGATCTCGAACCACCGCGCCCACAGCGCGTTGAGGTCGGAGTCGGCGGCGTAGGGCGGCTCGAGGTGGATCGTGTGCACGGTGTGGAGGATGCGCACGTCGTCGTCGCCCCACCCCACGATGAGCTCGCCGAGCTGCCGGGACTCGCAGATCACGACGACGGGTCGGTCGCGCTCCGCGCGCAACCGCGCCGCCACGTGCGTGAGCCACGCGCGGTAGAGCGCACCGAACCCGGCGACCACGCCGACGGGCGCGCCCGCGGCATCCCGGACGACGATGGGCGCGGTGGTGAGATGCCAGTCGGGATCGACGACGTTCGGCAGCGACACCGCTCCGCCCGCCACCTCGCGGTACTCCAGGGCGGGATCGGCGTCTCCCGGGCTCGCGGCCGCCCGCAGCCAGTCCGCCGCTCCACCGTCGGGAGCCACGGCCTCGTCGAACAGATTGCGAAAGATCCCGGATGCCGAGGCGGCACCGCGCGCGACGAAGGTTGCGCGGTGCTGAGCGTGAGCGTCGCGTGTCCCGGGATCGACGGTGAGGAGGAACGGCGTCGCGCCCGCGTCGGCCATCTGCCGCGCGCGTGCGAGCGTCGAGATCGTGTAGCCCCCGTCGAGGTCCGGAATGAGCCGGCTCGACAGGATGAGGTACCACGCGTCGGGGAAATCACCGGAAGTCACGCCCCCATCCTCCCCCACTCACCGCACGCCCTGCGGCGCGCTGGAGCCGCAAGAGGGTTTGGGGCGCATTCCGGCGTTTGGGGCGCGCTTTCCCGCGCCCCAAACAGACGATCCCGCCCCAAACCCCGCCCTCGGCGCGTCGACGCGAGAGCAGGCTAGACGCTCACTCCCACTCGATGGTCCCCGGCGGCTTCGACGTCACGTCGAGCACCACGCGGTTGACGTCCTTCACCTCGTTGGTGATGCGGTTCGAGATTCTCGACAGCACGTCGTAGGGCAGGCGGGTCCAGTCGGCGGTCATGGCGTCTTCCGACGACACGGGCCGCAGCACGATGGGGTGACCGTAGGTGCGACCGTCGCCCTGCACGCCGACCGAGCGCACATCGGCGAGGAGCACGACGGGGCACTGCCAGATCTCGTCGTCGAGGCCGGCCTTGGTCAGCTCGGCGCGGGCGATGGCGTCGGCCGCACGCAGGATCTCGAGACGGTCAGCGGTGACCTCGCCCACGATGCGGATGCCAAGACCGGGCCCCGGAAAGGGCTGGCGGCCGACGATCGCCTCGGGAAGGCCCAGTTCACGACCGATCGCGCGGACCTCGTCCTTGAAGAGGGTGCGCAGCGGCTCGACGAGCTCGAACTGCAGATCCTCGGGGAGCCCGCCCACGTTGTGGTGGCTCTTGATGTTCGCGGTGCCCGTGCCGCCGCCGGACTCGACCACGTCGGGGTAGAGCGTGCCCTGCACGAGGAAGCGCACCTGCTCGCCCTCGGCCTTGGCCTCGGCGACGAGGTCGGCCTGCACCTTCTCGAAAGCGCGGATGAACTCGCGGCCGATGATCTTGCGCTTCTGCTCGGGGTCGCTGACGCCGGCGAGGGCGTTCAGGAAGGTCTCGCGCGCGTCGACCGTGATGAGCTTCACCCCGGTCGAGGCGACGTAGTCGTTCTCGACCTGTTCGCGCTCGCCCTGGCGGAGCAGCCCGTGGTCGACGAACACCGCGATCAGCTGGTCGCCGACGGCCTCGTGCACGAGGGCGGTCGACACGGCGGAGTCGACGCCGCCCGACAGCGCCGAGATGACGCGCGACGTCCCGACCTGCTGGCGGATGCGCTCGACCTGCTCGGCGATCACGTTGCCGCTGTTCCAGTCGGCGGGGAGACCCGCCGCCTTGTGCAGGAAGTTCTCGAGCACGTGCTGGCCGTGGTCGGAGTGCTTGACCTCGGGATGCCACTGCACGCCGTACATGCGACGTGCGTCGCTCGCGAAGGCGGCGACGGGCGTGTGCGCGGTGCGGGCGAGCACCTCGAAGCCCTCGGGAGCACGCGACACCTGGTCACCGTGGCTCATCCACACGTTCTGCTCGACCGGCTGCCCCTCGAGCAGGGTGCCCTCGGTCACGATCGTGGCGTCCGTCGCCCCGTACTCGCGCAGGCCGGTGTTCGCGACCTCGCCGCCGAGGGCCTTGGCCATGACCTGGAAGCCGTAGCAGATGCCGAGCGTCGGCACGTCGAGATCGAAGACTCCGGCGTCGAGGCTCGGGGCTCCCTCTTCGTACACCGACGAGGGCCCGCCCGAGAGGATGATGCCCACGGGGTTCTTGGCCGCGATCTCTTCCGCCGAGGCGGTGTGCGGCACGATCTCGCTGTAGACGCCCGCTTCGCGGACGCGGCGGGCGATCAGCTGCGCGTACTGGGCGCCGAAATCGACGACGAGGACGGGGCGCTGAGACGTTTCGGTCTGTTCGGTCACCGGTTGCCTTCCGGGGCGGGAACGGGAGCGGATGCCAGGGCGGCTTCGCGCTCGGCGAGGTAGGCGCGCACGCCGCGGGCGGTACGCACCTCGAGGATGAAGGAGAGGAACGGGACGACGCCACCGAGGGCCAGGAAGACGAACCGACGGAACGGCCAGCGCATCAGGCTCCACACGCGGAAGCACGAGATGAGGTACACGACGTAGAACCAGCCGTGCACCACCAGGATCGCCAACGAGATGTTGACGCCATCACCCGTGGAGATCATCTCGCACCCGTCGCCGCCGGGGATGAAGAGGGAGAACCACTGGCATCCGGGGCCGGCGATGGCATCCGCGAACCACAGGAACCCCCCGGATCCGCCCAGGAACAGCTCCACGTGGATGGGCGTGTACTTCAGGATCATCTCGGTGACCAGCAGCAGAAGGCCGATACCGGTGATGATCGAGCAGATCTGGTAGAAGGTCAGGGCTCCGCGGATCGCCGGGAAAGAGGCGAGTTTCGGGGGACGCGGCATGCGCCAAGTCTAGTCGCGAGGAACCGGCGGCCCCGCCGCCTGCGCCTCTTCCTGGGCGTCTTCGAGGTCTTCGACCTCTTTCTCCCACGCGTCGCGGGCCAGGCGGTACCAGAGGTACAGCGCGAAGCCCGCGAAGATCGCCCACTCGGCCGCGTAGAAGATGTTCAACCAGTTCACGCGGGAACGCTCGTCCGGAGCCGGCGACGAGATCGCTTCGAGCGGCCCGATCGCCGTCTGCGAGGCGACGTACTGGCGGTACACCGCGACGCCGTCGACGTCGTGCCAGCGCCCGAGCAGCATCGCGGGCGACATCCGCGTGAGCGTCTGAGGATCGACCCCGGCGGAGGGACGCGCCGGCCCCTCGTCGGAGATCAGGCGCCCCGTGACCTCGACCTCAGCGGTGGGATCCGCCTCAACCCCGGTGCGCAGGTCGTCTGCGGCGGCCTGGGCCGCCTCGAGCGTCGGAGCCCAACCGAGAGCGACGGCGAGGGATACCGGCTTCCCTGCGCCGTCGACCCGCAGCTGACCCGTGACCCAGTACCCTTCGACGTCGTCGTTGAAACGCGACGAGACGACGATGAAGTCGGAGGGGATCCACCGCCCGCTCGTCTCGACGCGTTGGCCGACAAGGGGCTCGGCGAGATAGGCGCCCGGCTGCACGACCTCGTCGAGGGGGCGCACCACCTCGGTCATCCCGGGCTCGGAGGGCGCGGTGTCGACCGCGCGCCCCAGCTGCCACTGTCCGAGCCATGCGAGGACCCCGGCGACCACCAGCGAGAACGCCAGCAGCGCGAGCCATCGCGGACGCAGCATCACCTCGCGCAGCGTCGGCGGGAAGACCTCGGGGATCTCCGGAGCAATGGCGGGCGACGAGGTCACGCAGACTCCGGCATCAGTGTCCGTACGGGGCCACGACGACCTCGACGCGCTGGAACTCCTTGAGGTCGGAGTAGCCGGTCGTGGCCATCGACTTCTTCAGAGCGCCGATCAGGTTCGCGGTGCCGTCCGCGACGGGCGCCGGCCCGTAGAGCACCTGCTCGAGCGGGCCGACGCGGTCGACCGCGACGCGACGCCCGCGGGGCAGCTTGGCGTGGTGCGCCTCGGGCCCCCAGTGGAAACCGCGGCCGGGAGCGTCCGTGGCGCGCGCCAGGGCGACGCCGAGCATGACGGCATCCGCGCCCATGGCGAGGGCCTTCACGATGTCACCGGAGGTGCCGACACCGCCGTCGGCGATGACGTGCACGTAGCGTCCTCCCGACTCATCGAGGTAGTCGCGGCGAGCGCCGGCGACATCGGCGACGGCGGTCGCCATCGGCGCGTGCAGGCCGAGCGTGGCGCGCGTCGTGGACGCCGCTCCCCCACCGAAGCCGACGAGCACGCCGGCCGCTCCCGTGCGCATGAGGTGCAGGGCCGCGGTGTAGGTGGCGGCGCCGCCGACGATGACGGGAACGTCGAGGTCGTAGATGAACTTCTTCAGATTGAGCGGCTCGGCCACGCTCGATACGTGCTCGGCCGACACCGTGGTCCCACGGATGACGAAGAGGTCGACGCCGGCGGCCACGACCGTCTCGTACAGGTCGTGGGTACGCTGCGGCGTCAGGGCTCCGGCCACGGTCACGCCCGCGGCGCGGATCTCGGCGAGACGATCGCGCACGAGTTCGGGTTTGATCGGCTCGGAGTAGAGCTGCTGCATGCGGCGGGTGGCATCGGCATCCGGCAGCCCGGCGATCTCGGCGAGGAGCGGCTCGGGGTCGTCGTACCGCGTCCAGAGACCCTCGAGGTCGAGCACGCCCAGACCGCCCAGACGACCGAGCTCGATGGCCGTGCGGGGGCTGACGACCGAGTCCATGGGGGCGCCGAGCACCGGGATCTCGAACGAGAAGGCGTCGATCGTCCACGCCGTGGACACGTCTTCGGGGTTGCGCGTCCGTCGCGACGGCACGACGGCGATGTCGTCGAAGGTGTAGGCGCGGCGGGCGCGCTTGGCGCGGCCGAGGTCGATCTCCATGGTCACCCGCCCAGCCTACCCGCGACCTCCGACCTCGCCGCCGGTCGCCGGTGGACCGTCGGCCGAAAGCGGGGCATCGGCTCCGCGCAGGAGGCGCGTCAACAGTCCGTCGACGGCGAAGAGGAGGAAGGCGAGCGATCCGATCCAGGGGCTGAGCGCCACGGCCGCGGCACTGATGATCACCGCGCTGAGGCCGGCCCTGCCCAGTCGCCGCGCGTCGTCCTCCGACAGATCGGCGACAGCCCCCGACCGCACGGCCCAGGCCCACTGCAGCCAGCCGACCACGATCGCGAGGAAGAAGTTGACGGGCAGCAGGATCCGACCGAGCAGGAGGTCTTCGTAGGACGTGTTCAGCGACGAGGTGAAGGGGACCAGCACGATCAGGAGGAGGCGGATGTTGTTCAGCCACATCCCCGTGTCGTCGATCCGGACGATCCACTCGAACTGCCGCACGTGCGTCATCCACATCACGCACAGGATGAGGAAGCTGATGACGAACGAGAACACCGGATGCGAGAGCGCGAGGAGACTCTGCGCGAGGTCGTCGTTGGTGCGCACCGTGCCGAGGGACTGGTCGGTGAGACCCAGGACGAGGAGGGTCGCCGCGATCGCGAACACCCCGTCGGTGAACGCCTCGGTGCGCCGGGCCGAGACGGACGTCTCCGGGTGAATCCTCCGCCGGATCATTCGCACAGCGTAGCCGTGCCGACCACCGGTGCAACGGTCATCGCGCCCGCACCACGCGCTGCTCGTCCCACACCGGCTCGGGCGACTCGTACACCTCGCCGTCCGATCCGAACACGAGGAATCGGTCGAAGGACCGCGCGAACCACCGGTCGTGAGTCACCGCGAGCACCGTCCCCTCGAATCGCGCGAGGGCGTCTTCGAGGGCCTCGGCTGACGCGAGGTCGAGGTTGTCCGTCGGTTCGTCGAGCAGCAGCAGGGTCGTTCCCGACAGTTCGAGGAGCAGCACCTGGAACCGAGCCTGCTGCCCACCGCTCAGCGTGTCGAAGGCCTGTTCCGCCTGCGCGACGAGACCGTACCGGTCGAGGGCCGAGCTCGCGGCATCCCGTGGCATCCCCCTTCTGTTGTCATCACCGCGGTGAAGCAGATCGAGGAGCGTTCGCCCGATGAACTCCGGATGCCGATGGGTCTGGGCGAACCATCCGGGCACGACGCGCGCCCCGAGGATCACCCTGCCCGTGTGCGCGACGCGATCGAGTCCCGCGCCGACCGTGGTCACATGCCCGAGGCGCGCATCGGGATCGGTACCGCCTCCCGCCAGCAGCCGCAGGAAATGCGATTTCCCCGAGCCGTTCGATCCGAGGACGGCGACGCGGTCCCCGAACCAGACCTCCAGGTCGAACGGCTTCATGAGCCCGGTCAGTTCGAGCCGTTCCGCGACGACCGCGCGCTTGCCCGTCCTGGCGCCCCGCAGGCGTAGCTGCAGGTCCTGCTCGGGCGGGCGCTCCTGCGGTGGACCGGCCGTCTCGAACTTCGTCAGCCGGGTGACGGCAGCCTGGTAGCGCGAGGCGAAGCCGTCGTTGGCGGCCGCGGCGACCTTCATACGAGCAACCAGCGCGCGCAGCTTCTCGTGCTCTTCGTCCCACCTCCGACGCAGTTCGTCGAGCCGGGCCATGCGGTCATCGCGCGCTGCGGCGTACGTCGCGAAGCTCCCGCCGTGCACCCACGCGGTGCTCCCGGCACTCCCCGTCTCGAGGGTCACGATGCGATCGGCCGCGCGAGCGAGGAGCTCGCGATCGTGCGAGACGAGCAGGACCGTCTTCGCCGTGTCCCGCAGCTGCTCCTCGAGCCAACGCTTGCCGGGGACGTCGAGGTAGTTGTCGGGCTCGTCGAGCAGCAGCACGTCGTCGGGGCCGCGCAGCAGCGCCTCGAGAGCGAGTCTCTTCTGCTCCCCGCCCGACAGTGTGGAGAGCTCGCGGAACCGCGCGCGCTCATACGGCACTCCGAGCGCGGCGATCGTGCAGGTGTCCCACACCGTCTCGTGCTCGTACCCGCCCGCGTCGGCGTAGTCGGCGAGCGCCGCCGCGTACCGCATCTGCGTGTCGAGATCGTCGCGTTCGATGAGGGCGTTCTCGGATGCCTCGAGCTCGAGCGCCGCGCGACGGATGCGCGCGGGCGACACCGCGACGAGGAGGTCGTGGACGGTCTCGCCGACCTTCCCGTGACCGATGAACTGATCCATCACTCCGAGGGACCCACCGATCGCGATCGCCCCACCGTGGGCCTTCTCGTCGCCGCGCACGATGCGAAGCAGCGTGGACTTCCCCGCCCCGTTCGGGCCGACGAGCGCGGTCGTCACCCCCTCGCCCACGCGGAACGTCACCTCGTCGAGCAGGGGCCGCCCGTCGGGGAGGGTGAACGAGATGGCGGTGAGGTCGAGGTAGCCCATGGGGAGATTCCGGTCGACCGCTCGTGGCGGTGGCGTCGACCTCCGAACGCGCGTGCGGCGTTCGCCGGTCGGCTCGCCGACAAGCGAGCCGACCAGCTTAGCGGCAACTCCGCCCGTCAATGACGACGCGGCCTGGGAACCGCGACGAAAGCCGCTGCGATCATGCCGAGCGATCCCGTTCCGAGCAGGACGAGTCCCGCCGGCCATACGGCTAGCCGGTCACGAGGCTCACCGGAGAACGGACCCGGGTCGTAGACCAAGACCGAGTTGAGCACGAGCAGCACGACTCCCGCCATGACGCAGGCCGCCGCGACAATCGCCGGGATCACGCGCCACGCCCACGTCGCCGCGTTGACTACCGGCTCACTGCCCAACGGCGAACCCGACTCGAGGGTCGAAAGCCGACAGCGTTCGCGATGTCGCCTCGAGAGTCCATACCGGGTACCTCATCCCGAGGGTCTTACGACCCACCCATTTCTGGATCTTATACGTCACCAAAGTTCCGACCGCCCACGCCTTGTAGGAGCTCCCGGCGGGGGCTGAGGGCGACGTCCAACTCACGCTCCCCTTCACGGTCCGCGACTCGTGGACCCCAATCGTGGCGCCGATGCCGCTTTTGCTCGCGCCCAACGTCGCGTCGATCGCGGACTCCACCTCGTAGCTCGCCGACATCGTGCATTTCCCGCGGGCCGCACCATTATGCACTTTGCAGATCGCGAGCTGAACACCGCGGTTCGTCCAGTTCATCGTGCGACGCACGTCGATGACGTCATACCGGTAGTAGGTGACCGATACCCCGGGATCGGCCACGACCGGATACGTCACCTTCGCCGCGGCCGCGGTATCGATGACCTGCGTGAGTCGATCGCCGTCGATCTCATAGTGCGTCGGGACACTCCGCCCGTCGGCGTCCAACGCCCACGGCGGAGCGACCGTCGCCGCTTCCTGCCCGTCGCGATCGAGGACACTCGCTCCACCGTCGGGCTGAGCGACGAGCGAGCCTCCGTCCCCCGCGGCTACCTCGTAGGTGAAGGTCGTCGGCGCCGCCGCATCGCTCGTCACGGACATCACCTGTAGCACGCCGTTGCTGCGCACAGCGGGGATGATGCTCGACCCGTCTCCGAGTTCGTGCTCGACGGCCCCGTCTCCGACCCGCTTCGTCGCTGTGGTCCCTCCATCCGACGGCAGCGTCACGCTCACCTCCTGCCCTCCGGGTGTCGACAACGTCACGGGTTGCTCGACATCTGCGGGCAGCACAGCGGTGACGTCGCCTGTCCGGGCGACCACATCGTCACCCTCGAGGCGCGCGGGCGCCGTATCGTCGAGAATCTGCTCCAGGACGTCTGGCTCGGGTGCCTCCGCAAAGGCGGGTGTCACCCCCGCCGATCGCGATGAGCGCGACGGCGACGACGCCGGTCAGCAGACGTTTCATGATCTCTCCCTGTCTCGATGCGCATGTGTACATGCTTCTTCAGGGATGCTATGGATCGACGAGCGGATTCAAATGTCTACATGATCATTCTCATCTTCTCTCTCACCCGCGCACGAGAAAGGGCCGGGCAGTCACCTGCCCGGCCCCCCTCGAAACGACACGTTACTTCTTGTAGTTCGGCGCCTCGACGACGATCTGCACGTCGTGCGGGTGCGACTCCTTCAGGCCAGCCGAGGTGATGCGGACGAACTTGCCCTTGGTCTTGAGCTCTTCGACGGTGCGCGCGCCGACGTAGAACATCGACTGACGCAGACCACCGATGAGCTGGTAGGCGACCGCCGACACGGGGCCGCGGTAGGGCACCTGGCCCTCGATGCCCTCGGGGATGAGCTTGTCGTCGCTGGGGACGTCGGCCTGGAAGTAGCGGTCCTTCGAGTACGACGTCTTCTTGCCGCGCGTCTGCAGCGCACCGAGCGAGCCCATGCCGCGGTACTGCTTGAACTGCTTGCCACCCTGGAAGACGATCTCGCCTGGCGACTCGTCGGTGCCCGCGAGCAGCGAGCCGAGCATGACGGTGTCGGCACCGGCGACGAGCGCCTTGGCGATGTCGCCCGAGTACTGCAGCCCGCCGTCGGCGATGACCGGCACTCCCGCGGGGATCGCGGCCTGCGCGGCCTCGTAGATCGCGGTGACCTGCGGCACACCGACACCGGCGACGACGCGGGTCGTGCAGATCGAGCCCGGTCCGACGCCGACCTTGACGGCATCCACGCCCGCGTCGATGAGCGCCTGAGCGCCTTCGCGGGTCGCGACGTTGCCGCCGATGACGTCGATGTGCGCGAACGACTCGTCGGCCTTGAGGCGCGTCACGATGTCGATGACACCCGCGGACTGCCCGTTAGCGGTGTCGACCACGAGAACGTCGACGCCGGCATCGCGGAGCGCCTCGGCACGCTGCCACGCGTCGCCGAAGAAGCCGATGGCGGCACCGACGCGCAGGCGACCGTGGTCGTCCTTGGTCGCGAGGGGGTACTTCTCGCTCTTGTCGAAGTCCTTGATGGTGATGAGGCCGGCGAGCTTGCCCTCGTCGTCGACGAGCGGCAGCTTCTCGACGCGGTGCTTGGCGAACGTCGCGATGACGTCGTTGGCGTGGATGCCGACGGGGCCGGTGATGAGGCCCTCTTTCGTCATCACGTCTTTGACGAGGGTCGTCTGGCGCTCGAAGCCCGAGACGAAGCGCATGTCGCGGTTGGTGATGATGCCGACCAGCACGCCGTCGGGGTCGACGACGGGCAGACCCGAGATGCGGTACTGCGCGCACATCGCGTCGACTTCGGCCACGGTGGCATCCGGAGTCGTCGTGATGGGGTTCGACACCATTCCCGACTCGCTGCGCTTGACCTGATCGACGATGCCCGCCTGGTCTTCGATCGAGAGGTTGCGGTGCACGATTCCGATGCCGCCCTGGCGAGCGATCGCGATCGCCATGCGCGCCTCGGTCACGGTGTCCATGGCGGACGAAAGAAGAGGCGTGGCGACGGTGATGCGACGGGTGAGGCGCGACGACGTGTCCGCTTCGCTCGGGATGACATCGGTGTGCCCGGGAAGGAGCAACACGTCGTCATACGTCAGTCCGATGAAACCGAAGGGGTCGTGCTGCTCCATGGATCCTCCTGCGCCGTAGCGCCTGTGTGAAAGGGACGTCCGATGGAATTCTAAGCGTCGGGAGCCTGGGAATTGTTCCCGAGCGCTCTGGCCGCCGTGCGCACTCGTGATGACACGGTTCGCTAACGAGGCAGTCGGGGAAACACCCTCGACACATTACGCTCGTAGCGTCGACCGTCGAAGCTGACGGGACGACTTCGTCAGCGTTGCCGAACTGGAGACTCCGTGGGTTATCCCTCCCCCACCGCGACACGATCGCGCACCATATCCCGCATGGCCATCCTCGTGGCGTTCCTCGCGAGCGCCGTCGCCGTCCTGAGCATGTTCCTCGCGTCACCCGCGAGCGCCCAGACGACGACCGCCCCGACCCCGGTCGCTTCGACCGGAACCGGCGACGTTTCGACTCAGTACACGATCGGCGGCATCATCCGTGCCGGCGACGACCCCCTCGAAGGCGTCGAGGTGGCCGTCGAGGGCTCGGGCTTCTCCGAGGTGGGCACCACCGGCGCCGACGGCCGCTGGTCGGTCTCGGTCCCCGGGCCCGGCACTTACACCGCCGAGCTCAAGGTCGACACGCTCCCGGACGGCGTCGTCCCGCGCGACCCCGACAACGTCACCCGCGACGTGACGATCGGCACGACCAACACGGTCAACGTCCTATTCCCGACGGGCGAGGGGACGGCGGCATCCGGATCGATCTGGGACACGCTGTTCTCGCGCTTCTTCTACGGCCTCAACTTCGGCCTCCTGCTGGCCCTGGCCGCGATCGGCATCTCCCTGATCTTCGGGACGACGGGCGTCAACAACTTCGCCCACGGTGAGATGCTCACCTTCGGCGCGATCATCTTCTACGTCTTCACCGCGATGGGCTGGAACCTCCTGCTGGCGGTGGTGCTGACCGTCGCCCTCTCGGCCGCGCTCGGCTGGACACAGGATGCCGTGCTCTTCAAACCCCTGCGCAAACGCGGGGTCGGCCTGGTCCAGGTGCTGATCGTGACGATCGGTCTCTCGATCGTCCTGCGCTACCTGTACCTCTACTTCTTCGACGGCGGCACCCGGAACATCACGACCGGCATCACCGACAACGTCACGATCGGCCCCGTCACCGTGACCCTGACCTCGATCATCAGCATGGGTGTCAGCATCGTGATGCTCGCCGCTGTGGGGTACTTCCTCACCCGCACGCGAATCGGCAAGGCCACGCGCGCCGTGAGCGACAACGCCTCGCTCGCCGCAGCCTCCGGCATCAACGTCGACCGCGTGATCCGCATCGTCTGGGTCATGGCGGGTGCTCTCACGGGCCTGTCGGGCGTGCTCTACGGCCTCTACCGCGGCGTCACGTGGGACATGGGCTTCGCGATCCTGCTGCTCCTGTTCGCCGCGGTGACCCTCGGCGGTCTCGGCAGTGCTTTCGGAGCCCTCGTGGGATCGCTGATCATCGGCATCATCACGGAACTGTCCACCATCGTCATCCCACCCGACCTGCGGTACGCGGTGGCCCTGATCGTGCTCATCGGCGTGCTGCTCTTCCGGCCGCAAGGTGTGCTCGGTCGTAAAGAGCGGATCGGCTGAGGAAAGACGACATGGACTGGCTTTCGATCTTCAACAACGCCGCGGGCGAGCTCATCAGCCCGACCACCGCGGCCTACGCCCTCGCCGCCATCGGCCTCAGCGTGCACTTCGGCTATGCCGGACTGCTCAACTTCGGTCAGGCGGGCTTCATGGCCGTCGGTGCCTATGCCTTCGCCATCGCGACCCTCTCGCTCTCGGCCCCCGTGTGGCTCGCGATCCTCATCGCGATCGCCGCATCGGTGCTGTTCGCCTTCATCCTCGGCATCCCGACGCTGCGACTGCGCGCCGACTACCTCGCGATCGTCACGATCGCGGCGGCCGAGATCGTGCGCTACGTCGTCTCGACGGTCGGTCTGACCGACATCACCGGCGGATCGCAGGGTCTGAACGGCTACAACCGCGAGTTCCAGGCGCTCAACCCCCTGCCGGGCGGCACCTACGGCATCGGGCCGTGGACCTACTCGGCGAACGACTGGTGGGTGCGTCTGTTCGGCTGGGGCCTCGTCATCGTCGCGACGCTCCTCGTCTTCCTGCTCATGCGCAGCCCGTGGGGTCGCGTCGTGAAGGGCATCCGTGAAGACGAGGATGCCGTGCGCAGCCTCGGCAAGAACGTCTACGCCTACAAGATGCAGGCGCTCGTGCTCGGCGGCGTCATGGGCGGCCTCGCGGGCGTGGTGTTCATCCTCCCCCGCGCAGTGCAGCCCGGTAACTACGGCACGGCGCTGACGTTCTTCATCTGGACCGCTCTCCTCCTCGGAGGCGCGGCCACCCTGCTCGGGCCGATCGTCGGCGCGATGCTGTTCTGGGTTCTGCTGTCGCTGTCCAACGGCATCATCGTGGGACTGCGCGACGTCGGCATCCTGGGGTTCATGTCCAGCACCCAGACGGGCCAGGTGCGCTTCATCCTCGTCGGCATCGGACTGATGCTCCTCGTGATCTTCCGGCCACAGGGCATCTTCGGCAACAAGAAGGAGCTGTCGTTCAATGTCTGACACGACCGTCACCCACCCGCTCGTCAAGGGCGAGGTCGGACCCGGCTGCGCCAAGGTCGACCCGATCGTCGTCGCCGACAACGTCACTCGTCAGTTCGGCGGCCTGAAGGCCGTCGACGTCGACCACCTCGAGATCCCGCGCGGACAGATCACCGCCCTCATCGGCCCGAACGGGGCCGGGAAGACGACGCTGTTCAATCTGCTCACGGGCTTCGACAAGCCCAACACGGGCAGCTGGAGCTTCGAGGGGTCGAACCTCGCCGGTGTGCCGGCGTTCAAGGTGTCTCGTAAGGGCATGGTGCGCACGTTCCAGCTCACCAAGTCGCTCGGGCGCCTCTCGGTGCTGCAGAACATGCTGCTCGGCGCCCGCGGGCAGAAGGGCGAGAACATCTTCCGCGCCCTGATCCCGGGGATCTGGCGCTCGCAGGAGTCCGAGAACACCACGCGAGCCGACGACCTGCTGCGTCGGTTCAAGCTCGACGCCAAGCGCGAGGACTTCGCCGCATCGCTCTCGGGCGGCCAGCGAAAGCTCCTCGAGATGGCGCGCGCGCTCATGAGCGACCCGAAGCTCGTCATGCTCGACGAGCCCATGGCGGGCGTCAACCCGGCGCTCACGCAGAGCCTGCTCGGGCACATCCTCGACCTGAAGAAGGAGGGGATGAGCGTGCTGTTCGTCGAGCACGACATGCACATGGTCCGTCACATCTCCGACTGGGTCGTCGTCATGGCCGAGGGCCGCGTCGTGGCGGAGGGGCCGCCCGAGACCGTCATGAGCGACCAGGCCGTGATCGACGCCTACCTCGGCGCCCACCACGACACCGATCTCGGCGACATGACCACGTCGCAGCTCGAGACCATCCAGGCCGAGGCCGCCGCCGAGGCGGAAGCGGAGCTCATCGCCGACGAAAAGGACGGGAAGCTCTGATGACCGACACCGCCACCACCACCCGCACCGCGGTGCTGCGCACCGACGACCTCGTGGCCGGCTACCTGCCGGGCGTGAACATCCTGAACGGGTGCACGGTCGACGCGTACCAGGGCGATCTCATCGGGATCATCGGCCCGAACGGCGCCGGCAAGTCGACGCTGCTGAAGGCCATCTTCGGCCAGGTGAAGATCCGCGGCGGAGCCGTGCTGCTCAACGGCGAGGACATCACCTCGCTCAAGGCCGACAAGCTCGTCGGCAAGGGCGTCGGCATGGTCCCGCAGAACAACAACGTGTTCCCGAGCCTGTCGATCGAAGAGAACCTGCAGATGGGTCTCTTCCAGCGACCCAAGGTCTTCGCCGAGCGGTTCGAGTTCGTCAGCGGACTGTTCCCCGAACTGGCCAAGCGACGCCGTCAGCGCGCGGGCTCGCTCTCGGGCGGTGAGCGCCAGATGGTCGCCATGGGTCGAGCGCTGATGATGGACCCGTCGGTGCTCTTGCTCGACGAGCCGTCCGCGGGTCTGTCGCCCGTGCGCCAGGACGAGACGTTCCTCCGGGTCGCCGAGATCAACCGCGCCGGGGTGACGATCATCATGGTCGAGCAGAACGCCCGCCGCTGCCTGCAGATCTGCCACCGGGCCTACGTGCTCGACCAGGGCAAGGACGCGTACACCGGCACCGGTCGCGAACTGCTCACCGATCCCCGCGTCATCGAGCTGTACCTCGGCACCCTCGCGGCCGACGAGGACGCGAAGCGCGACAACCGGGAGTCTCCCGCCTGATCCGACGCCGATATGCCGCGAGCGCGGCGCTCACCCTCGCGGGCGTCGCGCTCTCGTCATGCGCGAGCAGTGCCGCGCCGACACCCGTCTCGGTCGCCCTCGTGCAGCAACGCGGCGATATCGCTCCGGGTCGCGTGCAGCTGCGCGTGACGAACGACGGCGACTCCCCCGTCGTCGTGACGTCTGCGACGCTCACCCCTCCCGTGCTCGCGGAGCCGGGCGGCGGCGAGACGAAGCGACCTGTGACGCTGTCCCCGGGCCGGACGGTGGACCTCCCGGTGGCGCTGCCCGCTCTGCGGTGCGTCACGGAAGATCCGTCCGTCCGGGCGGTACTGCGCCTCGAAGAAGACGGGGAAAGCCGTGACGCGACGCTGGACGTCACGGACGAGTTCGGAGTGCTCACTCGTCTGGCTGAGACCGAATGCGGCCGGGAGGCCGTGGCATCCGTCGCCCGGATCTCGGCCGCGTCGGCGGCAGTGGGTGAAGGCGGAACCATCGATCTCGAGGTCTCGATCGAGCCGACCAGCGATGCCGGGGCGGGGACCGCCGAACTCCGCGCCCTGCGAGGCACTCCCCTGCTGCGCTTCCCCGCCGGCACCGAGACGCCGCTGGACGTGACCGTGCGCCCGGACGACCCTCCCTCGACGGTGACGATCGCTCTGACGCCGCAGCGCTGCGATGCGCACGCGATCGCCGAAGACAAGGTCGGCACCCTGTTCGACCTCGTGGTCCGGGTCGAGGATCGCGACGTGGTCATCCCGCTCGAACGATCGCCGTCGGTCGCCGCCGCGATCCTGTCGGCCACAGCCGCCGTCTGCGGCCTCACCCCGTAGTCACGACATGCGAAAGGGCCCGGATCCTTTCGGATCCGAGCCCCTCGCGTGGTGTCAGGTCACTCGTTGAGCGAGCCGAACTCCGTGTTCAGCAGGGTGTACTTGTTGTCGGCACCGTACTGGTAGATGCCGATGTACGCCTCGGTCGGGTCACCGTTCGCGTCGAACGTGATCGGGCCGGAGACACCGTCGTAGTCGATGTCCTTGCCCTCGTTGATGAGCTTCAGGCAGTCAGCGAAGGTCGTGCACTTCTCGCCATCCTCGGAGACCGACTGCAGGTTGTCACGGATCGCCGTGCCCGAGTCGTCCTTGGCCTGTGCCGCAGCGAGAGCCGCGACGATGACCGCGTCGTAGGACTCCGGCGCGTAGCTGAAGTCGGTGAGGGCGGGGTCGACCTCCTTCAGGCGAGCCTGGAAGTCGGTGTCGGCCGGGTTGCCGGGGAGGGTTCCCTTGGCGCCCTGCAGAGTGCCCGCCGGGAACTCGTACGAATTCGACAGGTTGCCGTCGACGAAGTAGACCTTCGACGCCGGGTAGCCCTGCGTGCTGACGAGCTGCGGGATGATCGACGACGTCTCTTCGAAGGCGATGACCGCGACCGCGTCGGGCTTGGCCTGCAGCAGCTGGTCGACCTGCGAGGTGAAGACCGTGTCACCCGGGTTGTAGGGGACCGCGACCGAGACCTCGCCACCGGCGGCCTCGACGGCCTTGGTCGCGTTGTCCTTGAGGCCGATGCCGTAGGGGTCGTTGATGTAGATGATGCCGACGTTGGCGGCGCCGTCACCGGTCATCAGGTTGCCGAGCACGCGGCCCTGCAGGACGTCGGAGGGCGCGGTACGCCAGTAGTAACCGTCGTCGGCGTACGTGGTGAAGTCGGGCGAGGTGTTCGCCGGCGAGATCTGCACGATGCCGGCGTTGACCAGCTGGTCGATGAAGGTGAAGGACACACCCGAGGACGCGGCACCGATCACCACGTCCGCACCGGCGTCGACGAGCTCGGTGGCGGACTGGGTCGCGATGTCGGTCGTGGTGTCACCCGAGTCGCGCTCGGTGAGCTCGACCTTGAAGGGGAACTCGGAGCCCGTGGCCTCGATGTCCTCGATCGCGAGCTTGACACCGGCGACCTCGGGCGGGCCGAGGAACGCGAGGTTACCCGTGGCGGGGAGGATGGTTCCGACGTGGAACGTGCCGTCGGCCGTGGACACGGCGCCGCCGCCGGATGAGGCGCTGGGCGCCGCGGCGTCGTTGCCGCCGCCACCCGAACAACCGGCGAGGACGAGCGCACTGGCACCGACCAGGGCGATACCGCCCAGGACCTTGCCCGCGCGGCTACGCGTGAAGACGTTCATAGTGCTCCTTGCTGTGAATGAACGTTGGGCGACACAAGAGGTCGCCTGGTGACCTAAACCTAACCGGACGCACGTTTTCGTCGTGTTGCCGTTCGTTAACGATGTGCGTCGTCGCGGTCACAGCCCCATAACGACCCTGGCGCTCTCATCCGCGATGGCGTAGGCGCCTCGTGCGGTCGGGCCGGATAGCGCAGAAAGTGGCCGGTCAGACCGGTTCTGCGACGTCGGAGACCGAGCGACGGTGGCGACGCGACATCACGATCGAGTCCACGCTCAGCACGATGAGCGCGACCCAGACGAGACCGAAGCCGATCCACCGCTCGAGCGTCATCGGCTCCCCCAGCACCCACACGCCGATGGCGAACTGGATGATGGGTGCCACGAACTGCAGCAGGCCGATCACCGTGAGCGGGACGCGCCGGGCACCCGAGGCGAACAGCAGCAGGGGAATCGCGGTGACCGCTCCCGCGAGCAGCAGGAGGACGGTGTGCAGCGCACCCGCCGTTCCGAGCGTGATGCCGGTCAGGTTCGCGACGAACACCAGTTGGACCGCCGCGACCGGGAGGAGCCAGAGCGATTCGAGGGTCAGACCGCTCACGGCATCCACGGCCGGGCCGATCTGCTTCTTCACGAGCCCGTAGAAGCCGAACGAGAACGCGAGCGTCAGGGCGATCCACGGGAACGCCCCGTAACCGATGACGATCACCGCGACGGCGACGACCGCGAGGCCGATCGCGATCCACGGCACGAGCCGCAGGCGCTCGCGCAGCACGATGACCCCGAGCAGCACCGTCACGATCGGGTTGATGAAGTACCCGAGACTGGTCTCGATGACGTGGTTCGTCAGGGCGCCGTACAGGTACGTCTGCCAGTTGATGTAGATGAGCACGCCCGCGACAGCGGTGAGGCCCATCAGGCGGGGCTGCCGGACGATCGCGAGGAACGGCCGCCACGCGCGGAGGACGGTCAGCAGGATCAAGCAGAAGAGGAAGGCGAGGATGATCCGCCACGCGACGACCTCGAACGGGCCGGTGGGCTTGAGCTGCAGGAAGTAGATCGGCAGGACGCCCCAGAGCAGGTAGGCGCTCAGGGCGTACACGGCACCGCGGGTGCTCCCCCCGGTCGGGGCGGAAGGAGCGGCAGTCACCGACCCAGCCTACGCGTGCCGTCGTACACCGGACGGCCGAACGCCGTCCGTTTCCTGCCACGCGGAGTCGGGGAGGACGACGGTCGTCCCCGAGACGGAACTCGAGCTCCGGGTGCCACCGCCGCTGCCTCACCGTCCAGCGGGTGAACTGTTGCCGCGTGTGACACAGCGTTTCGCGATCGACGAAGACCTCTCGCTACCGTCCCCGAGGGGCTCGGCGCCTGACAGCCGGCCCCTCGCACAGCACGCGATCCACTGCCACGCACCATCCGAGCACCCGGAGAGTCCATGAGTTTCGCACGTACCGCCGCCGCCGTCCTGGCCGCCACCGCCCTCGCCGTCTCACTGACCGCGTGCGGCGCATCGTCGTCCCCGGCATCGACCGAGGCGTCCACCGACAAGACCGACATCAAGATCGGCTTCAACCCCGGCCCGTACAAGGAGATGTTCCAGGGTGGCATCCAGCCCATCCTCGAGTCCGAGGGCTACACGGTCGAGCCGGTCGACTTCACCGACGGCATCGTCGTCAATGTCGCGGTGAACACGGGCGAGATCGACGCGAACATCATGCAGCACCCCGTCTACCTCTCCTTCGTGAACGCGAAGGAAGGGATCGACAACGCCCCGCTCGTGCAGATCCCGACGCCGCGCATGGGGCTGTTCGGCGGGAAGAAGAAGAGCCTCGCCGATGTCGCGGACGGCTCGACCGTCACCGTCCCGAACTCGCCGTCGAACCTCTACCGCGGTCTGTTGATCCTTCGCGACGTGGGGTGGATCGACTTCGCCGACGTCGACGACCCCAACACCGCCGACCTGTCGATCATCACGTCGAACCCGAAGAACCTGAACATCACCCCGATCGACAACGCCCAGCAGGTTCCGGCCCTGCAGGACGTCGACTTCGCCACCATCCAGGGCAACTTCATCGTCTCGGGCGGCCTGAACTACGACGATGCCCTCGCGGTCGAGAACCAGCCGGTGCAGTTCTCCAACGTCGTCGCGGTCCGTTCGGTCGACGTCGACACTCCGTGGGCCCAGGCGATCAAGTCGGCCTACGAATCGCAGGAGTTCATCGACTACATCAAGGCGAACCCGCAGTACTCCGGCTACCAGCTCCCGGCCTGGTTCCAGTGAGCGGCACCGCGGGCGGAGGCATCGTCTTCGACGCGGTGACCAAGAGCTACACCCGGAGGGCCGTCACCACGACGGCCCTCCGGGACGTCTCGCTCGAGGTCGCCCCGGGGACGATCTTCGGCGTCATCGGATACAGCGGCGCGGGGAAGTCCACCCTGATCCGCACCGTCAACGGACTCGAGAAGCCCACCTCGGGCCGGGTGCTGGTCGACGGCGTCGACATCTCGTCGCTGCGGGGGCGTGACCTGCGCGCGGCACAGAAGAACACCGGCATGATCTTCCAGCAGTTCAACCTGCTCGAGACCCTGTCCGCGCGCGACAACGTCGCGCTCCCCCTGCGCCTCGACGGAGCCTCCCCCGCCGAAGCCCGCCGACGCGCCGACGAGGTGCTCGCCTTCGTCGGGCTGAGCGGCAAAGCCGGAAACCACCCCGGCGACCTGTCGGGCGGGCAGAAGCAGCGCGTCGGCATCGCGCGCGCCCTCGCCCGCAACCCGAAGATCCTGCTGTCGGACGAGTCCACGAGCGCGCTCGACCCCTCCACGACCGCGCAGATCCTCGATCTCCTCCGCCGGATCAACCGCGAATACGGCACGACGATCCTCGTCGTCACGCATGAGATGGACGTCATCAAAGACCTCGCGCACGAGGTGGCCGTGATGGCCGAGGGAGAAGTCGTCGAGCACGGGAGCGTGCTCGACACCTTCATCCGTCCTCGCGCCGCCGCGACGCGCGATTTCGTGGACACCATCGTCCCGCGCGGGCTCCCGCGGCGCGTCGTTGAGCACCTGGGCGGCGACGGACTCTGGCGCATGCTGCTCCTGGATGCCGAGGTCGAGCAGCCTCTCATCACGGGCCTGATCCGCCATGTCGGCGTCGACGTCAACATGCTGCACGCCGACATGACGCAGATCCAGGATCACACCGTCGGGCAGCTGATCGTGAAGGTCACCGGCTCCCCGGAGAAGGTCCGCGAAGCGCATGGCTATCTCGCCGCGCGCGTGGTCGAGCTCGAGGAGGTGGCCGGATGAACGGCGACAAGTGGACGCTCGTCACCCCCGACATGTACTTCCGTGCCCTCGGCGAGACGCTGCAGATGCTGGGCGTCTCGCTCGTGCTCGGATCGATCCTGGGCGTCGTCCTCGGAGCGATCCTCGCGCTCACACGCCGAGGCGGGGTTCTCCAGAACACCGCCGTCAACGTGGTTCTCGCGACCGTCGTCAATCTCATCCGATCGCTGCCGTTCATCATCCTGCTCGTGGCGATCCTGCCGTTCACCCGGCTGCTGGTGGGCACGAGCATCGGCGTCTGGGCCGCGATCGTCCCTCTCACCGTGATGGTCGCGCCCTACATCGGACGCCTGGTCGAGAACTCTCTGCTCGAGGTTCCCGCGGGGGTCGTGGAGGCGGCGCGGTCGATGGGCGCCTCTCCGCTGCAGATCTTCTGGCGGTTCCTCCTCCCAGAGGCGCGCGGCTCCCTCATCCTCGCCATCACCATCGCCACCGTCGGCCTCATCGACGCCACCGCGATGGCGGGCGTCGTCGGCGCCGGCGGCATCGGCGACCTCGCGCTGTCGTACGGTTACGAGCGGTACGACGGATTCGCGATGGTGATCACCTGCGTGACCCTGATCGTTCTCGTCCATGGCATCCAGGCGCTGGGCTCCGCGCTCGCGCGCCGCTACCGGCGGCGCTGACGGTGGTCGACTTCGAACCCGCAGCCCGGGTCGACGCCCTCCCTCCGAACTTCTGGGGGGCGATGGATGCCGAGAACGCCCGGATCGCGGCTCTCCCGGGGCCGCGGTTCATCGACGTGTCCAAGGGCAACCCCGATTTGCCGACGCCCGAGCGCATCGTCGAGGCGATGCAACGGTTCGTCGCCGATCCCGTCAACCACCGCTACCCGTCGTACGCAGCGCGCCCGTCGCTGCGGGAGGGCGTGGTGCAGCGGTACCGGGAGGACCACGGGCTCGATCTCGACCCCGACTCCCAGGTGGCGGTCTTCCACGGTTCGCACGAGGCGCTCATGGCTGCGGTGCTCGGACTCGCCGATCCCGGGTCGACGGTCGTGCTTCCCGACCCGGGCTATCCGATGTACACGTCGGCGGTGGACCTCGCTCAGGCACGGGCGGCGACGCTCCCGCTCGTCGGGCCGGATCATCAGCCCGACTTCGCGGCGCTCGCGCACCTCGACCGTGCGCGCGTGCTGCTGCTGAACTACCCGAACAACCCGACCGGGGCGGTGGCGACCCCGGCGACATTCGAGGCGGCGATCGCCTTCGCCGACCGCGTGGGAGCCGCCTTCGTGCACGACTTCGCGTACTCGTCGCTGGGCTTCGAGGCGCGGCCGCTCTCGGCGCTGGAAGTCGACGGCGCCGACGGGCGCACCGTCGAGGTGCAGACGCTGTCGAAGACCTACAGCATGGCGGGATGGCGGGTCGGTTTCGCCGCCGGCAATGCCACGATCATCGCGGCCATGCGCCGCTACCAGGCCCACGCCTTCAGTACGATGTTCGGCGCGACGCAGGAGGCCGCGGCCGCGGCGCTGCGCGGCGATCAGTCGGCCGCCGCCGACCTGGTCGAGGTCTATCGTCGTCGGCGCGACCTCGTCGTCGCGGGTCTGCGCGCGATCGGGTGGGACGTCATCGAGCCGCGGGGGACGTTCTTCGTGTGGGTGCGCCTTCCCGCGCGCACCGACGCCGTCGCGTTCGCCCGCCGCCTGCGGGAAGAGGCCCGCGTCGCGGTGGCCCCCGGCGACGGCTTCGGTCCGCGCGGACGCGGGCATGTGCGGCTCGGCCTCGTCGTCGACGACGCCACGCTGCACGAGCTCGTGGAGCGCCTCGCCTCGTTCTCGGCCGATCCGTCCGCCTGAAGCTTGCGCACGTCTCCCCGATGCAGCGGGTCGACAGGCCATACCCCGACGGCGCATCGCAGATCAGTGACGCGAAAAGCGCCGAGCGCCATCGTGTGACGGTGCTCGGAAACGACGAAGGTCCCGGATGCCGTGGCATCCGGGACCTTCAGACGATCTCGCTCGGGATCAGCGGACGACGACCGCCAGCACGTCGCGAGCCGAGAGCACGAGGTACTCCTCAGCGCCGAACTTGACCTCGGTGCCGCCGTACTTGCTGTAGAGCACGCGGTCGCCGACGGCGACGTCGAGGGGGACGCGGTTGCCGTTGTCGTCGATGCGGCCGGGGCCGACGGCGACGACTTCGCCCTCCTGCGGCTTCTCCTTGGCGGTGTCGGGGATGACGAGACCACTCGCGGTGGTCTGCTCAGCCTCGACCTGCTTGATGACGATGCGGTCCTCGAGCGGCTTGATGGAAACCGACACGGTCTACCTCTTCTTTCTCGTTACAGAAGACTTGTCAGCACTCACGCGGGGAGAGTGCTAATCCGAGTGTAGAGAAGCGCTGGCACTCACGCAACGCGAGTGCCAACACAATCGCGCACCTAGGCTGAATCGGTGGATACCCGCGAGCTGACCGCCCTCCTCACGCCCGAAGGCCTGCGCCTGCTCGACGAGGTGGGCCGGATGGAGTCCACCGACGACGCGGCGCGGGCGGTGTCGCGACTGCGTGCCGCCGGCCACTCCCCCGACCTCGTGTCGGCGGTCGTCGGTCAGGCGCGGCTGAGGGCGCGCGCGACGACGAAGTTCGGACCCTTCGCCGAGCGGATGCTGTTCACCCGGGCGGGCCTCGAACAGGCCACGCGCCTGTCGATCGCCGCGCGCCACGCCGGTCGGTTCCGTGCCGCGGGGATCACCCGCGTCGCCGATCTGGGATGCGGCATCGGCGGGGACGCTCTCGGGATGGCGGGTCTCGGCATCCGGGTCCGGGCCGTCGACGCCGATGAGGTGACGGCCGCGATCGCCGCGTACAACCTCGCCCCCTTCGACGACGCCGTGACCGTCGCGCACGCGCGCGCCGAGGACGTCGACCTCGAGGGAACGGATGCCGTGTGGCTCGATCCCGCGCGACGGACCGCCGGGCATTCCGAGACGCGACAGGTGTCGTCGGCCGAGTGGTCCCCTTCACTCGATTGGGTTTTCGCGCTGGTGAAGGAACGGTCCGGCGGGGTCAAGCTCGGACCCGGGTTCGACCGGGCGCAGATCCCCGACGACCTCGAGGCACAGTGGATCAGCGCGGACGGCTCGACCATCGAGCTCGTCCTCTGGTCGGGAGCGCTCGCGCGCGAGAACGTGCGCCGCGCGGCGCTGGTCGTGCGCGGAGACGATGCGTGGGAGCTCACGGCTCCGGCCGACTCCCCCGACGTCGAGCCGCGCGAGCTCGGGGCGTTCGTGCACGAGCCGGACGGAGCGGTCATCCGCGCGCGGCTCATCGGCGAGGTCGCTCGCGCGCTCGACGCGGGGATGCTCGCTCCCGGCATTGCCTACCTGACCTCGGACGCGCCGCTCACGAGTCCCTTCGTGTCATCGTTCCGGGTGCGCGAGCAGCTCCCGGCGGACCCGAAGAAACTCGGGCAGGCGCTGCGTGCGCGCGGCATCGGGACGCTCGAGATCAAGAAGCGGGGCATCGACGTCGATCCCGCGGTGCTGCGCAAGAAGCTGTCCCTGCGCGGCGACGAGGCGGCGACGCTCATCCTCACGCGCATCGGCTCGAAGCGGCTGGCCCTCTTGGCCGATCGCGTCTGAGCCCGTCACGCGGCGAGCTGCGAGAAGCCCCAGACCAGCCACCCGGCGCTGAAGACGGCGGACAGCAGTGACAGCACCAGCGCCCATGTCGCCGCGCGTCGACCATCGTGGGCGCGACGCAACGACATCGTCGCGACGATCGCGGCCACCGCGCTGAGCGGGAGCAGCCACCCCCAGAAGAACGACGACGCCAACGACGCGATCGCGAGCAGCAGGGCCCACGGCGCGAGCGAGGGCGGCGGCCTCGGGGCCGGGGGCACGTAGGGGATCACGTGGTCGCCGAAGGCCGCCATCTCGAGTTGCGCCGTGGCGAGGCGGCCCTCCTCCGCGCCCGAATCGACGGCCGCATCCGGCTCGACCGGAATGGAAGGAGTGGTCTCGTCCGCGACCGCCTTGCGCGCGCGCCGGGTCGGCGGCGACGCCTCGCTCACGCGGGCGCTCCGGATCCGGATGCCGGGGGCTCGGCATCCGGATCCTCCGCCACCTGGATCTCGGTGACGGGGAGCGTGGAGTCGGCGCCGAACGCGAGGGCCGACGGACGACGACCCGAGGCGATGAGCTCGGCCGCGAGCGCCGCGATCATCGCGCCGTTGTCGGTGCAGAGCCGCAGCGGCGGAATGCGGACGGCCACGCCCGCGGCGGCGGCCCGTTCGAGGGCGACGTCGCGCAGGCGCTTGTTGGCGATCACACCGCCGCCGAGGAGCAGACGCGGCACGCCGTAGCGCTCGCAGGCGTCGAGGGCCTTGGTGACGAGCACGTCGACCACGGCTTCGCGGAACGACGCCGCGACATCGGCGACCGGGACGGGCTCGCCCGCCGCCTCGTGCTGCTCGACCCACCGGGCGACGGCGGTCTTGAGGCCCGAGAACGAGAAGTCGTAGCGGTGGGATGCCATGTCGGAGCCGCGCGAGAGCCCGCGCGGGAAGCGGATGGCGGTCGGATCGCCGGAAGCCGCAGCGCGATCGATCTCGGGACCGCCGGGGTAGGGCAGCTTCAGCAGGCGCGCGACCTTGTCGAAGGCCTCGCCGGCGGCGTCGTCCATGGTCTCGCCGAGAAGCTCGACATCGCTCGTGAGGTCGCGGACCAGAAGCAGCGAGGTGTGTCCCCCGCTGACGAGGAGCGCGACCGTGGGGTACTCCAGCTCCCCGCCGTCGGCGTCGAGGATGTCCGCGGCGATGTGACCGACGAGATGGTTCACGGCGTACAGCGGCTTGTCGAGGGCGACGGCGAGCCCCTTCGCCGCGCCGACGCCGACCATCAGGGCGCCCGCGAGACCCGGGCCGCTCGTGACGGCGACGGCGTCGAGGTCGGCGAGCGTCACTCCGGCTTCGGCGAGCGCCGCGTCGATCGAGGGCTGCAGCGCCTCGAGGTGCGCGCGTGCCGCCACTTCGGGCACGACACCGCCGTAGCGGGCGTGCTCGTCCATGCTCGACGCGATCGTGTTGCTCAGGAGCTGTCGTCCGCGGACGATCCCGATGCCGGTCTCGTCGCAGCTGGTCTCGATGCCGAGTACGAGGGGGGCGTCCATCAGCACCAGCCCTTTCCGGTCGGAGCGGTGGGGGTACCGGTCCCTTCGACAGGCTCAGGGACCTCGGGGCGGGCAGGGACCTCGGGGCGGGCAGGGACCTCGGGGCGGGCAGGGACCTCGGGCCGGGCAGGGACCTCGGGCCGGACAGGGACCTCGGGCCGGACAGGGACCTCGGGCCGGGCAGGGACCTCGGGCCGGGCAGAGGTCTCGGCGCGCCGCGCCGCCCAGCCGCGCAGGTCGAGCTGCATCACGATCGCGTCGACGTCGTCGGGCTGGTAGTACCGCGGGCGACGCCCCACCTCGACGAACCCCTCGGACGCGTACAACGTCTGCGCGACGGGGTTGTCGGCGCGGACCTCGAGGAACACGTCGTGCGCTCCCCGACGCCCGGCCTCCTCGAGCAGGGCCTCGAGCAGCGCTCGCCCGCGTCCGCGACCGCGCGCGGCCTCGGAGATCGTGATGGTCTGGACGTCGGCATCCCGAGCCCCCCGCACCGCGCGCAGACCCGCGTAGCCGATCACGCGGCCCGCTTCTTCGACGACGACGTACCAGCCGTGAGGTGAGGCGAGCTCCTCGCGCATCATCGCCGCGCTCCAGGCGTCGGTCGGGAACGACGCGTGCTCGAGCGCCATGATCGCGTCGAGGTCGTCGAGGGTGGCCGCGCGCGTCGTCATCCGCTCACCCGCTTCGGGGCGTGCGCGGCGACGACGTCGGGGCTGCGAAGGTAGAGCGGTTCGGGACCCGCGAGGGTGCGCCCGGCGTCGAGGGCTCGGGCTGCGGCGAGGGCGATCATCGCGGCCGACACGCTCGTCGCGTCGACGCGGGCCGCACCGAGCTCGGCCAGGCGGGCATCGAGGTCGTCGCGCGGGCTGAGCGCGGCATCCGAGACGCGGACGGGAAGGCCGTCGTCGTCGATGCCGTCGTAGACGCTGTAGGCGAACTCCCGTCGGCGTGCGTCGGTCACGACCGCGAAGCGCGGCGTCTCGACGTCGATCAGCGCGTCGGCGAGCAGGATCCCCAGCGCGATGCCGTCGTGGCTGGGCACGGGCACGACCGGGACACCGCGTCCCAGCGCGTACACCCGCGCGGTCGCGATCCCGACCCGCAGTCCCGTGAAGGGGCCCGGTCCCATCCCGATCGCCACGTGCGTCGGGGCCGGGGCCGCGGACGTCGCGCGCCGCAACAGATCACCGATGACCTCCGCGTGACCGAGGGGATTCGCGCTCTGTTCGTCCGCGAGCACTTCACCGTCGCGCGTGATCGCCGCGACGGCGGTGCCGAGCGAGGTGTCGATGCCGAGGATCACCGTTCCAGGGTATCCGCCGCAGGTCGTGGCATCCGATCGGGCTCCTCGTTCCGAACAAGGATCATGGATGCCACCGAGCTCGGCCTGCGACGGCTCGTCGTTCCCACCGCGGTGGGACCGATCGTCGTCCACGCGGGCCGATCGTCGGGGAGTCCGGTCGCCACCGTGCTGCTGCACGGCGCAGCCGGATCGTGGCGGACGTGGATTC
Organism: Microbacterium sp. SORGH_AS_0969; assembly: GCF_030818255.1. Lineage (NCBI taxonomy): Bacteria > Bacillati > Actinomycetota > Actinomycetes > Micrococcales > Microbacteriaceae > Microbacterium > Microbacterium sp. SORGH_AS_0969. The sequence continues at coordinate 520,151 of NZ_JAUTAG010000001.1, forward strand.
CGCTGATCGCGGCGTCGGACGCGATGCGGCGCCCCCTGTCGGACGTCGTGGCGATCGACCTGCCCGGGTGGGGCGAATCGGCCGGACCCGTTCCCGACGCGGGAGACCTCGCCGTGGCGGTCGCGGCGGTCGCGCGCGCACTCGGGTATCCGCGCTGGCGCGTGGTCGGGCACTCACTCGGGGCGGTGGTCGCGCTGGATGTCGCCGCGCGCTTCCCCGCGGCGACGGTCGCCGTCGGCGTGGTCTCGCCGAGCGGACGGGGGGCGCGGATCGTGGCACGGCACCCGGTCCGCGGCATCCTGACTCTGCCCGGGCTCAGCGGCATGATCCTGGCGATGCGCGTGCTCCGCGGCCTCGGGCCCCTGTCGCGACCGCTGCTCTCCCTGCTGGCGCGAACGGGCCTGCTGCGCGTGCTGGCGCGGCCGCTGTTCCGGCATCCCACGCGCGTCAACCGTGCGGTGAGCGACGCCCTCGCGTCCGACATCCGCCCCGCCTCGTTCCTCGCCGCCGCTCGCGGGGCGCGCACTCACGACGACGCCGTCTGGAGACGTGTCGCGTGCCCGGTCCGCGTGGTGAGAGGGCGCCACGACGTGTTCGTCGCGGCGCGCGATGGTCAGCGATGGCGGCGGCTGATCCGCGATCTCGACGAGGTCGTCCTCGACGACAGCGGTCATTTCGCACACGTCGAGCAGCCGGTCCTCACGCTGATGGCGCTCCGCGAGGTCTGGGTCGCCGACCGCGTGCCGGCGCCGGTCAGGCGGTCGGCAACCGCAGCGTGACGACGGTCCCCGCGCCCTCGCGCGAGCGGAGCTCGACGTCCCCGCCGTGACGGTGGAGGATGGTCCGCACGAGCGAGAGGCCGATGCCCGAACCGGGCACATCACGGGCGTTCGCCGCGCGAGCGAGGTCGTCGAACACGACGGCCTGGGCGTCGGCCGGAACCCCGCGTCCCGTGTCGGCGACCTCGATGACGGCCCAACCCCCGTCCTCGCGCAGGCGGACCTCGATCGGGCCGGATGCCGAGAACTTCACCGCGTTGGCGAGGACGTTGTCGAGCGCCAGGGCGAGCAGGTCCGGGTCTCCCGGCAACACGGGAACCGGCCACGGCACCCGCTCGGCGATGACGCTGATGCGTCCGCGCGCCTCGGGGCGCTGCTGTTCGATCGCGTGCACCGCGTCGCGAGCGAGCGCCTCGAGGTCGACCGGCTCCGTCTCGAGCGGCCTCGTCTCGATCTCGGACAGTTTGCGGAGGTCTCCCACGAGCGCGGCGAGTCTCCGCGCCTGCGCATCGATCACCTCGACGTGGGCGGGAGCCGTGGCGGGATCGACTCCCGCCAGAGTCGCCCGGATCGCCGTGATCGGATTCTTCAGCTCGTGATCCAGCCGCGCGAGGAAGCGGCGGTGAGCGTCCCGCTCGTCATCGCGTCCGGCGCGATAGCCCTTGTCCCGCGCAAGGTCGCGCGCCGCTCTCGCCCGGCCGCGCCGCGCCGTGAGCGCCACGATCACCGCGGCGACGACCGTCAGGGCCACCCCGACGTACACCACGACGAGGGGCAGGGCTGTGCTCACCGTCAGCGCTCTGCGCTCCCCGGCGACGAACAGCACCAGCGCCGCGATCGCCGCGAGAGACACGGGCAGCGCAATCGCGAGCGCCGCCGTCCGCCGGCTCACGCGGCACCGACCGGGTGCACGAAGCGGTATCCCGCGCTCTGCACGGTCTCGATGTAGCGGGGCGCACCGGGGTCGTCCCCGAGCACGCGCCGTAGCTCCGCGATGCGGTGATCGATCGCGCGGGTCGAGGTGACGAAATCGAAGCCCCACAGCGCCGTCAAGAGCCGATCGCGCGTGTGCACCTCCCCGGGGTGCGCCATGAGGTAGTCCAGCAGCATCACGGCCTTGGGCGTCAGGGTCACCTCGGCGCCGTCGCGCCAGACGCGCCGCGCGGAACGGTCGAGCTCGAGGGCTCCCGCCCTCAGTCGCGGTGCCGCGCTCAACGGGCGCTCCCCCGGCACGCTGCGCCGCAGCACCGCCCGGACGCGCGAGAGCAGCTCCTGCGGATCGAAGGGCTTGTTGAGGTAGTCGTCCGCGCCCTCGTCGAGAGCGGCGCTGCGCTCGTACGACTCCCCCACCTGCGTCAGCAGGATAATCGGCAGCCACCGCCCCTCGGCACGCACGCGCCGCACGAACTCGCGCCCGTCGACCCGCGGCATGATGACGTCGCACACGGCGAGCGCGATATCTCCGGTAGGCAGCACATCGAGCGCCTCCTGCCCGTCCGCGGCGACCACGATGCGATAGCCGCTGCGTTCGAGGAAGGCGCCGAGGCCGGCGCGGATCGTCTCGTCGTCGTCGACGAGCAGGATGCCGGGGCGCTCATCGCTCACGACGACACCCACGTGGCGAAGACCGGGATGCCGACCGCGACAGCGATCAGAAGCCCCACCCCGATGATGGTCGCGGCGAGCGCGATGTAGCCCAACACGAGCCCTGCGATCGCGAGCGTCGCGCCACGGTCGCCGGTGCGACGGATCTGTCCGAGCGCGATGTGCCCGAAGATCACCGGCAGGATGCCGAATCCGCACAGGCCCAGGACGAGGGCGGCGATCGCGAGACCGTTCGTCCGCGGTGGGGCCGGAGCCCACGCGGGGACCGGCGCGCTCATCGGGTGTCCCGGACGGAGGTCGTGGCGACCCCCGTGTCGTCGAGGCGCGGGGCGCTCCCCCGCCAGAGGACCGTGTTCACGTCGCCGCTGACGACGAGATCGCCCACCTGCTGGGCGTACACGACGATGCCGTCGCCACTCACGGTGAGCGTCGAGACGTCGTCGAGCACGACCACCGTCGCGAAGCCCGACACGGTCACGTCGTCGCACGCTCCCTCGACCCGGACGACCTTGCCGTCGTCGGCGATGACGAGACCGGGGGTGCAGGCGACGGTGGTGTCCGCGAGAGAGATCGCCTCGTCGCGGGTGCGGAGGTTCGACGGGGCCTCGGGCGCGTCGGAGGCGGGCGGCGCGATCACCTCGGGCCGCGGATCGTCCGTGGCCATTTCGAGAGTCGAGGCGTCGGTGGGCGAGGCGACGGGGCCGGCGGCATCCTTGTCCGTGATGCTCACGGCGCAGCCGGTGAGAGCGGTCAGGGAGAGGCCCAGGGCCAGAGCGGATGCGGTGATTCTGTGCATGTCAGCCTCCGAAGGTGGGGACGAGGATCTCGACCCGGCGGTTGAGTTGGCGACCCGCGGGGTTGTCGGCCCCGTCGATCTCATTGGCGGCGACGGGGCGGGATTCTCCGTACCCTTCCGCCGTCCAGCTGGTGGGCGTCCCCCGCTGACGGAGCGCCTCGACGACGGCCTGCGCCCGACGCTCGGACAGCACCCGGTTCTCGGCGTCGGTGCCGATGGCATCCGTGTGCCCGGAGACCGTGGCTGCGGGCACCTCGGCCCGCGTCAGCAGCGACGCGAGGGCGTCGAGCACGCCGGTCGCATCCGGCCGGATCTCCGCGGAGTCGAAGTCGAACAGCACCGCGTCCGAGAGGGTCAGGGTGGTGCCGCAACTCGCCACGGGGGCGAGAGCCGCGAGCGGTGGGAAGACCCCGAGCCGCGGCACGGGAGGAAGAGGTGCCACCGCCACCGGCCTGCCGTCGACCCGACCGGTGCCGTCGCCGAAGTTCTGGATCTCGATGGTGCCGTCGCGGTACGACCCGGACCCGTCACCGAAGTTCTGGATCTCGACCGCTCCGGCGCGGTAGGTCCCCGATCCGTCGCCGAAGTTCTGGATGCTCCCGTCGCCGCGGGTGCTGTTCCCCGAGCCGTCGCCGAAGATCCGCACCTCTCGGGCCGCATCGCGGTACGTGCCCGAGCCGTCCCCGAAGTTCTCGATCGCCACGTCACCCGAGGTGTACGACCCCGAGCCGTCGCCGAAGTTCTGGATCTCGACGCCGCCGATCGTCGTCGACCCCGACCCGTCACCGAAGTTGCGGACGGTGCCGTCGGGCCCGGTATAGCTACCCGAGCCGTCGCCGTACAGCACCGCCGTACCGGCTCCGGCGCTCACGCTCTGCCCGGCGTCGCATGGCGCGGAACCGACTGTCACGCCCGGCATCGAGACCAGTGACGACGATGCCTCGATCGTGAAGGCCGAGGCCGAGTCGTCCAGCAACGCCAGGTCGGGGAGGGTGAACAGCGGCACCGGAGGGAACTCGCCCACGTCGTACCCGGCGACCCGGGCGACGTCCGGCTCGCGCGTGGGCGTGGCGACCGCGGCCGACGGAGAGGAGGCGGAGACGGATGCCGCCGGCTCCGCGCTGCACCCGACGAGGCCGAGCAGGGCGAGAGCGGCGGAGACGCCGAGCGCCCGACGGGCCGAGAAGGAGCGGGGGGATCGACTCATGGCATCCACCGTATTCACCCGATGTCGCAGGCGTATCGCGGCGGTGTCGCTGTTTCGCGACAACCCTCGCGCCGCCGCATCACGGGCGACGAGAGATCGTCACCGTCCGAGGGGCATCCGCGTCGAAGTCGAGCGTGTGCGGCGCGATCTCACCGCAGGCGTTGTCGACGCCGCGCCCGCCCACCTCGCGGTCGATCTCGATCTCCCACCACGAGTCGGCGAGGTGCTCGGCGACGCCGCGCCCCCACTCCACGATCACCGCAGAGCCCGCGACGTCGATGTCGAGGTCGTCGAGCTCGACCGCGGCTCCCAGGCGGTACGCGTCGACGTGCACGAGCGGCGTCCCCCCGACCAGCGAGGGGTGCGTGCGCGCGATCACGAAGGTCGGGCTCTGGACGGGACCGCGGATGCCCAGCCCCTCGCCGATCCCGCGGGTCAGGGTCGTCTTCCCGGCGCCGAGCGGGCCCGTCAGTACGACGACATCGCCCGGCTCCAGCGCGCGTCCGAGAGCGCGCCCGAGCTCCTCCATCTCGCCCGGGCCGTCGATGCGGCGCTCGCCGAGCAGCTCCTCGGGCACGCTCATGCGCCGACCTCCCGACGAGGCACGCGGGCACCGATCCGTGTGACGATCTCGTAGTCGATCGTGTCGGCGGCGTCGGCCCAGTCGCGAGCCGCCGGGACGCCCAGCGTCGGGTCGCCGAACAGCACGACCTCGTCGCCGACCGCGACGGGATGATCGCCGACGTCGACGACGAACTGGTCCATCGCGATGCGTCCGGCGACCGTGAAGCGGCGCCCTCCGATCACGACGGGACCTCGGTCCGAAGCCTGTCGGGGCACACCGTCCGCGTAGCCGAGGGGCACGAGCGCGAGGGTCGTGTCGCGCTCCGTGCGGTAGGCGTAGCCGTACGACACCCCTGTCCCCGCCGGAACGCGGCGAACGGCCGACACCGCTCCGCGCAGGGTCATGGCCGGGCGCAGGCCCAGATCCGCCGATGTGCGGTCGTGGAACGGCGAGATGCCGTAGATGCCGATGCCGATGCGCACGGCGTTCAGACGCGTCTGCGGGAGCGCGATGGCGGCGTGCGTCGCGGCGATGTGCCGGAGCGGCGGATGCAGACCCGCGGATGCCGCGAGAACGACGCCCTCCTCGAAGCGAGCGAGCGCGGCGAGATCGTCCGCCTCGCTCGTGTTCGACAGGTGCGAGAACAGCCCGACCACGCGCAGCCGTCCGATGCGCTCGAGGCGCGCAGCCTCGGCGAAAACGGTTCGCCAGTCGGCGGGCGCGACGCCGTTACGCGAGAGGCCCGTCTCGATCTTGAGGTGCACCGCCGCGGGGCGGTCGCCCTGAGCCGACTCGGCCGCACGCAGCAGCTGGTCGATGTCGGAGATCCCGAGCTCGATGTCGTGGCGCACCGCCTCGACGAAGGACGCCCCCGGCGCGTGCAGCCACGCGAACAACGGCGCGTGGATCCCGGACCGGCGCAGAGCGAGAGCCTCGTCGATGTCGGACACGCCGATCCGCGTCGCTCCCCCGCGCAGGGCGGCTGCCGCCGCGCGGTGCGCCCCGTGTCCATACCCCTCGGCTTTGACGACCGCGATGACATCGACCCCGGTGAGGCGTCGGAGGTGTCGGACGTTCTCCGCGATCGCGTCCACGTCGATGAGGGCTTCGCGGAGCACTCCCGGTGCCATTCTCATGCGGTGTCTCCTGGAGGGGTCTGCGTTGCGGCTTCGGCGATCACGTACGCGGTGGCGAGCCCCGCGTCGTGCGACATCGACAGGTGCAGCACCGTGATTCCGCGGGCCGCGATCGTGTCGGCGGTCTCACCGCTCAGGGCGAAGACGGGGCGACCCGAAGGCTCGGACGCGACCTCGATGTCGGTCCAGTACACGCCGTCCGAGCCACCGAGGGCCTTGATCAGCGCCTCCTTTGCGGCGTACCGGGCGGCAAGCGACCGTGGTTTGAGGACACGCTCCGCGGGCGCGAAGAGGCGGGGCAGCAGCCGCGGGGTCCGCGCCAGCTGCTCCTCGAAACGGGGCACGTCGACCAGGTCGACGCCGATTCCGACGATCATGCACTCTCCCCTCCTGGCAATCCTGTCCATTCTGCCCGGTCGCCGCGACGAGAAAGGGGCCGGATGCCACGGCATCCGGCCCCTTCTCCCGATCCGGCTTACTCGACCGTGACGGACTTCGCGAGGTTACGCGGCTGGTCCACGTCGAGGCCCTTGGCCTCGGCCAGGCCCATGGCGAAGATGTGCAGCGGCACCACGGCCAGCAGCGGCTCGAAGAGCGGAGCGGCGAGCGGGATGCGCAGCACCTCGTCGGCGGCGGGCAGCACCGCGACATCGCCCTCCTCGGCGATCGCGATCACGCGGGCACCGCGAGCACGGATCTCTTCGATGTTCGAGACGACCTTCTTGTGCATCTCGCCCGAGCCGCGCGGGCTCGGGACGACGACGAAGACCGGCTGGCCGGGCTCGATGAGCGCGATCGGGCCGTGCTTGAGCTCACCGGCCGCGAAGCCCTCGGCGTGGATGTACGCCAGCTCCTTGAGCTTCAGCGCACCCTCGAGCGCGATGGGGTATCCGACGTTCCGCCCGAGGAAGAGGACCGAGCGGGTGTCGGCCATCCAGTGGGCGAGCTGCTCGATGCGCGCCTGCTCGGTCTCCAGCACGCGGGCGATCTTGCCCGGCACCGCCTCGAGCTCGGTGACGGCCTCGACGGCGACCATGGGGTCGATCGCCCCGCGAACCCGACCGACGTGCAGGGCCAGCAGGTACAGCGCGGTGATCTGCGCGACGAAGGCCTTGGTGGAGGCCACGGCGACCTCGGGGCCGGCGTGCGTGTAGACGATGGCATCCGACTCGCGCGGGATGGTGGCACCCTGCGTGTTGCAGATCGACAGGGTCTTCGCGCCGCGCGAGCGCGCGTACTTCACGGCCATGAGGGTGTCCATCGTCTCGCCGGACTGGCTGATCGAGACGACGAGGGTGCGCGGGGAGAGCACCGGATCGCGGTAGCGGAACTCGTGCGCGAGCTCGACGTCGACGGGCACCCGCGTCCACGTCTCGAGCGCGTACTTGCCGACCATGCCGGCGTATGCGGCAGTGCCGCACGCGATGACGAGGATCCGGTCGATGTCCGCGAGGAACTCGTCGAGCCCGTCGAGCTCGGGGATCTCGACGCGACCCTCGTGGATGCGACCGCGCAGCGTGTTGGCGACGGCCTCGGGCTCCTCGGAGACCTCCTTGGCCATGAACGACGACCAGCCGCCCTTCTCTGCCGCGGACGCGTCCCAGGTGACCTCGAACGCCTCGACCTCGACGGGAGCGCCCGAGAAGTCGGTGACCTCGACGCCGTCGGGGGTGATGGCGACGATCTCGTCCTGGCCGATCGCGAGGGCGTTGCGGGTGTGCTCGACGAAGGCGGCGACGTCGGAGCCGAGGAAGTTCTCGCCCTCGCCGAGGCCAATGACGAGCGGCGAGTTGCGCCGGGCGCCGACGACGAGACCCGGGTGGTCCTCGTGCATCGCGAGGAGCGTGTACGCCCCCTCGAGGCGCGACACGACGGAGCGGAACGCCTGCACCAGGTCCTTGGTCCGGGCGTACTCCCGGCCGATCATGACCGCGGCGACCTCGGTGTCGGTCTCGCTGCGAAACGCGAAGCCGTCGCCCACGAGCTCGCTCTTGAGCTCGGCGAAGTTCTCGATGATGCCGTTGTGGATGACGGCGAGCTTGTCATCGTCGGCCAGGTGCGGGTGCGCGTTTGCGTCCGTCGGGCCGCCGTGGGTGGCCCAGCGGGTGTGACCGATACCGGTCGTGCCATTCGGCATCGGCGAGGCTTCCAGGTCGTCGCGCAGCACGGCGAGCTTTCCCGCGCGCTTGCGCATGCCGAGGCCCCCGTCGCCGTCGATCACGGCGATGCCCGCGGAGTCGTAGCCCCGGTATTCCAGCCGCGACAGACCCGCGAGAAGGATGTCCTGGCTCTGCCGAGGACCCACGTAACCGATGATTCCGCACATAGCTTCCGAGTCTACGGGGCCGCGCCTGAACGAACTCCCGTCGGGCGGGAGGGGTCAGAGCTTGCGCAGCAGCACCGACTCGACCGTGTGGTCGGCACCCTTCTGCAGGACGAGCTTCGCGCGGTGCCGCGTGGGCAGGACGTTCTCCTCGAGGTTGGGGAGGTTGATCTCGCGCCAGAAACCGAGCGCCCGCTCGACCGCCTCTTCGTCGCTGATGTCCGCGAAGACGCGGAAGAACGATGACGGGTTCGTGAAGGCGTTGTCGCGCAGCGCCAGGAAGCGGTCGACGTACCAGCGCTCGATGTGGGCGGCATCGGCGTCGACGTAGATCGAGAAGTCGAACAGGTCGCTGACCGCGACCTCGTTCGGCGAGGGCGGCGGCTGCAGCACGTTGAGCCCCTCCACGATGACGACGTCCGGGCGGTGCACGGTGACGTGCGCATCGGGCATGATGTCGTACCGCACGTGGGAGTAGAACGGAGCGCGCGCCTCCTCGGCCCCCGACTTCACCTCGCTGAGGAACTCGACGAGAGCTCGCCGGTCGTAGGACTCCGGGAATCCCTTCCGGTCCATGAGGCCCCGCCGCTCGAGCTCGGCGTTCGGATAGAGGAAGCCGTCCGTGGTCACCAACTCGACCCGCGGGGTGTCGGGCCAGCGACTCATCAGCTCGCGCAGCAGGCGCGCGATGGTGGACTTGCCCACCGCCACCGATCCGGCGACCCCGATGACGAACGGTGTCGTGGCATCCGGTTCTCCCAGGAAGGCGCTCGTGTCGGCCCCCAGTCGCCGCGTGGCGCGCGCGTAGAGGCTCAGCAGGCGACTCAACGGCAGATAGACCTCGGCGACCTCGCGCTGGTCGAGCCGGTCGCCGATGCCGCGCAACTGCACCACCTCGGTCTCGGTGAGGGGCTGTTCGATCCCCCCGGCCATGCGGGCCCACTCGGCTCGATCGATCTGTCGATAGGGGCTCAGCGACGGTGCGGCGGCGGTCTCGGACACGCGGCAATGCTACTCGCGGGCCGATCGGTGCCTTCCCACTACGCTCGGACCGTGCGTCTCGGAGTCCTCGACATCGGCTCGAACACGGTCCACCTGCTCGTCGCCAACGCGCGAGCCGGGGGCCGTCCCACAGCCACCACGTCCCATCGCTCGGTACTGCGCCTCATGCGCTACCTGCAGCCCGACGGGTCGATCTCGCCCGAGGGAGTGAAGGGACTCGTGGATGCCGTCGCCGCGGCCCGCGCGACGGCTGAGGCCGAGGGCGTCGACGAGCTCCTCGCGACGGCGACGTCGGCGGTCCGCGAGGCGACCAACGGCGACGCCGTGATCGCGCGGATCGAGGAAGCCCTCGGCCAGCCGCTGCAGGTGCTCGGCGGCGAGACCGAGGCGCGCTTCACCTATCTCGCAGTGCGGCGCTGGTTCGGGTGGTCGGCGGGACAGATCCTGCTGTTCGACATCGGCGGCGGATCGCTCGAGATCGCCGGCGGTGCCGACGAGCTGCCCGGTCTCGCGGAGTCGGTCCCGCTCGGCGCGGGACGCTCGACCGTGCAGTTCCTCCCCCACGATCCGCCCAGCGCCGACGAGATCGACGCGCTGCGCCAGCACGCCATGTCGGTCTTGGCACCGGTGGCCGAACGTTTCGCCGCGCTCCCCCGACCCGACCACGTGGTGGGGTCGTCGAAGGCGATCCGCTCTCTCGCGAAGCTCGCGGGGTACCCGGTGCCGGGCTGGTCGGGGATCGACCGCATGGTCCTGCCCCGCCGGCAGCTGAAGGACTGGATCCCGCGTCTCGCGCAGATTCCCGCCGACGCGCGCGAGGCACTGCCCGGCATCACCGCGGATCGGACGTTCCAGATCGTCGCCGCCGCGATCGTGGTTGAGCGCGCGATGAAGGCCATGGACGTCGAAGAGCTCGAGGTCTCACCCTGGGCTCTGCGCGAGGGCGTGCTGCTGCGCTACATCGAGTCGCTGGAGTACTGAACGACGAAGGCTCAGCGACTCCGATGAATCGAGGTCCCTGAGCCTGTCGAAGGGACCGGACGCGCGCGGAGGTTCTCGAACTCGTCGAGGGGACGAGCGCCTACAGCGCGAGGCGCTCCCGCACGACGTCGGCGAGCCGGTCGGCGTGGGCCCGAGCGACATCCTCCGACGCCGCCTCCACCATCACGCGGACCAGCGGTTCGGTCCCCGAGGCGCGCAGCAGCACGCGCCCGGAGTCGCCGAGCTCGGCCGTCGACGCGGCGACCGCCGCTTGCACGCCCTCATCGCCGACACCGTCGCGGTCGACACCGCGGACGTTCACGAGCACCTGCGGGTACACCGTCATCAGCGACGCCAGTTCGGCGAGGGTCTTCCCCTGCCGCGCCATCTCGGCGACGACGTGCAGACCCGTCAGCAGTCCGTCGCCGGTCGTGGCGAAGTCGCTCATGATGACGTGCCCCGACTGCTCGCCGCCGAGGGAGTATCCGCCCTCGTTCATGGCCTCGAGCACGTAGCGGTCTCCGACGCCGGTCTGGAGGACCCGGATGCCATGGGCCTCCATCGCCCGGTGGAGACCGAGGTTGCTCATGACGGTTGCGACGAGCGTGTCGTCGACGAGCGTCCCACGCTCCTTCATCGCGACCGCGAGGATCGCCATGATCTGGTCGCCGTCGACGACGTTGCCCTGCGCGTCCACGGCGAGGCAGCGGTCGGCGTCCCCGTCGTGGGCGATGCCGACGTCGGCGCCGAGGCGCACGACGGTCTCGGCGAGCACGTCGAGGTGCGTCGAGCCGACGCCGTCGTTGATGTTCAGTCCGTCGGGGTCGGCGCCGATCACGGTGACCGTCGCGCCGGCGTCCTTGAACGTCTCGGGAGAGACACCGGCGGCTGCTCCGTGCGCGCAGTCGAGGACGACATGGATGCCGTCGAGCGGGTGCGGCAGCGAGCCCAGCAGGTGCAGCACATACCTGTCCTCGGCATCCGCGAAGCGACGGATACGGCCGACACCGGCGCCCGTGGGCTGCAGACGCTCCCCCTCGAGAGCGCGCTCGATGCGCTGCTCGACGATGTCGGGGAGCTTGGTGCCGCCACGGGCGAAGATCTTGATCCCGTTGTCGGGAGCGGGGTTGTGCGAGGCCGAGACCATCACGCCGAAGTCGGCGTCACGGTCGGCGATGAGGAACGCGGTAGCGGGGGTCGGGATGACGCCGGCGTCGAGGACGTCGACACCGGAGGAAGCCAGCCCTGCGGAGACCGCGGCTGCGAGGAACTCCCCCGAGACGCGAGGATCGCGCGCGACGACGGCCGTGAGGCGACGCCCCTCGGCCTTGCGCGCCTCCGCAGAACGGCCCTGGCCCAGGACGACGGCAGTCGCCTGGGCCAGGTGCAACGCGAGCTCGGCGGTGAGGAGGCCGTTGGCCAGCCCCCGCACCCCGTCCGTGCCAAAAAGAGGCATACGGAGTTTCGAACTCAGCGCTTGGAGTACTGAGGCGCCTTGCGGGCCTTCTTGAGACCGGCCTTCTTGCGCTCCTTGACGCGAGCGTCGCGCGAGAGGAAGCCGGCCTTCTTCAGGGTCGGGCGGTTGTTCTCGGCGTCGATCTCGTTGAGCGCACGGGCGATACCCAGGCGCAGTGCGCCGGCCTGGCCCGAGGGGCCGCCGCCGGAGATGCGCGCGATCACGTCGTACGAGCCCGCGAGCTCGAGCACCGTGAACGGGTCGTTGATCAGCTGCTGGTGCAGCTTGTTCGGGAAGTAGTCCTCGATCGTGCGGCCGTTGACCGTGATCGTGCCCGAGCCGGGAACCAGGCGCACGCGGGCGATGGCCTGCTTGCGGCGGCCGACGGCTGCGCCGGGGACCGAGAGCACGGGGCGCTCGGCGGCGACGACGGACTGCTCGGCCGGCGTCTCGGTGCTGTAGTTGCTGGAGTCGATGTTCGACACTGTTTCGTCCTTATCCGGCGGCGCTTACTGGGCGACCTGGTCGAAGGTGTATGCCGTGGGCTGCTGGGCACCGTGGGGGTGCTCCGCGCCGCGGTAGACCTTGAGCTTCTTGAGCTGCGCCGCGCCGAGGCTGTTCTTGGGCAGCATGCCGCGGATGGCCTTCTCGACCGCGCGGACAGGGTTCTTCTCGAGGAGTTCGTCGTAGGTGACGGACTTCAGACCGCCCGGGTAGCCCGAGTGGCGGTACGCCTTCTTGTTCTGGAGCTTCTGACCCGTGAGCGCCACCTTCTCGGCGTTGATCACGATGACGAAGTCGCCGGAGTCGATGTGGTTGGCGAAGGTCGGCTTGTGCTTGCCGCGGAGGAGGACCGCCGCGTGCGAGGCCAGGCGGCCGAGAACGACGTCGGTGGCGTCGATAACGACCCACTCGCGCGTGACCTCAGCGGCCTTGGGGGTGAAAGTGCGCGTCACAGTAGTGCTGCTTTCTTGATCGAACGGAGGAGTTCGTGAATCCCGCTCCGGTGGTCCGTTCCCGTGTCGACGACTCGGGGAACAGGGCCGGTGGAGGGCTCACGTTCGGGCAACCTGCTCGCAGAGAGGCAGGCACCAAAGATCAAGACTACGTCATTCGGATGCCGAGACCAAACGCGGGCGATCCGTCACCCCCAGAGGGTCCCGACGGCGACGAGGACGACCCCGGTGGCGTTGAACACGATGTGCGTGGCGACCGCCCCCCACAGCCTGCCGGTACCGAGCACGAGCACGGCCGTGACGACCCCGACCAGCGCGAGAGCCCACACATCCGGAACGGACAGCGTCGCCGCGAGAAGGTGCGCGGAGACGAACAGCGCCGCGGATATCGCCGTCGCCGCGATCCCTCCGGCGACGCGCCCCGCCCACCGGCGGACAATCGTGTAGGCACACACGAGCACGACACCGCGGAAGAGGAGTTCTTCGAGCACGGGGGCGACGACGACAGCGGAGATCGCGTCGACGACGAAACCGTCGGGGAGGGCCCCATCGACGCTGGGGGTCGACGGCCACGGCAGCGGTCCGCTCTCGGCTTGCGCCAGGGCTCCCTGGACGAATCGCAGGGTGACCCCGAGGACCGCCCCGTACAGGACGTCGACGGCGCGGAAGGCGAGAAGACCGCGAGGGCGAGAGCGGCTCCACGCCCAGACCACGGGGACAGCGAGGCTGACCCAGATGACCGCCTGCGAGACGATCGCAGAGCTCGAAGCGGGCAGGACGGGTGCGAGAGCCCGCGCGACCAGGGCACCCGCACCCGCGGCGGCCGTCGCCCACCCCAGCAGCTCCAGCCCCCACGGCGCCGTCGTCGCCCCGCCCTCACGCCAGGCGCGGTGGGGACGACGACGTCGTCGTCGCATCGGGGCGCCGTCGAGGGATTCGGCATCGCGGGCGCTCATGATCGCCACCGTAGAGGCGTGATTCCGCGGCATCCCGGGAACGTCCGACACCGCCGGGGCGTCTCGCGTCGTGCCCGCCCACCGCGTCACCCGATGAAGGTGAGGGATTCACCTGCGCGGCCGGGCGCGCATCCGGCCGCGCAGGAGATCAGCGCTGCAGGAAGTCGATGAGCACGCGGTTGAACTCGTCGACGTGGCTGACATTGACGCCGTGCGGAGCACCGGCGACGACGTGCAGCTCGCTGCCCGCGATCGCGGCGTGCGTGCGCGCACCCGACCCTTCGAAGGGAACCGTCGCGTCACTGTCGCCGTGGATGACGAGCGTCGGGACGGTGACGTTAGGCAGGTCCTCGCGGAAGTCGGTTGTCGCGAACGCCTCCATCGCCTTCAGCGCCGCATGGTGGTCGGCCTGGTTCGCGAGCCGCTCCGCCTCGGCGCGGTCCGCCTCGGAGACGACGAGCGTGCCGTCGACCGAGAAGAAGTCGGTCGTGAACTGGTGGTAGAACGCCTTCTCGTCGTCCTTCAGGCCCTGCTTCATGCCGTCGGCGGTCTCGTCGTCGAGCGGACCCTCGGGGTTGTCGTCGGTCTTCGCGAGATACGGCGGCACCGCCGCGGCGAAGACGACGCTGCGCACGCGGTCGGCGCCGTGCCGCGTGAGGTAGCGGGCGACCTCGCCACCTCCCATCGAGAAACCGACGAGAGTCGCGTCGCGCAGATCCAGCGCGGCCAGAACCGCCTCGAGGTCGTCCGAGAAGGTGTCGTAGTCGTACCCCGTGCGGGGCTTGTCGCTGCGACCGAAGCCGCGGCGGTCGTAGGTGACGACGCGGTAGCCGGCCTCCTCGAGCGCCGGAACCTGGTGGGCCCAGGACTCCCCCGAGAGGGGCCAGCCGTGGATGAGGACGACGGGACGACCCGTGCCGCCGGTGTCGTCGACGTGGAGGTCGATGTCGGTCAAGAGTCCGTGGTGTGCAGTGATCTCGCTCATGCCGACCATCGTTCGACTCGAATCTGGACGGACGGGGACGGTTGACGTCATGCCGACGAGTTGATACCTCCGCGCATGAACACGAACGTCGTCCCGAGCGCAACGCCGGGCGTGCGCGGCGAGCCTGTCACTAGCCTCCCGGCATGACTTCTCTTCGTCTTCCGTTCGCGATCCTCACGGCCGCGCCTCTCGCCCTGGCACTGACGGGCTGCGCCCCCTCCACGACGGGCGCGGGCACCTCGGAGACGGTCGTCGCGGCCGTCGTGCGCGCGGAGTCGGACAGCGGCGGGCGCGCCGTCGATCTCGAGCGCGAGGACGACGGCTCGTGGGAGGTCCGCGTGGCCATGAGCGGGCGAGCCGAGGATCTGCGGATCAGCGCGGACGGAGGGCAGGTGCTCTCGCGGGGCGAGGCGGACACCCTCGACGCCGAGGATCGTGCCGCGCTCGAGAGGGCGGGGACGACGATGGCGGATGCCGTGCGGACCGCCGTCGCGGCCCACGGCGACGGCAGCGTCGAAGAGGTCGGGATCGAACGCGCCGAGGGCGGCTCGGTATGGCGGGTGTCCTTCGACACGGGTGCGGACGTCACCATCTCGCTCGCGGACGGGAGCGTCGTGCCGTCCGCCCCGTGACGAGTAGGTTAAGTTGTGCACAATTAAATTGTGTGCAACCCTTATCGCATGCCCGCTGTCGATGCCCTCGTCTGCTTCGCCCTCTACGCGGCGAACCGCACGACGACCCAGGCCTACCGGGCTCTGCTCGAGCCCTGGAACCTCACGTATCCGCAGTACATCGCGCTCGTGACCCTCTGGAACGACGGCGACCAGACCGTGAGCAGCCTGGGCGACGCGCTCCAGCTCGACTCGGGAACACTGTCGCCGATGCTCGCGCGCCTGCAGACCGCCGGGTACGTGACGCGAACGCGCGACGGCCGCGACGAGCGCGTGGTCACCGTCTCCCTCACCCCGAGAGGTCACGAGCTGCGCACCGAACTCGCGCACGTGCCGCGGTGCATCGCGCAGGGCTCGGGACTCCCCGACGCCGACAGCGCTCGAGACCTCATCGATGCACTGCACCAGCTGACGGCCGCGATGCGCGACCTGCGCGACCACCCGGAAGACGCCGTCGCCGCCGAACGCGCGACGCGCGACGCCTCCTGAACCGCCCGACACCCCGTCCCCAGAAAGGAACACACTCATGGACGTTCTCTACACCGCAGAAGCGCTGTCCACCGGTCAGGGCCGCCTCGGCCACGTCTCGGCCGGCGAGTACATCGACCTCGAGGTCGCACCGCCCAAGGAGCTCGGCGGATCCGGCCAGGGCACCAACCCCGAGCAGCTCTTTGCCGCGGGTTACGCGGCCTGCTTCCACAGCGCGCTGCACTCCGTCGCGCGCGCACAGAAGGTCACGATCGAGGACTCCTCGGTCGGCGGCCGCGTGCAGATCGGGCCCAACGGCCAGGGCGGCTACCAGCTCGCCGTCCTCCTCGAGGTCGTCCTCCCGGGCATCGAGCACGAGCTCGCCCAGCAGCTCGCCGACGCGGCACACCAGGTGTGCCCGTACTCCAACGCCACGCGCGGCAATATCGACGTCACCGTCACCGTCTCGGACGACTGATGACCACGGGCGGGGGCGCTCGTCACCAACGCCCCCGCCCTTCGCGTCGCCCGGCGGGCGTCGTAGGGTGTGAGTCGTGATCCGGGTCGTAGTCGTCGATGATGAAGCCCTCGTACGCTCCGGTTTCGAGTTGATCCTGGGCGCTGCGCCCGACATCCGGGTCGTCGCGGCCGTAGACGGAGACGTCGCCGTCGACACCATCCGCCGCGAACGCCCGGACGTCGTCCTCCTCGACATCCGAATGCCGGAACGCAGCGGCCTCGACATCCTGGGCGACCTGCGACACGACGCCCACCGCCCGGTCATCGGCATCCTGACGACCTTCGACACGGACGAGTACATCGCTCGCGCACTGTACGACGGTGCGGCGGGGTTCCTCGTCAAAGACACCGCGCCGGAGAACCTCGCGGCCATGGTGCGCACACTCGCCGCCGGCGGAGTGGTGCTGTCACCGCAGGTCTCGCGCACCCTGGTCGACGGCTACACCGGCGCACCCGACCACGACGCCGTGCGGCGGATCGCCCTCCTGACGGATCGCGAGCGCGACGTCCTGGCCTGCCTCCCCACGGGTGAATCCAACGCCGAGATCGGCCGAAGACTGCACCTCAGCGGCGCGACCGTGAAGGACCATGTCAGCGCGATCCTGTCGAAGCTGTCCGTGTCGACGCGGCTCGAAGCGGCTCTCATCTCGGAGCGGGCACGCCCCCGTCGGCGCCGCGCATGACGCGCTTCGTCCCGCGGGCCGTCGAACGACTCAGCGGAACGCGCGGCTTCGCCGTCGTCGTCGACCTCACGCTCGCCGCGGCGGCCTTCATCGACGTCGCCGTCTCGATTCCCTCGTGGTCGACGATCGAGACCGCTCTCGCTCTCGTCGCGGTGGCGGGGCTCCTCGTGCGCCGCCGCCTGCCCTGGGTGTCGTTCGCACTCGTGCTTCCCGGCCTCGTCGTGGATTCCATGACGATCGCCGCCCCGATCGCGCTGTACTCGGTCGCGGTGCGGACCCGTCGCATCCCTCTCCTGGTCGCTGCGGGAGCGGTGACCTTCGGCTGCTTCCTCCTGCCCGACTGGCAGCTGCCCGAGATGGACTTCCTCGCGCCCGCCTTGCTCTACGCCCTGATGTACGCCGCGACGCCCATCGCCCTCGGCGCCCTCGTCCGCACGCACCGCGAACTCTCCGACCGTGTCGCAGAGTTGTCGCTCGCGCGCGAGGCGGGGCGCGAGAGAGAGAGGGAGGACGTCCTCCGGCGCGAGCGCGTCCGCATCTCACGCGAGATGCACGACGTCGTCTCTCATCAGGTCAGCCTCGTCGCCGTCCAGGCCGGGGCCCTCCAGGTCTCGTCTCCCGATCCCGAGTCGCGACGGATCGCCGGGGTCATCCGCTCCCTCGCGGTCCGGACGCTCGATGAGCTCCGCCAGATGGTGGGGGTCCTGCGCGCCGACGGAGCGCGCACCGACTCCGCCGAACCGCAGCCCACGGTCGACGACCTCCCCCGACTCGTGCGAGAGAGCGGCCTCGAGGCGGAGCTGGATATCTCTCTCCCCGCCGATCTCGCTCCTCCCCTCCAACGCGCGGTCTACCGCACCGTCCAGGAAGGCCTGACGAACGCCCGCAAGCACGCGCCCGGGGCGCGCGTCCAGGTCACCGCGACCGCGGACACCGCCGCGATCGACGTCGTCATCGAGAACGACGCCGCGACCGAGCACGGTATCCACCTGCCCTCGAGCGGGACGGGCCTGCTCGGTCTTCGCGAGCGCGCCGAGCTGCTCGGCGGCCACCTCGACGCCGCGGCGCGCAGCGGCGGAGGCTATCGACTGCGCGTCACGATCCCCCGGCGTGACAGCGAGCACTGACACCGCTGCCGCCACCGACCACGGCCGGGGCCCTCAGCTCACGCGCAGCTCGGACTCGCCCTTCGGGTACGAGCGGCGCAACCACGCCCCGAACCCCGGCTGCGAGAGGCATGCCGAGGCATCGGCGCAGGTCACGACGGGGTCGTCCGCGGCGTACGTCTCGTAGATCCGCACCTTCGTGTCGAGCACCGCACCGTCGACGTTGGCGGGCTCGTCCTGCGAGGGGTACCCGATGTAATAGGACATCGCCTCCGGTCCGATGCCCGCCTGCGGCGCGAGGGCTCGCACGAGCGAACCCACCGCCGAGTGATCGGGGTGATCGCCGCGCGCGAAAGCGCTCTCGTGAGGGATGTTCGTGGTCACGTGGGTCGGCTGCGCCGCAGCCAGGAGCTCGACGATCGTCGCCGATAGGCGCGCGCGGTCGTAGACGGTCGAGCCGTCCACCGATGTCAGCGTCGCCGCGGAACCGTTGATGAGCCGCGTCAGGCACACGTTGCCCGTCGCGACGAAGCCCTCGGCATCCAGACCTCCATCCGGCAGCCGCATCATCGTGAGTGAGAGGCGCGGCTCGTCCGAGGGGGTGAACCGTATGACCTGTGCGCCCGAGAGCAGCGTGAGCTTCTCCTCCTGCCACGGCGCGGTGCTGCCGCGCATCTCGTCGTACGCGGCGCGGATACCGGCCTCCCGCTGTTCCGCGTACTCGAGGCCCTTGCCCGCGTCACCCGCCGTGACGAACACGGCACGAACGGTACGCCCCGAGGCGATCTCCTCCGACAGCGCCGGGTTGGCGAAGATGATGTCGTCGTCCGCGTGGGCCCAGATCGCCATCGCGGTGTCGGTGCCGGCAGCCTGCGCGGCCGGAGAGGGCGGCAACGGGGAGGGGAGGGATGCCGGCAGGATCGGCGCGAGCGAGACCCAGGTGCCGACAGGGCCGGAACTCCGTCGGACGTTGCGGTAGACCAGCGCACCCGCCCCGAGCCCGACGACCGCGAGCCCACCGATGAGCAGTCCGCGCCGGGTCAACCGGGCGCGGCGCGCGCGATCGACAGCGGAATCGTCGGGTGCCGTGTCGGGCGAGGGATCGTCGTCAGTGCGCACGGCGGTTCCGTCCTCTTCTCCTGCACCGCGCCGGTCGGGCCGCGTGGCCCCCGGTTCGGTTCTTCGTCTTCCGTCTCGACGCTATCGCGGCGACCCCGGGTATCCCTGTCAGCGCCCGAGAGTTCCCCCGCTCGGCGGGGTTGAGCACCTACGGCAATTCATCCGGTCCATCGATAACGCTCAGCCGAAACCGAGGGAGCGCGGCCACACTCGCCCCATGCAGACGTCCTCACCGCCGCGGTCGCTGTCGCCCGCTGCTCTGCGCGTACGCGCCGTCCTCTGGGAGTGGGACCCGATCGGGGTCCGCGACATCGGCGACGGGTGGCCCGACGACGAGTACGACGACCTCATCGTGCCGATCCTCGAGGCCCTGGCATCCAAGCCCACCGCCGACGAGCTCGCGGCCGACCTGCGTTCGGTGGTCGAGATCGACTACGGCCTGCCCACGCCGGACGGATGCCACGAGGTCGCGGTGTCTCTGCTCCGCCTCCAGGACTGAGCCGTACCGGCCGGCTCAGGGCATCTGCAGTTCGGCCTCGGTCTTGGGGTAGGACCGCCGGAGCCACTCGCCGAACTTTCGCGTCTTGAGACACCCATCGCGGTCGGCGCAACGGATGACGTCGTCCTGTTGGGTGTAGACCCGGTAGATCTCCACCTTGGTGTCGAGGGCCGCCCCCTCGATGTTGCGGGGCAGATTCTCGGACGGATAACCCACGAAGTAGCGCAGCCCCGGGCCGGCGTCCGCGGTCGGTCCGATCGCGTCACGCACGAGTGTGCCGACGACCGAGTGGTCAGGATGATCGCCGGGCGCGAACGCGCTCCCCCGCGGAATGTGGGTCAGCGTCTGGGAGGGGTGGAACGCCTCGGCGAGCTCCGCGAGACTCGCGGTGAGCTGAGCGCTGCTCAGCGCGGGGCCGCCGTCGATGGGAGCGAGCGAGGCGATCGACCCGTCAAGCAGTTTGCTCAGCGTCGCGTACCCGGTCGCCGCGAACCCTCCGTCGGTGATGTTGCCGTCGGGAAGACGGACGAAGAGGACGGACACACGGGGGTCCCCCTGCGGCGTCAGACGATCGACGCGCATTCCCGCGTCCAGGGTGATCTCGGTCTCGTCCCAGAGCCCCTCTTCTCCTCGCATCACGTTGTAGGCGCGCAGGATGCCGAGCTCTCGCGAT
Organism: Microbacterium sp. SORGH_AS_0969; assembly: GCF_030818255.1. Classification (NCBI taxonomy): domain Bacteria; kingdom Bacillati; phylum Actinomycetota; class Actinomycetes; order Micrococcales; family Microbacteriaceae; genus Microbacterium; species Microbacterium sp. SORGH_AS_0969. Next base: position 540,636 of record NZ_JAUTAG010000001.1, read on the forward strand.
CGGGTGTAATCCATGCCACGGCCGGCGTCGCCCGCGGTGACGAAGACCGTGCGGACGCAGTCGCCCGCCGCGATCGCCTCGGAGATCGTCGGGTTGGCGAAGATGATGTCGTCATCCGGGTGCGCCCAGATCGTGAGAAGGGTGTCCTCACCGACACAGGGCTGGGCGACCGGCGACGTCGGGGTCGGGGTCGGGGTAGGGGGCGGGGTCGGAGTCGGGGTCGGAGAATCAGTCGGGCGCGGCGACTCGGCCCGAGAGGAGGGCGTCGAGACCGCCGCGGGGGCGGGAGATGCGAAGCGATCGAGCACGATCGGCACGGCGATGGCGGCCGCCGCGACGGCGACGACCGCGGCGACCGCGACGAGGAGGGCGGCGCGGCGGCGTCTTCTCGCGCGAGCGGAGCGCGTTCGCGTGCGCGTCATCGATGGTCCTTTCGGCCGCGGCGCATCGGTCGAGGGCCGGCGATCATCCGTCGCCCGAGTGTAACGACACCGCTTCCCGGCGCCGCGGGACGCCTCCCGCACGGGCGGAAAGTGACCGGATCGCGCGTGTCCCCGAAACATCGCATTCACCCGAGGGTGATTCACTGGGTGAGATCCGCCTGTTATCGTTCAGCGGGGAGAAAGTGAATTTTCAGGCACCCTGGGGGAAAGGCCTAAGCACTGTGACGTCTGACCTGAGAGTCGACGCGACATCGGCGTCGCAGGACAGCTACGGCGGCATCGCCGACGCCGATGAGCAGATCCCTGTTGCCCCGGCGCCGACGACCGTGGCCGCACACCCGCGAGATCGCTGGCGCCTGCGCTATCGCCGCAATCTCTTCCTCACCGACCTCGCCGCGCTGGTCTGGGTCGTCTACGGAACCCAGCTGATCTGGTTCGGTACCGGCAACGTCGCCGTCGCCGCCAACAAGGACGGTCGCATCACCGACCTGTCGTACTGGATCTTCTCCGCGATCCTGATCGTCGCCTGGATGTGGGCGTTGTCGTTCGTCGACTCGCGCAGCGACCGCGTCATCGGCACCGGCTCCCAGGAATACGTGCGGATCATCGACTCGAGCTTCCGTGTGTTCGGCGCCGTCGCGATCCTCGCCTTCCTGACGCAGATCGACGTCGCTCGCGGTTACCTGCTCATCTCGCTCCCCGCCGGGATCGCCGTCCTCATCTTCACGCGGTGGCTCTGGCGCCAGTGGCTCATCGTCCAGCGGTCGCAGGGCAAGTACTCCGCCAACGTGCTCCTCGTCGGATCGTTGACGTCCGTCACCCAGCTGGCGCGCGAGTTCGCGCGCACCCCGAGTGCCGGTTACCGCGTCGTCGGGGCGTGCGTGCCCAACGGGAAGATCGCCGACGTGATCCCCGGGACGACCATCCCCGTCATGGGTCACGTCGGTGACATCGGACGGGCTCTGTCCGTCACGGGCGCCGATACCGTCGCCGTCACGAGCGCCGACGAGCTCCCCGCCGACAAGGTGAAGCAGATCTCGTGGAGTCTGGAAGCCGGGCGTCAGCACCTCGTGCTGGCCCCCAGCATCATCGACATCGCCGGTCCGCGTCTGCACACCCGACCGGTCGCGGGTCTCCCCCTCATCCACGTGGAGACCCCGCGCTTCTCGCGCGGGCAGGTGTTCCTCAAGCGGACCGTCGACCTCGTCGCGAGCGTGACGGGCGTCATCCTGCTCAGCCCGGTCCTCGCCTTCCTCGCCATTGCCGTGCGCCTCTCCAGCACGGGGCCGGTGTTCTTCCGCCAGACGCGCGTCGGGTATCACGGCAACGAGTTCACGATGATCAAGTTCCGCTCGATGGTCGTCAACGCCGAGGACCTTCTGCACGATCTCGCCGCGCAACAACGCGACTCCGGCAACGAGGTCCTGTTCAAGATGAAGAACGACCCGCGCGTGACGCCGATCGGCCGGGTGATGCGCAAGTTCAGCCTCGACGAGCTGCCCCAGCTCTTCAACGTGATCGGCGGTTCGATGTCGTTGGTGGGTCCCCGACCTCCGCTGCCGTCCGAGGTGGCCCAGTACGCGGATCACGTCCACCGCCGGTTCCTCGCCAAGCCCGGAATCACCGGGCTCTGGCAGGTCAGCGGCCGCTCGTCGCTCTCGTGGGAAGAGTCCGTCCGTCTCGACCTGTCGTACGTTGAGAACTGGACGCTCCTCGGCGACTTCGTCATTCTCGGCAAAACCGCTCGCGCCGCCCTGGCGCCGGGCGACACCGCCGCGTGAAATCCCCGCGTGTCCGCGGGTCCGCGACAGGATGCATCCGCGTCGCGTCGACAAGAATCTGAAAGGCTTTCATCGTGCGTTTGTCTGTAGTGGGGTGCGGTTACCTGGGTGCGGTGCACGCGGCGGCGATGGCATCCATCGGCCATGAGGTCGTGGGCATCGACGTCGACGAGCGCAAGATCGCCGCTCTGAGCAAGGGCGAGGCGCCCTTCTTCGAGCCCGGGCTGCAGGAGATCCTGACCGAGGGCATCGCGTCGGGCCGGCTCTCCTTCACGACCGACATGTCCGCCGCGCAGGGGGCCAAGGTCCACTTCATCGGCGTGGGTACCCCGCAGCAGGCTGGTGGGTACGCGGCCGACCTCACCTACGTGAACGCCGCCGTCGACGGACTGCTTCCCTACCTGTCCGAGGGCGATCTCGTGGCCGGAAAGTCGACCGTGCCGGTCGGCACCGCAGCGACGCTCGCCCCGCGGGTGACCGAGACGGGCGCGACCCTGGTGTGGAACCCGGAGTTCCTCCGGGAGGGATGGGCCGTTCAGGACACGATCGACCCCGACCGCCTGGTGGCCGGCGTCCCGTTCTCAGAGGGCGTCGCGACCGTGGAGGGCGAGCGAGCCGCGCAGATCCTCCGCGAGGTCTATCACCCCTCGATCGCGAAGGGCACGCCGTTCATCGTCACGGACTACGCCACCGCCGAGCTCGTGAAGGTCTCCGCCAACGCCTTCCTGGCGACGAAGATCAGCTTCATCAACGCCATCGCCGAGATCGCCGAGGTGACCGGTGCCGACGTGACGACCCTTGCCGACGCGATCGGGCACGACGCCCGTATTGGCCGCCGCTTCCTCGGGGCCGGCATCGGTTTCGGTGGCGGCTGCCTGCCGAAGGACATCCGTGCTTTCTCGGCGCGCGCCGAAGAACTCGGCCGCGGCGAGTCCGTCGCCTTCCTGCGCGAGATCGACGCCATCAATCTGCGTCGACGCGACCGTGCGGTCGAACTGACGAGCGAGGCACTGGGCGGCTCGGTCTACCAGAAGAAGGTCACCGTGCTCGGCGCCGCGTTCAAGCCGCACAGCGACGACATCCGGGACTCCCCCGCCCTCGACGTCGCGGTTCGCCTGCACGGTCTGGGCGCCGATGTCACTCTGACCGACCCCGCGGCCATCGAGAACGCGCAGCGCATCCACCCGCAGCTGACCTACGTGCACGACCGCGACGAGGCACTTCAGGACGCGGATGCCGTCATCGTCGTCACCGAATGGGACGAGTACCGTCATCAGCTCGATCCGGCGCACGCGGCCACGCTCACGCGGGGACACATCGTGATCGACGGTCGCAACTGCCTCGACGCGTCCGCCTGGCGGGCTGCGGGCTGGACGTACCACGGCATGGGTCGCCCCTGATCTCAGCGCTCCCGTCGAACGCCTCGGCCTCGGCCGGGGCGTTCGGCGTCTCCTCGGGGCTCCTGTCGCGGGCCACGGACGAATCCTGTGGACAACGCTCCTCCCCCTGCATGCGCATGTAAGAATGCATACCCCGCCACAAAGGACACGCATGCTCCCGACACTTCGCCTCTCCGTTCCGTCGGCGTCGTCAGACGACGACAGCGACCGGGGATTCGCTCCTCGATGCCCGTCCTGCCTCACGGCCATGGTCGAGACCTGTTCCGGTCGCCTCGCGCACTGGTCCTGCGCGCACTGCGGACATATCCGCATCTCGTGATGCTGCCGCTACGCTGACCCCGTGGTCGTCAGCCTTCTCATCTCCGTCGCCGCCGTCGTCTCGGCGGTGCTCGTGGGGTTCGTCGCCCGCCGCATCCTCGGAACCGCCGTCGGGTGGCCGCGCAGCATCGTCGTCGGGCTGCTCGTCTTCTTCGTCGGCGTCCCCTTCGCGGAATGGACCCTCCGGCAGACGGGCACATCTCCGGACGCCTCGGGAAGCGTCGGTCTGTGGCTCGCACTGATCGCCCTCGCCATCGCCTGGGCCTTCGCGATCGGGGTGGCGGCACTGGTGGCGAGCGAAGCGATCTTCCCCACACGTCCTCTTCCCAACCCCGTCGATCTCGTCCGGGCCGCACTGCGGCAACGCAAGCGCACGCGGCGCTATCTCGAGATCCTGGCGATCGCTTCCCGACACGGCGTGGGCTGGCTGTTCCACGGCGGTCACGCACGAGTGGAACAGGAGCTGAGCACCGCGGAGGAGCGCGCCAACGCGATCGTCGCGACCATCAACGACGCCGGCGTCAGCTTCGTCAAGCTCGGTCAGGTGCTCTCGACTCGCCGCGACCTCATCCCCGAGCCGTACCTCAGCGCACTGTCGACCCTGCAGACCAAGGCGACGACCCTGCCCTGGGAGACGGTGCGCGAGGTGATCGAGACCGACCTCGGCACCTCGATCGACGAGGTCTACGCCGAAGTCGATCGTGCGCCGCTCGCGGCCGCCTCGGTGGCTCAGGTCCACCGAGCACGGCTGCTCGACGGGACGGAAGTGGTGGTGAAAGTGCAACGTCCCGCCGCGCGTGCGCAGGTGGAAGCGGATGCCGACATCATCGGGAGACTCGCGCATCGCGCCGAGGTCCGCACGCGGGTGGGGAAAGACCTTCACATCGCGTCGGTCGCGCGGGGCTTCACCGCGACGCTCCTGGAGGAGCTCGACTATCGCATCGAGGCGCGCAACACCGACATGATCCGTTCCACCCTCGAGCGCATCGACAAGGCGGAGCCCGATCGCCGGGGTCTCGTCTCGGTGCCACGGGTCTTTCCCGACGCGAGCGGGCCGCGGGTTCTGACGATGGACCTGGTCGACGGCGCCGCGTTGAGTGATTCCGCCGAGGCTCTCGCGACGCTGGGACCGGAGCAACGGGATCGGCTCGCCCAGGTGCTCATGTCCACGGTCATCGAGCAGATCCTCGTGTACGGCGTGTTCCACGCCGACCTCCACCCGGGCAACGTCCTCCTGAAGGGCGACGGCACCCTCGGACTCATCGACTTCGGCGCGGTGGGGATCATCGAACGCAGCCGACGCGAGCACATGACGGCCCTGCTCCTGGCCGCGCTGAGCGAGAACGACGTGGCGGCGACCGATGCTCTGCTCCTCATCGTCGACGCCCCCGACGACGTCGATCTCGAAGCATTCCGGCACGACGTGGGAATCGTGCTCACAACCGAACACCTGCGAACGGGCGGCCAGGGGTCGATCTTCACGCGCATGGTCGACGTCATCCGTCAGCATCGCATCGCCCTGCCCGGCGAACTCGCGTCGGCCTTTCGCAGCTTCGCGACCCTCGAGGGGTGCCTGCGCGTGATCGTCGATGACTTCGACATGGTGGGGCGCGCGTTGCCGCTGATGCCGACGCTGCTGCGGCGAACCCTGTCCATGACGCGACTGGCGACGGACCTCCAAGCTGCGACCGTGATCTCGATGGCGCGCATCCAGCGCATGCCTCGGCGCCTCGAGGCTCTCCTCACGGGAATCGAGAAGGGCTCGATCGGCGTCACCCTCCGCTCCGAGGAGGGGAAGGATGCCGGCGGCATCCTGAACCGGGTCACGGCCGAGGCCGCATCGACTCTGGTTTCCATCGCGGCGGTGGTGATCGCCGTCGTCCTCATCATTTCCGGCGGGGGTCCGGTCCTCGGCGGATCCGTGACCCTCTTCGCGGTCCTCGGCGCCGTGATCGGGTTGTTCGGCTTCCTCGGGCTGCTCCGCATCGTGCGACGGACATTCGGCGGGCGCGGCTGAAGAATCGACGATCTTTCGTCGCGCCGATGCGCCCACAGGACACCGGGCGCCGCTACTGTGAGCAGCAGTCACCTCGTCGTTGCACCACCCGGACTCCAAAGGAGAAGTCCCATGGTCGTCACATTCCTGGTCGCCCTGCTCGCGTGGATCGTCATCTCACTCGGCGCCGGCATCGGCCTCGGCCGCATGATGGCGCGCGCCGAGACGGAGGACGGCCGCGTGCCGCCCCTGGCCGGTCGAACGGCCGGCACCACCGCCGCGCGACTCTGATCTCACCCGCTCCCTCCACGAAGGAGGGGCTCGGGCTTCGGGCCTACCGTGAGGCATGCCCATTGCCCGTGCGGTCGCTCGTCGCCGCCGAACAGCCATGACGACCGCGGCGGCCTACCTCATCGCCCTGGCGACGATCGTGTTCTGGCCCGAGCATGTGGATGCCTGGGCGGCCAGGTGGTATCCCGAACTGATCCGATCCGCGCCGTCCCTCTTCCCATTCGGAGTGGATGCCACGCTCAACGTGATTCTGTTCCTCCCGTTCGGCGGCCTCTTGAACAGCGTTCTCCCACGGCGCCCTCTCAGCGCGATCGGACTCGCTTGGGTGACGTCGTTGCTCATCGAGATCGCGCAAGGGCTCTTCCTGCCCGGCCGCACATCCAGCGCCATCGATGTAGCGGCCAACACCCTCGGCGCGGCTCTGGGGTACGCAGCAACGGCGCTCGTCAGGTGGCAGCGGCGAGAACGTTCGAAACGCCGACTGACGACGACGGCGACCGCCGATTCCGCCGACACAACGAGCGCGAGCCCCGCGGCGTGACGCTCCGTCGATCCGCCGGCGCTCAGCCGGGGGTACGGGTCGATTCTCGATACTCTCTGCGTGTCAGCGGCCGAACGGGGCCATGGCCTGTCCCGCCCGAGCCGAGCAGATCAGACGCGGCCTCGGCGATCGCATCAACGGCACTCGTGGCGCTTCTCTCGAAGTCGGCCCACACTGCGGGTCCCTGTCCGATCGGGTCGATGATGTCGTCTTCGCTTCGATCGACGTGACGCTCCACGGCACGAACCCGGGCGACGGCGGAGAGCAGCGCCGGCCATGTGGCCGCAGCCTCCGTCGAGCGTGCCGCACCGACGAGTCGCGCGAACTCGCGAACGGTGAAGACCGTCGCCATCAGGTCGGGCCGCATTCCCAGGACCACCCGCCGGTGTGTGCGCTCCGCACACAGCACCGTGGTTCCCGGGCGGAGCATCTGCTCATTCAAGAGCCGCGTGCGATGCTCCTCGAGCGAAAAGCCCTTCGCCAGCGCGAGGCTGCGTGCGCCCGCCTCAGCGCGGAGACCCGATCGGGCCGCGGTTCCCGCGCTCTCGAGGTCGACCCTGCCGGACCCCTTCTCTGCGAGCCGCTGACGTAGGAGGTTCTCGATGAACGGCGACCGGATCGCATTCGCCGTGCAGACGACGATCACGTGCGGCGCGAGCAAGGAACGTGGCGAGGACATCGAGGGTCTCCTTCCGCGTGGCGCCTCCACGCTCCCCCAGTCAAACGCAGGTTGCTCACGGCGGACCGCCACCGCCGTCCTCCCCACGAAGGACGAATTCTGGGGTGAAATCAGTGCGGCGTGACGCGTGACCATCCCGTCGTCGACCGCTTCGCGCGCGCATCGTCGAAGCGCGACAGCGGCGCCCTTCCCGACGCCACGCGACTGCCCTGTGCCCCCTCACCCCGCGTCATTCCGAAGCGCCGCGGCGATATCGCGATCCTCACGCAGAAGCCTGCCGAGAACACGCGCCGCCGCGGCGTCGATCGCAACGGTGCGTCCGGCTCCGAATTCGAGGGCGACCCACGTTTCGCGGTCGTCGGGGCCGCGGACGAGGCCCACTTCGATGTCGGTCACCGTGCCACCGCCGACGAACCCCTCCCGAACGCGCGCCGGAAAGCCCGTACCGGCGCTTCGATGCACCTCATCGTCCGGGTGGACGGTGTGACCGTGCTCTGTCGTGCACCACACGAAGGCGCACTTCTCCGATCCCGGAGAATGCGCCGCGGGGATTGAGTTCATGCCTGACACCTCTCTCGCTGAGTCGTCGCTGCGCGACGACCCGATCATCGGTGGGCACGCACAAAGTGAACCACGACCCTCCGACATCGAGGTCAACGCCCGGGCGCAACCCCTCCTGGCCGCTCGGGAATCAGCTCATCCAGAGACAGATCGAGCACTTCCGCCAGCACGACGAGCGTCCTCAGACGGGGATTGGCGGGAGTCCCCGGATTGGACTCGCCTTTCTCGAGCTTGCGGTACGTGAAGGTGGCAAGGCCCGCCGCGTGGGCGACGTGCTCTTGGGAGAGTCCGCGCGTCGCGCGGGCGCGAAGAAGTCGCTTTCCCAGTTCCTGGGCGAAGTCGTTCCACGGGTCCGGCGCATCGTTCATCTCCCCAGCTTGATCCGCAGGCTACGCGCACATGAACATGTTTACATGTCGTAGCGACCATCAGCCTCGACGGGTCGTCACGCGAGGCGCGGGTGAAGGATCCCGAGAGTCGGGTGAGCGTTCAGGGGATCAGTGTCGAGCGCCTTCGGCGGGCTGAGCAGGACGCGAGAGTTCGCGCGGTCGGCCCCGGGAATCCGTCGACACCGGCGACTTCACCCGGACTCGGGCCCGTTCGACCCGATCGAGACCGCGCCCGGCGAATGGCACAGTTCCGAGGCCCGCCGCATTCCTCCCGACCCCGCGGCGGCCCCTTCTCGGCCCTCGGCCGCCGTCAGTGGAGCGTTCATGAACTTCGCCGTCTCAACCGTGACTTCACCACCTCCCGCGTCACCCTCGCTCCCACGGCGTGCTCCGGGAACGTCGTGGGAGCGCCGGTACGCCACGATCCTCGTCCTCGTCGACACGGCCGTCGTGCTGGCCGCGGTCTTCGGGGCACAGCTGCTCTGGCTCGGACCTCATCCGATCGAGGTCAGCGCACTACCCGTGAGCTACACGGCCGTTTCCGTTCTCCTCTCCGCAGCGTGGCTCATCGCACTCGCGCTGAGCGGGAGCAGGCATCGTCGGGTTGTCGGACACGGCATCGCCGAGCATCGACTGATCATCGGGGCGTCGCTACAGCTGTTCGGCCTGATCGCGATCGGGGTCTACTTGGGAGGTATTGACCTGTCGCGCGGGTACTTCCTCCTCAGCCTGCCGGTCGGGACGGCCGTCCTGGTCGGTATGCGAACGGCCTGCCGGTCATGGCTCGTACGCCGGCGACGACACGGCGCGATGACAACGCGAGTGATTCTGGTGGGCGGGCAGCAGGAGAACTCCCGCGTCGCCGCCGAACTCCGACGTCGACCGGAGGTCGGGTTCGTCGTCGTCGGCGTTCACACCCTCACCGACGACGCGACCGACGGCGGGTGGGACGGGGATCAGTCACGCCTCCTGCGCGAACGGCTCCAGGATCTCGACGCCGACAGCGTCCTGATCACCGGCAGCGCACATCTCGAACCGCAGGACATCCGTCGGATCGGGTGGGGCCTGGAGCCGGGACGCGAGCACCTCATCGTCGCCCTCAATCTGGTCGACGTGGCAGGACCGCGCATCCACACGCGACCGATCGCCGGTCTTCCTCTCGTACACATCGAGACACCTCAGTACTCCGTCGCGCAACGAGTCCTGAAACGCGCGTTCGACATCGTCGGCTCGGCGACGTTGATCCTGCTCCTCTCACCCGTCCTGCTCACCGTGGCCGCCCTCGTGCGGATGTCGGGCCCCGGGCGCGTCCTCTTCCGCCAGCAGCGGGTCGGCCAAGGCGGAGCGCACTTCGGAATGCTCAAGTTCCGCTCGATGGTCGACGGTGCCGACGCGCGCCTGCGTGAGCTGCTGATCGAACAGGGAAGAGACGGGACGCCCCTGTTCAAGGTCGAGAACGACCCGCGCGTGACACCGATCGGACGGTGGCTGCGTAAGTACTCCCTCGACGAACTGCCCCAGTTGTTCAACGTCCTCCGCGGTCACATGAGCCTGGTCGGGCCCCGCCCGCAGCGCGATGCGGAAGTCGCGTTCTACGACGACGACGCTCGCCGGCGCCTCATCGTCCGACCGGGGATGAGCGGACTGTGGCAAGTGAGCGGTCGGTCGGCACTCGCGTGGGACGACGCCATCCGACTCGATTTGTTCTACGTCGAGAACTGGTCGCTCGTCGGCGACATCGTCATCCTGGCGCGAACCTTCAAGGCGGTGGTCGCTCCGGGGGCGACGGCGCACTGACGAGAGCATGAAGGGGGCGCCGATCCGATATCGGATCGGCGCCCCCCTTCATGCCGGTGACGAGATCACGAGCGACGACGGCGACGATTCTCCCCTGCACCCTCGGGGATGACGCCGGATGCCGCGGCGACAGCCGCGCCCTGTTCACCCGCCAGTTCACCTGATTGCGCGGGCGCGGTCCTCTTCTGCGACAGAGTCCGCAGACCGCTGACGTTGTCGGGCGGAAGGTCCGAGCGGCGCCGCGGGCCGGGATCGCCCTCGATCTCGATGTCGCCACCGCGCGCTCGCCGCGAGCCACTGAACCAGCCTCGCCGCCACCACGCGCCTTGCGGACTCGCGGGGACGCCATAGCCGTAGTACCCCCCGTACTGCGCTCCGTAGTAGCTCGAATCCGCGCCTCGGAGTGGCATACGGTTCAAGACGACGCCGAGCAGTCGGCCCCGCGTCTTCTCGATGTTCTCCGATGCGCGAACGAGCATGTCGTCCGTGGTGCGTCCGGCAGTGACGACGAGAACGGCACCGTCCGCCCAGCTCGCTATCACCGCGGCATCCGCGACGGCGAGGGTGGGAGGAGAGTCGATGACGACGATCATGTCGTCTGCGAGCCTCCGGGTGAGCTGCTGCATGCGCTGAGAGCCGACCATCTCCGTGGGGTTCGGAGGCGTACGACCGGCCGCGACGACGAAGAGGCGACCGTGCTCATCGACCTGATGAGCCACCTGTTCGATGCGTGCACGTCCGGCCAGCACATCCGAGAGGCCGACGTCATCCGAGAAGCCGAAGATCCCTCCCAGCACGGGGCGGCGCATGTCCGCGTCGATGAGGATCACGGACTGGCCGGTCGCCGCGATGCTCACCGCGAGATTCGCCGCGGTGGTCGACTTCCCATCGCCCGGGAGCGGGCTCGTGATCACGATGACGCGCGCGGGGTGGTCGACATCGACGTACTGGAGGTTGGTGCGGAGCTCGCGCATCGCCTCCTTGTGCGCGAAGGAGCCCCGCCCGTCTCGGATGTCGTCGAACGAGAACACGGCGCGTCCGGATGCCAGTTCCTTCTCGACCGGCAGCACACCGATCACGGAGGCGTCGACCGCCTCCGTGATGTCGTGGACCGAGCGCAGGCGCCGGTCGAAAGCGCGCCGCACGAGCGCGAAGACGATGCCCAGAACCGCTCCGCCGATGGCTCCGAGAGCCACGGCGAGTCGAACGTTCGGAGACGACGGCGACGTGGGGAGCCGGGCGGAATCCCCCGCGATCAATTGGACCGCCCCCTCACCCGAGCCAGGGGATTGCAGGCCGTTCACCTCCTTGGTCATGCCGCGGATCCACGCCTCCGCCAGGTCTCGAGCAGATTCCGGCGTCGGCCCGTTGGCCTGGACCTTTACGTTGACCGTGTCGACCGGGTTGGACACCTGGATGCGCTGCACCAGAGATTCCGGACTGTCCGTCAGGCCCAGATCCTCCCGGGCGGACTCCGCGACGCTGCGCCAGTACCCCATGTCGATGAACGACTTGACCTTCGACAGCGCCAGCTGGTCGCCGGCGAGAGCCGCCCCGGTGGAATTGTCGGAGGTCACCGCGGCCACGTAGCCGCTCGCATCTGCCGTATACACACGGGGCTGCAGCGCGCTCCACCCCAGACCGACCAGGCCGCCGGCGACGGTCAGGGCGACGATCGCCTTCCAGTAGGCCCGCAGAACGCGAACCACCCGCTGCATATCCACTCGATCCCGCCTTTCCCACGCCCGGCGACAGGCCGCCGAGCCGGACGCAGCATAGGCAGACACGAGCTCCACCTCGCGACGCCCCTCACCGGAAGCGCCCCGGGCGAGGGCCCGGGACACCCCGTAGCGCCCCGGCCGACGGGGCGGGGAGTATGACGCGGAAGGGGTGATGAGGGGATGACGCCGGGGATGAAAGACCCCCTCACGGGAGAGGAGTCGAATGAATCACCCCCAATGATCAGCAGTGCGCGCCATCACGCGAGACACCGATTGCCCTTCCCTCAAGCCCGGAGGGAAAGGGACGACGGTCACCGAGTTGGAGATACCCGATGCTGATCGACCTGGACACCTCACCCTCTCTCGCGCGCGCCTCCCGCCGCGCGAGCCGATTCTGGACTCCTCGCTGCGACACGGTGACGACGTTGAAAGACGCCGTGACCAGCGATGTGGTGCTTCTCCGCGGCCCCGCGAGGGTCGGGAAGACGTCACTGCTCCGACAGTTCGCCACCGCTCTCGTGGACGACCCCGACATCGGAGTCCAGCTGATCGACGCGGCGCAGATCACACCCGAGAGGTTCGAAAGGGTCTCGGCGGCGTTCCAGGAGGGGCCCGCGCAGCACGTCCTCCTGGTCGACAACCTCACGGACAAGCAGGGGGTGACCTCCGAACAGATCCTCGACCTCCTCCGCGCGGACGGCGATCTCCGCGTCGTCGCGGCCACCCGGCATGTCACCCGTTTGGAGAGCCCCTTGGTCACCCTCGAGTTCGATGTCCACGTGGTTCCGCCCGCGGATCTCCTGATGTCGCGCGCCGAGCTGGCTCTGGTGTTCGAACTCAACGGGGTGGAGATCACGGATGCAGCTCTCGACGTCGTCATGGCGCGCACGCACGGGTGGCCGGCCCTCGCCCAGCTCGTGAGTTCGCGACTTCGCCTCGAAGGGCTCTCGCTCCGCAGTCGCGACGAGGCGGAAGCCATCGCGGAGCATGCGAGTCGATCCCTGACCGGCGACATGGAACAGCACCTGACGACACCGATCACCGACGATCTGCGCCTGCTCGCCGTCGCACCGTTTATCAATGTCGAGCTCGCCGAGGCCATTGGAATCGACTCGACCACCGCGACGGCCCAGCAGCTGCTGTCCGAGCTGCAGGACGCGGGCTTCGTCTGGCCGAGCTCGACCCGCCTCGTCCTCGCAGAGCCCGTGCGAGCGCAATGGCTGCGCGAGATCGAGACCCGGCGACCCGCAGAGGTCGATCGAGCGCGCGTGCGGCTGCTGGAGCATCTCGTCGCGACGGGAGAGCCCCTCCGAGCCGCCCAGCTGGCCGCCGACGCCGGTCAGTGGACGACCCTCGCGTCCGTGCTGCGCTCGTCCGGGCCGGAAGTGTGGTCGCGCGACGCCGACGGCTTCCGGTCACTGATCTCTGCGCTCCGCTCGCACGGCGGTTCCGACCCGATCGTCGTCGACACCCTTCTGAGGCTCGACCCCGAGACGGTCACGTCATCCGAGACGCCGGTCGCCGTGATCAGCGCCCTCAGCAAGCTCCCCGAGGCGAAAGCTGCGGCGCACGGTCGAATCGAGGCACTCCTTCTCCGTGTGAGCCTGCTGCGAGCCGCGGGCCGCTTCGCCCTCGCCACCGAATCGGCCGCGCTGCTCGTCGACGCGCTTCGTCGTCGCCAGGACCTCGCAGCCGACATCGTCACCGAGGGCTGGTACCAGGTCGGCATGACGCACTTCGCGATGGGCAAGCTTCGCGACGCCTCCTTGGCGATCGGTCAGGTCGAGCGGATGGCCCCGCCTGCCCAGAAGATGCGCGCGCGTGGGGTCCTCGCCGTCATCGCCTTGTTGGAAGGCGATGTGCGTGCGGCGGAGTCCCGCATCGCGACCGCTCGAACGGACGGATGGGTCGACACTCCCTGGGGGGAAAGCCTCCGCCTGGCCTCCGCCTGGTTGTCGCTCGAGCACGGCGACGCACTCGAGGCTCGGACGATTCTCGAGTCCGTTCCGGCCACCGCATCGGCGCGCGAGCTGTGGCCCTACGCGGCCGCCACTCAAGCTCTCGCGTTCCTCCTCTCGGGGGCGGCGCCCGATGCGCTCGGGATGCTGCGGTCGTGGGGTGTTCGTGCCCGCAGCACCCCGCCGTCGCATTTCCAGTCCACGCAGATGCTCACGGCTCGCGCGAAGGTGCTCATCGCTCTCCGCCAGGCGAGGAAGGCACTCGCGTTGTTCGAGGGACCGTTCGGCCTGTCCTCGGCGACGGCTCCGGCCATCGCCCTGTCGCAGCTGTACGCGGGTCGCGCACACGAGGCGTATGTCATGAGCGTGAAGTGGGGTATCCACCAGGAGTCTTCACCTCGGGCTTCGCTCGAGAGCATGGTGGTCAGCATCGTGGCCGATATCCGATTGAACGGCTCTGCCGCACAACGGAGCACGGTGCAACGCGCGGAGGCGATCAGCATCAGGAACGATCTGTGGACTCCGTGGAGTGCGGTCGCTCCCGAAGACCGCGCGATGGTCCTCAGCGCGCTGTCCAGCGGCGCGCGTGAAAAGGTCCTGACCCGCGATTCGTTCTTCGCATCATCCGTCAGCGTCCCTCATCTCACCAAGAGGGAGCAGGTCGTCCTGGCACAGTTGACACCCGAGGCGACCATCGTCGACATTGCGCGCATCCTCGTCGTGTCGCCGAACACCGTGAAGACGCAGTTGCAGAGCCTGTATCGCAAGCTGGGGGTCTCGGACCGAGCCAGTGCCATCCGGGCTGCCCATGCCTGGGGTCTCATCGAGAGCGAAAATGAGGGGTGACCCCACTCGCCGTCGCGGCGATCACTGTCCGTCAGCGACGATCGGCGCGACGGCGATCGGCGCGACGGCGGGCCCGCACGACGATGAACCGAACAAGCACGAGAAGCAGGAGCGTGAGGACGACGCCGGGGAAGGTGAGCGGCACACCCGCGCCACGGAGTACGGCGAGCACGACGAGGAGCGCAGCTGCGGGAGCGACCCATCCGAGGACGCGCCAGGCAAGTCGTCGATTCACACGCCAACGCTAACGGTTGGCCGGCAGCGGCTCGCGTCCCGTCATCGGCCCCGTCACTCTCGAGGATGACGCTCCGGCCACGAAGTCCTCCGTCGAGCCGACGCGCTCCGAGAGGGGGATTTCTAGCGTGGGAGCCATGAACATCTCCCCGAGCGACGCCGGCTTCGCCGCCCGCGTCGAAAACCTCACGAAAACCTTCGGAGACGGCGCCAACACCGTTCGCGCGCTCGACGGAGTCTCGCTCACCGTTCGCCGCGGCGAGTTCGTCGCGGTCATGGGACCGTCCGGTTCGGGCAAGTCCACGCTCATGCACGTGATGGCGGGCCTGGATGCACCCTCCAGCGGTCGGGCGTGGCTCGGCGAGCAAGAGATCACCGGCCTGTCCGACGCTGAGCTGACGGTCCTGCGGCGGCGGCGCGTCGGCTTCGTGTTCCAGGCTTTCAATCTCGTTCCCACGCTGACCGCGGCTGAGAACATCCGGCTGCCCTTCGACCTCGATGCTCGGCGACCCTCGGCGACAGAGGAGGCACGGATCGCGAGCCTCGTCGACTCGCTGGGACTGTCGGCGCGGATGAACCATCGCCCGGACCAGTTGAGCGGCGGGCAGCAGCAGCGTGTGGCCATCGCCCGCGCTCTCGCCACGGCGCCCGATCTCGTCTTCGCGGACGAGCCGACCGGCAATCTCGACAGCAGGTCCGGGCGCGAAGTGCTGCAGCTGCTTCGGACGGCGGCGCGGGAGTTCGGTCAGTCGATCGCTATGGTCACGCACGACGCCGTAGCCGCGAGCCGCGCCGACCGAGTCGTCTTCGTGGCCGACGGTCGCGTCGTCGCAGACAAGCCCGGCCAGACCGCCGAGGAGATCTCGTCGTTCATGCTCCGCGCGGAAGGAGCTGCAGCATGACCGCCCCCGTCGTCACTCCCCCCGCACGCCGGAGCGCTGCGGCCTGGTTGCGCGAGCCCGGCATGGGTGCCACCGTGCTGGTCGGCGCGATCTCGACGGCGTTCGGTGTCGTCCTCCTCTCGGTCACGGAGTACGTCGCCACCCTCATCCGGACGCAGCCCGGACTCGAAGGGGTCGAGGGGGTGCAGAGTGTGCTCACCATCGCGACGACCGTCCTGGTGGGCCTGTCGATCTACGTCGGCGCGGTGGTCACCGCGAACACCTTCGCCACCGTGGTCGCGGGGCGGACACGCCGTATCGCGCTTCTGCGGCTGCTCGGGTCCTCCGCTCGACGTGAGCGGACGATCCTTGCTCGCCAAGGTCTCGTTCTGGGGTGCCTCGGTGCGGCGGCGGGGTTGATCGGCGGTCTCGTCGTCTCTCTCGTCGGACTGCGACTCGCGTCGAACGCGTGGGGGCTGGACGTTCAGTGGACCGTTCTCCGTGCCGATCTCGCGGCTCCCTCGATCGCCGTCATCCTCGTCACGTGGGCAGCCGCATGGGTCGGTTCGCGGCGGGTGGGGGTCGTCACCCCCGTCCAGGCGCTCTCGAATGCTGTGGAAGCGCCGCGTGAGCGGGTCGTCGCGCGACGCGGCCGTCATGTCACGGCGGCCGCGCTGGCCATCATCGGGACGGGGCTGCTGGCGGTCGGTATCGTCGTGGGGGGAGTGTCGTCGTCGGGCATCCTGTTCAGCTTCGTCGGAGGAGCGCTTTCGTTCACCGGGATCATCCTGGGTGCCACTCTCTTCCTTCCACCGGTGCTACGCGGGGTGGGAGCGTTGTTCGGGCGGAGCGTCGTCGCTCGGATGGCAGCGGCCAATGCCCTCCGGCATTCGGAACGCTCCTCGCGGATGGCGGTCGGCGTCGTCATGGGTGTGACCCTCGTGACCATGTTCGCCGTCGCGTCAGCCACCTCGACGCGCTTCTTCCACGTCGTCCTCGGCGAGGATATCCCCGCCGAACTCTCCCTCTCCGTCGACGTCTTCACCGGAGTGATGATGGGGCTGGTCGGGGTGTCCGCGGTCATCGCCGCGGTGGGAGTCGTGAACCTGCTGATCCTCGGCATCCTTCAGCGTCAGCGGGAGCTCGGTCTCCTTCGCGCTCTCGGACTGTCCGTCCGGCAGGTTCGCACGATGGTGGTCTGGGAAGCCGCGCACGTCGTTGTCACCTCGGTCGCGATCGGCCTCGTCTTGGGCGTGGTCTACGGCTGGGCGGGCGCGCAGTCCCTCTTCGGATGGATGCCGCACGCGGCCGGTTTCGCCGCCGGTCCCGTGTTCGTCGCGCCGGCGGTTCCGGCGTCCGCCGTCCTGGTCATCGCGGTCGCGACGGCCGCGCTCACCCTGGGCGCCTCGATCGTGCCCGCACGCCTTGCGACCCGTCTGAGCCCCGTGAGATCCCTCGCGGCTCAGGTCTGAGATCAGGACGCCGAGATGCGCTCGTCGGACGCCACCTGCAGACCGAAGACCCCGAACCACGCGATCGCGAGCGTGGCAGCGGTGAACTCGAGGTTGCCGCCGAGCACGGTGTCACCGCGGAACAGCGAGATCATGGCGCCGGTGAACGACGTGGCTCCCACGGCGACGAGCGTGGCCACGCTCGCGGCTCTCATCCACGGCCGGCGCCTCAGCGCGGCCACCTGGGCCATCGCGATGATCGCGAGCACGAACCCCATGACCGCAGAAGAAATGTGCACGAGGTCCTGCGGCAACGCGCCGGGGGTGAAGGGCACGGGGCAACCCGGCGAACACGTCACGACGGAAGCGAGCGCGAAGCAGAGGCCGCACGCGACCAGGGTCGCAGCAACCGGCCACCCTGCCCGGTACGGCCGCGCGCTGCCCACGACCGCGCGGTCGACGAGCACCGTGGCGACCGCCAGGAGCAAGAGCGCCAGGTTGAAGACGGGGGCGGTCGACATCCCGGTCGCCCCCAGCTGGCTGACGTAGTGGACGCTGGGCTCCCACGAACGGCACAGCCAGATCAGACCGGCGCTCGCGAACGCCGCGATCGCACCCGCCGTGGCAACGTGCGCGGGGCGCCGGAGTCGGCCGCTGCCGGTCGTCTCAGCGGACAGCTCCGTCGTTCGGGTCATTCGGCTCTCCGCGCGTGGTCAGTGGCCTCGCAACATTACCGTGCCCCCAGCCGCACCGCCGATGCGTGGATGACTCATCCGCGGGTCGCGGGTGATTTCCACCCGGCCTCACCGAGGGGCGCGAGCAGAGGTCGGATGCTGGTCAGGCGGGCAGAGCCTGCGGAACGCCTGCGTGCCGGGGGGCCGTATCGCGCTGCGGCTCTGCCCGTCTCTCGCTCCGGGGACGCGGCAATGACGTCGAGGCTTCGCGATCTTTCGACGGGCGATTCACCGGGTGAGGAATACCGCTCCCCGCGACGGACGAGCACCTCGGCGTGCGATTCTCTTCGGGAGCGATCAGGAATGGTTCTCCCCCAAGCACCCTTTCTCATTCGGTCGCTCTCCTCGGATGCGCGGTCTCCACACCACGGCACCCGGTCGTCGAGGCCGCGCATCCCCTTGGAACCTCCTTCGAGCTCTCCAGAGCGATCCCCCGCGTGGGGTTGAATCGAAGGGACGTCCGCGCCGGGACGCCACACCGCGAGAGGACTGCCTGTGACCGACGACCGCGAGATCGCGAACGACCACCGAGACGACACGGAAGGCGCTGGTACCGACGCCCTTCTCGACGAGCTGCTGTCGACCAGCGGTGAGGTCGACGGCACGACGGTCTTCCCCGTCGGCTTCCGCGGGTACGACCGCGAAGCCGTCGACGAGGCGATCCGGCAGCTGGTCGAGCGAGTCCGCCGAGCCACGGAGGACTCGCAGGATGCCAAGCGCCGCGCCGAAGCGATGTTCGCTCAGCAGCGCGCCGAGCACGACGCCGAACTCGAGGAGTCGGCCCGAAGGTACTCCGAAGAGGTCGCCGGCCTGCAGGAGCAGCTTCGCGCGGCTTCCGCGCGGGCCGCCGACGCGGAGTCTCAGGTGCACGCGCTGTCGGACGAGTTCGCGTCGAGGGAAGACGACGATCCCCAGCGGGGCCGTGAGCACTTCGACGCGATCCTCCGCGTCGCCGAGGAGCAAGCCGGTGTCCTCGTTCAGAATGCCGTCGCTCAGGCCGAGCGGCTCTTGGCGAGCGCCCACGACGAAGCCGCATCCATTCGCGATGAGGCCCTCGCCGAGCAGGACCGTCTCCGCGCCGAGGCGCAGCACGACGCTGATCAGGTTCGTCTGCGCATCGAGACCGAATCGACCGCCCACACCGCCCGCCTCGAGCGCGAGGGCGCACACGCCGCCGAGAAGGTCGCCCAGGCCGAGCGCGAGGCCGTCGCGATCCGCACAGAAGCGGAGAAGGGAGCGGCCGCACTGCGCTCGATGGCGTCTCGAGAGACCGGGGAGCTCCGCGCGAAAGCCGAACGCGATGTGCGGGAGATGACCGCGCGGGTCCTCGAGTTCGAAGAGTCGCTGACACGCCGCCAGGATGAGGCGCAGCAGGAGTTCCTCGTCCTGCACAACCAGGCCGTCGCGCACGCGGAGCGCATCACCGGCGATGCGAGCGAGCAAGTCGCCGCCGCCCTCGAGCACGCCCGTCGCATCTCCGCCCGTGCGGACGATTACGAGCGTCTCGCTCGCGCTCAAGCGCAGCAGGTCGAGGCCGATGCCCAGGTCAAGGCCCGAGAGATCCTCGACGCCTCCCGCGAGCGTGCGCAGCGTATCGCCGACAAGATCACCGAGCATGCGGCATCCGTCCTTCGCGACGCCGAAGACCGCACGCGCGACCTGCGGTGGCAGCAGCAGCAGCTCGGCAGCTTCATGTCGGAGATGAACGAACTGCTCCGCGCCGCGCCGCGCGGCGGGTCCGCGGGGGCCGACTTCGGAGACGAAAAGTCCACCGACGAGAGCGCCGATGATGCTGCCGTTCCTTCGGAGAGGGAAGAGACGACCGCCGATGAGGAGAACGAGCGCAGCTGAGGCGGGCGCCGTATGAGCCGCCGATCGGATGGCTCCGCTACGCCGATGCGATCGCGCCCGCTCTAGGCTGGGGGCAATCGAAGGGAACCGGGATGGACAGTCGTCGATCACGCCCGATGGGCGCTGCCCTCAGCGCCCTCGCCGCCCTCGTCTTTGCGACGCCGACACTGTTCCTTCCCGCCGACGCGCACGCCTCGGTGAAACTGGTGTTCATCGTGGGCGGGTCCGCGCTTTTCGCGTTCGGTGTTATCCGCGTCCGCGCGGAGGGCGCGGAAACGCGAGAGCCGAAAGATGACCGGCCGCTCGACTGAAGTCCACCCCTGTTGCGCGGGGGCAGAGAGTCTCAGGCGGCGCGGACCAGGGACCTCTGGGCCGCAGAGCGAGCCGGTGCCTTCGCGGGAGCGGTTGCCTGCTTCTCGTCGACCGTGACGTCGAGGCTCAGGCCACGCGAGGAGTTCGCGTCGTTGGCGAGGCGCTTGAGCAGTTCCTGGTCGAGGGACTCCGGCTGCTCAGAGTCGAAGACGAAACGCAGAGGAATCGCGGGCTGGAGCCAGATCGTCGATCGACCGGCGGGCTCGTCGGCGCGGTGCGTCCAGGAGAGGGTGAAGCTCTCGCCGCGGCGGAGCTTGGTCGCGGCGACGACCTTGACATGGGCGAGCATCCGGTCGTCGACCAGGATCGGCTCGGGGGTGGTTCCGTAGAACAGCTTCGCCATGATGTTTCCTCTCCTCGTTGCTTGGTTAGTAACTTACTAGGTAGGCTAGCGAATAGGCAAGCGAGATATCAGGCAGATTTCGGAGGACATCCATGACCGACATCGATGCGAGTCCCCCGTCCTACTGGTACAGCGACAGCACGGAGGACGAGCGCGGAGCGCGAGTCATGGAGGCCCTGCGCGCCTATCGCGCCGCGGAGATGTCCATGCGGCGGCGAACCCAGGCGTCGATGTCGATGGGCGAGAACGAGATGCTCGTCCTCCGTTTCCTCACGCGACGGGGCCGCCGGCACCACGACGTCACGCCGATCGATCTCGCTCGCTACCTCGGGATCTCGACGGCGTCTATGACCGCTCTCCTGGACCGGCTCGAGAAGTCCGGTCATCTCGAACGACAGCCGCACCCGAGCGACCGACGGAAAGTCCTCATCGCCGTGACAGCGCACACCGAGAGTGACATGCGTCACGTGCTGGGGAACATGCACGCGCAGATGATGCTCGCGACGCACGGCATGAGCGAGACCGAGGCTGCGGCGGTCATCCAGTTCCTCGAGCGCATGCGTGGCGCCGTCGACGGCGTCGGAACGGCGCCGATCCCGCACACGTCGGGAACCCCGGACGTGGCGGCGTGACAACTCACGTCGAGTCCCGCCTGAACCTGCGCGTCGACCACGCCACGGATGCGGTCTTCTCCCTTGCGGTCGCGCGAGGCTGGGCACGGAGTGACAACCTCACGCTGACGGTGGACGGGCGTCCGCTCGCCGCCGAAGAGATCGCGGACGAGCACGGAACCCGCCTCCATCGAGCGACGCTCCCCGAGGGAGAGGTCGTCGTGCGGTATCGCGCCGAGGTGGAGCGGCCGACCGAGCCCGTGGCATCCGATGTCGTCGACCCGCTCCGATACCTTCGGCCGAGCCGATTCATCCCGTCGGACGAGCTCGCCGCCACCGCCCTGTCGTGGTTCGGCGGCGCCACCCCCGCCGAGAGCGTGCGGAACATCCCCGACTGGGTCGCCGCGCACCTGTCGTACGTCCCCGGTTCGAGCGGCCCGACAGATACGGCGATTCACACGCTGCTTCTCCGGCAGGGAGTCTGCCGCGACTACGCGCACCTCACGGCGGGACTGCTGCGAGCGGTCGGCGTTCCCGCGCGACTCGTGTCGGTCTACGCTCCGGGCCTGAGCCCGATGGACTTCCACGCCGTCGTCGAGGCCTTTGTCGACGGCCGATGGGAGGTCGTGGATGCCACACGCCTCGCGCCCCGTCCCGAATACGTCCGGATCGCCACCGGCCGCGACGCCGCCGACACCGCTTTCCTCACGACCCTCTCGGGCGCGGCCACGCTCGAGAACGTCGAAGTCCTGGCCGTGGCGGGCGGGGATCTGTCACCCGACGATCCGGCCGCGAGCGTGCTGCTGCCCTGAATCCTCCTCGCGGTGGAGTTTCCGCCGGCTCGACCTCGCTACCGTCGAGGAATGGATGTCGCTCCGAGCCCCCGACCTCGCCACGCCACGCTCTCGGCACTGTTCGTCCTCGCGCTCCTCGTCCTGACGTTCACGGGTGCGCCGCTCGCACGCGCCGACGTCGACGACTTCACCTTCGACTCGTTCGACGCCGACATGGTTCTGAGCCGCAGTCCGGACGGACACGCGGCGCTCGAGGTGACGGAGACGATCGTCGCGCGCTTCCCCGACGAGGACCAGAACAAGGGGATCGTCCGCGTCATCCCCGACGACTACGACGGGGTCCCTCTGCACACCGAGGTCGTCTCCGTGACCGACGGCAGCGGATCGGCGGTGCCGTACGAGGTCGAGCAGAGTCGACGGGAGGTGCGAGTCCTCACCGGGGACGACACCTACGTGAGGGGCGTCCAGACCTACATCATCTCGTACACGCAGCGAGACACCATCCGTGCGTTCGTCGACACAGACGCCGACGAGTTCTACCGCGGAATCAACGGCACGGACGCCGCCCAACCGTTCGGCGAGGTCACCGCGCGACTGACCCTGGACGCCGAACTGGCAGCCGCCGCCCTCGACGGCGCCGCGTCCTGCTACCAGGGCCCGCGGGGCTCCACGACGCGCTGCGACATCTCCGCGGCGGGCGGAGGAGGGACGCCCCTGACGTGGTCCGCTCGCGCGACCGCTCTCGGGCCCGGCGAGAACATGACCATCGCCCTCGGGTTCGTTCGGGGCACGTTCGTCCCCGGCGAGGTATACCGCACTCCGCTCGAGCAGTTCTCGATCGACAACGCTCCGCTCCTCGGCGGCGTCTCGCTCGGCGCGGTCGGGCTGGGTGCCGCGGGCGTCGCCGCGGCTCTCGTGGCGCGCTGGCGGGGACGTGACGCGGCTGGGCGAGGGGTGATCGTCCCCGAATACGGTCCTCCGGACGATGTCGACGTCCTCGAGGGCGCCGAACTGGTCCAGCGGGGACGGGCCGGGGTGCCCGCCGCGATCCTCGACACCGCGATCGCCGGTCATCTCCGCATCATCGACGACCAGGTCGACTCGAAGAAGCTGATCCTCGAACTCGTTGACGCGGAGGATCCCACACCGCTTCGGCGTGGCATCCTGAACGCGGTCTTCGGCGCCGACGCGCAGCAGGGCGCGCGCGTGACACTCGGCCCTCAGAGCCAGGACGTCGCGATCGCCCTTCAGGCGCTCCCGAAGGCCGCAGCCGCCGAACTCCGACGGCGAGGGTGGACGGGACCACCACGGCACGGCCGTTCGGCGCTCGCCGTGTGCCTCTCGATCGGGGCCTTCATCGTCGCGATCGCGACTCTCATCGTCGCCGCCGCGGGCACCTCCCCGGCCTGGTGGCAGGTCGCCGCCGTCCCGGCGACGGTGGTGGCCGGCATCCTGACCTTCGTGTTCCTCCGCTACCGGGATCGGGTGACGGATGCCGGAGCCCCGGCCCGTGATCACCTCCAGGGATTGCGCGACTACCTGGCCCTGGCCGAAGCCGACCGCCTGCGCGTCCTGCAGAGCCCGGAGGGCGCGGAGCGTCGACCGGTCGACGCGGGCGATCCGACCCAGGTGCTCCACCTCTACGAGCGTCTCCTGCCGTGGGCGGTGGTCTGGGGCGTGGAGAAGGAGTGGGCGGAGGCGCTCGACACGCGCGTGCGCGAGATCGGCGACGATCTGCACTGGTACGGCGGGTCGCACGGCTTCTCGACCGCGGCCTTCGCTTCGACGTTCAGCTCCCTGCAGTCGGCGAGCGCTCCCGCCGTGTCGAGCGGCAGCTCAGGGGGCTTCTCGGGCGGATCCTTCGGAGGCGGTTTCTCAGGAGGCGGGATGAGCGGGGGCAGCGTCGGGGGCCGGTGAGCTCACTCGGCGACGCGGATGACCTCGGCGACCACTCGGGGGTCCGCGAGAACGCGGAAGTGGCCTCCCGTGGAAAGACGCACGTTCTTCGCCCCGGCCAGCTCGCTCCCCTCGGGGATGTGCGGATCGAACGCACCGTAGACCGAGGTGATGCGGGTGTTCACGTCCGCCGAGGCGGCGAGCGCGCGCATGGTCGCGTCGCCGGATCGGAAGGCGCGTAACGACGGCGTCGGCATCAGTCGGCTGTAGCGGGAGCCGCCGAAGGGGGTCGCCACGGCCACCATCGCGCGGATCCGCTCTCCCGCGGGGTCGAACGCCATGACGTGCTTGCCGATGAGACCGCCTTTGCTGTGGGCGACGACGACCACGTCCCGGAGATCGCGGGCGATCAGGAGACGGGCGACGCGCTCGGCCGACTCCGTGACGGGCCGACGGTTGCCGCCGAGTTCCGCAACGACGTGAACGGGGTGCCCGCGGTCGTGGAGTGCGCGCGCGAGAGGCTCGAGGAACCGCCAGGTCTCGTAGATGCCGGGGAGGAGGACGATCGGTACGCCGTCGCCCTCGGCGAGGGCGTCCGGGAGGCTGCTCCCGCGCAGGGCCCGGGCTTGCGCGAGGACGGCGTAGACGTAGTCCTGCGCCCACCACAGACCGTTGCGCAAGATCGACATGCGCCCATCGTGCGTCACCGGCGCGCCCACGGCCAGCGGGTTGCGAAGTGCCCGCGCGCGAGCCTCGGCGGCGCGCGGAGCCGAGAGGTCAGCACGTAGAGTCGCGGGCATGGAGACCCCCGACATCCAGGCCGACGACGCATGACCGCACTCCCTACCGGACGGCAGTTCGTGCTCACGTGGGGGATCCCCCGCGACTTCGGAGGCCTGACCGCTGCGCTCCTGCAGCGATCCCGCCTGTTCGATCGCCGAGGCGACGCCCCCGTCCACGTCCTCACCTGCGACGATCGCGAGGATGCCGCCGAGGTCGCGGCAGAGCTGACCCGTCGCGGTGCACTTTCCGAACGCGTTCGTGTCACGAACCTCTGGGACTGGTTGCGTGAGAACGATCTCCCCGGCCGCCGTGTGCGTGCGGCGGACGGTTTCGATCCCCTCCCGGAGTCGGCCGTCGAGGAGCCGGCGGGCGGACTCGCCCGGCGTCGCATCCGTGTCGACGCGAACGGAACCGTGCAGCAGGTCGACCACCTGCGCGCCGACGGCACGCTGGCCGTGAGCGACCGGCGGGACGTCCCCCGCGCTTCGGGCCGGAGGCGACGCGTCGTGATCGGCTGCGACCCCGACGGCACGCCGCGGGCAGCGTGGAACGGGGTTCGCGAGGTCTACCGTTCATGGTTGGACCACCTGACCGCAGGCGAGCGGTCCTTCCTGCTGGTCGACAGCAAGGCGATGGCGCGCTTCGCCGCGGACTACCGGCGCCCGCACGTCGTCGTGCTGCACATCGTGCACGGCTCGCACCTGACGGACGACGGGACGGCCATCCGCGCGTCCCGTGCCGAGGTGTTCGGCCGGCTCGGTGCGTTCGACGCGGTGGTGTTCTGCACCGAGCGACAGGCGCGGGATGCGCGGCGACATGCGGGACCCCTCCCCCTCCTGGCGGCGGTGGCACATCCCGTCACGATCCCGCCGGATGTCGACGTCGCCTCTCCGCGGCGCGGAGCCGTGGTCGTGTCGCGCCTGGCACCCATCAAGCGGGTCGAGGACGCGGTCGACGCTGTGCGGCTGGCGCGGCGCGACCACCCGGGTCTCACGCTCGACGTCTACGGGGACGGTCCGAGCCGTTCGCTCCTCGAGGCGCGCGCCGCTGCGGACCCCGCCATCCGCTTCCGGGGTTTTCAGCCCGCGGCCGTCTCCGCCCTGGCCACTGCCTCGGTGCTGCTGATGACGAGCCGGTCGGAGGCATTCTCGATGGTGGTGGCCGAGGCGATGGCATCCGGATGCCTGCCCATCGCGTACGACGTGCCCTACGGCCCCCGCGAGCTGATCGACGACGGACGCACCGGCTGGCTCGTGCCGGCGGGGGACGTGGCCGCGCTGGCCGACGCCGTGCGGCATGCGGCGGACCTCGACGACGCGACGCTGACTCGGATGCGTCGAGATGCGATCGCCCGCGCGCGCCTCTACGACGAGAGGGCGATCCTCGCCAGGTGGGCGCGTACCCTGCGACGGGCGGATCGTCGGCATGCGCTCCGTCGCCGCACGTGGCGATTCCGTGAGGTGCTGCGGCGCCGCCTTCGAGTTCGCTGAATCCGGTCCCAAACGCCCCGGATCGGCGTACCGTTCTTCTCACCCAGCCCCGGCATCGCCGGCGCGGATGACGCCCCTTCACCGGCGCGTGCGACGACCCTCGTCCGTCGAGCCTCTCCCCCACCTGGCTCCGGACGAGGGCCGCCGCTCTTTAGGCGGGTCGTCAGCGGTCTTCGCCGTAGGCGCGGATGCTGCGCAGATCGTCCTGCAGGTCCTCGTTCGGAAGATCGTCGTCCTCCACGGCGGCATCAGCGGAACGCTGCTCCTGTGCGCCGGCCTTCTTCTCCTCGGGTGCCGCGTCCGTGGCACCGTCCATGACGGGGGCGTCCTGTGTCTCTTCACGATCGGTCATCGTCGTCCTCCTCGGAATCGGTGATCACCGGCATCCTGACGCCCGTCGCCTGCGACCGTCCGGGGCTTGCGCGGATGGTCGCGGGATGATCAGTGCATGGGGTGGCGGCGCTCGAGGGCGGCCCCTTCGACGTCGACGTTGGGCACGATTCGGTCGAGCCAGCGGGGCAGCCACCAGGCGGAACCGCCGAGAACGTGCATGATCGCCGGAACCAGGAGCATGCGCACGATGAACGCGTCGAACAGCACGCCGAGGGCGAGTCCGAGGCCCATCGACTTGATGATGACCGAGTCGGAGGCGATGAATCCCGAGAACACCGCGATCATGATGATCGCTGCCGCCGTCACGACGGTACGACCGGCACGGAAACCTTGCGCGACGGCCAGCCTCGGTGCCGCCCCGTGTGCCCACGCCTCGCGCATTCCGGTGGCGAGGAAGAGCTGGTAGTCCATGGCGAGACCGAACAGGATGCCGACGAGGATGACCGGCAGGAAGCTCAGGATCGGCCCCGGGTTGTGCACGCCGAGCAGCCCGCCGAGCCATCCCCACTGGAACACCGCCGTGACCGCGCCGTAGGTCGCGAACAGCGAGAGCACGAAGCCAGCCGTCGCGATCAGCGGCACCAGCAGCGAGCGGAAGACCATGACCATGATCAGGAACGACAGCCCGACGACCACGACGAGGTAGATCGGCAGCACATCGGCCAGCCCCTCGGAGATGTCGATGTTGATCGCCGCGGCTCCCGCGACGCCGAGGTCGATGTCGCCGTTCACCGGCGGCAGAGCCCGCAGATCGCGCACGAGCTGCTCGGTCGACACCGCGTTGGGCCCCTCTTGCGGGATGACCTGGAACGCGGCGAGCGTGCGGTCGTCGGACACTGCGACTGGGGCCACTGCGGCCACGTCGTCCTGGGCGAAAAGCTCACGCGCGACGTCGAGCTGCAGGCCCTGCACGTCGCCCTCCGTCGTGCCGGCGGGAAGGGAGGCCGTGACGAGCAGCGGAGCGTTGGCACCCGCACCGAAAGCCTCTTCTGTCCAGGTGAAGGCCCGATAGGCGGTGGAATCCTCCGCCTCGGATCCTCCGTCGGGAAGACCGAGGCGCATCGAGAGAGCGGGAACGGCGATGACGAGCAGCGCGGCCGTGGCCACCACCATGGTGACGACGGCACGGAGCGTCGACATGGGGCGCACGGGCCGGCCCACGGTCGCGACAGGAACGGTGCCGGTCCGAGCAGCCCGGCGCGGGTGTTCGTCGACGTCGACCGAGGCCGGGCGGGTGTCGCGCCCGGAGTGCGCCGACGCGTCGGTCGCGGCTGCCGCACGGGCACGCGCCTTCTTGCTGAGGATTCGCGTGCCCGCCAGGCCCAGCAGCGCGGGAATGAGCGACACCGCAATCAGCACGGCGACGAGGACGCTCACCGCGCCGGCGGTGCCCATGAGGCCGAGGAACGGAATGCCGGTGATGTTCAACGCGAGCAGGGCGACGATCACCGTCGTGCCGGCGAACACCACGGCGTTGCCCGCCGTGCCGTTGGCCAAGCCGATGGACTCGACCACGTCGGCCCCCTGCAGAAGCTGCCGACGATGGCGGTAGAGGATGAACAGGGCGTAGTCGATCCCGACGGCCAGGCCGAGCATCACCCCGAGGATCGGGGTCACGGATGCCATCTGCGCCAGACCCGAGAAGGACAGGGTCGCCATGGCGCCGATGGCTACGCCGACGAGCGCCGTGATGATCGGGAACGACGCGGCGAGCAGCGAACCGAGCACGACGATGAGGACGATCGCCGCGATCGCGACGCCGATGGCCTCGCCGACACCGAGGATCTCGGGCACGCCCTGCGAGATCTCGGTGTTGAACGCCACGTCGGCCCCCGGAAGGGGTTCGGCGGTGAAGTGCTCGACCACGGCTTCTTTCGACGCCTCGGGGAGCTCGAGCCGGGGCTTGTCGAAGGAGACGTTGACGATCGCGGTCGATCCGTCCTCGGAGACCAGGCGGACGGCATCCGCGAACGTGAGAAGTTCGGCACCGTCGGCGAGCTGCGTCTCCTGCGCCGCGATCTGCGCGAGCCCGTCGGTCACCTGCGTTCGCTGCTGCTCGAGCGCGGCGCGCTGCTGATCGAGCTGCGCCTGCTGCACGTCGAGGGCGTCGAGCTGCGCCTGCTTCTGCGCATTCGGGAGAGGTGCCGCCTCGACCTGGGCTCGACCGGCGGCGAGTTGCTGCTGCCCCGCGTCGAGTTGGGCCGCGCCCGCGTCGAGCTGCTGCTGCCCCGCTTCCGCTTGCGTGCGCGCATCCGCGAGCTGCTGGCGACCATCGACGACCTGTTGTCGCTGGTCGTCCAGCTGCTGTTGGGCCGAGAAAGGGTCGGTGACCCGTGCCACGTCGGGGAGATCGTCCGCGGACGCGACGAGCGCACTGATCTCGCTCTTCTGCGCGTCGGTGAGAGCCGCCCCGTCGTCGGTGCGGAAGACGACCGTGCCGGAGGCCCCGCTGAAGTCGGGCAGCTCGTTCTGGAGTTTCGCGATGACGTCTCCGGATGCCGTCCCGGGGATGTCGAAACTCGAGCTGAGGCCCTTGAACCCGATGAGGAAGCCGCCGACCACGATCCCCAGGATGACGGCCCAGGCGACGATCACGGTCCATGCCCGGCGGGCTGCGAACGTCCCGAGGCGGTGCAGCAGTTCGGCCATGAAGGGTTCCTCTCGCGTGGCGCACAAGAGAGCACCGTCGGCTCCGACCAGTCGGCGTAAAGATAACACGGACCGTCTCGTCTTTTCTGGGGACCTCATTCAGAATGTGTGACATGGCTCTTCCGCGCAGTGGCCCCGTTCGCAGTGAGGCCGCCCGCCTGGCGATCCTCGAGGCAGCGGCAGCGCTGTTTGCCGAAAGCGGGTACGACCACCTCACGATCGAGGGCATCGCGCGGCGCGCGGGCGTCGGGAAGCAGACGATCTATCGCTGGTGGTCGAGCAAGGGAGACGTGATCGCCGAGGCGATCCTCGAGGGTCACCTCCTGGACGGTCGCCGTCACCTTCCCGACACGGGCGACGCACGCGCCGACCTCGCGGCGTGGCTCACCGAGCTGTTCGCCCTGCGCGCGAGCCCCGACGGAGAGGGGCTCCTACGATCGTTCGTCGCCGCGGCCGCGGAGAACGCCGAGATCGGCCGCCGCCTTCGCGAGGCCATCCTCGCCGCGCCCCTCATGGAGCGTCTGTCGCAGGCGATGGGCGGAACGAGCGGGGCGCGCCTCGAGGCGGGCGCGGAGGCACTGCTCGGCGCGGTGATCCTGCGAGCGCTCAGTCGCGAGGACTTCGACGCCGACGACATGCGCGCCCTCGTCGACGTCGTCACGAGCGGGTCGCCCCCAGTCCCCTGACCCGAGGACAGTGACGCTGCACGACCCGTACACGGCACCCGCACGGCGACCCCTCCACGGACTAGCACAGCGCGCGGATCGAGGTCCAGCCCCCGCGTGGTGACGCGCGTCCGCTAGAATCGCATTCAGCAAGGGGAGTACTCCCACCGCGACGTTCTCGTCAATACGGCCACGCCATCGTGGACCCGGGACGTCGGCCCATCTCACCGGGTGGAGGAGACCTTGGTGTCTTGTCGTACACCTATTTCCCTTGGAGGTCTCCATGGGCGTCACCCCGCTCATCTGGATCATCACGATCGCCGTGACGATCGCGTTCTTCGTGTTCGAGTTCTTCGTCCACGTCCGTAAGCCCCACGAACCGACCATCGGCGAATCCGCCCGATGGTCCGCCTTCTACATCGGTCTCGCCCTGCTGTTCGGGGTCGGCATCGGCGTGTTCTCGGGCTGGACCTACGGCGGCGAGTACTTCGCCGGGTATCTGACCGAGAAGGCGCTGTCGATCGACAACCTCTTCGTGTTCCTGATCATCATGACCGGGTTCGCGGTGCCCAAGAAGTACCAGCAGAAGGTGCTGATGATCGGCATCGTCATCGCGCTCATCATGCGCGGAGGATTCATCGCCGTCGGCGCGGCTCTCATCGAGAACTTCTCGTGGATCTTCTACCTCTTCGGCGCGCTCCTGCTCTTCCTCGCTTACAAGCAGGCGTTCTCCCACGGCGACAGCGACCCCGCCAACGGCAAGTTCATGCAGTTCGTGCGGCGCATCCTCCCCGTCAGCGAGGAGTACAACGGCGACAAGATGACGGTGCGCAAGGACGGCAAGCGGTTCGTCACGCCCATGCTGCTGGTGATCATCGCCATCGGCTTCATCGACCTCGTCTTCGCCGTCGACTCGATTCCGGCGATCTACGGTCTGACGAAAGAGGCGTACATCGTCTTCACCGCCAACGCCTTCGCCCTGATGGGCCTGCGTCAGCTGTACTTCCTGATCGGCGGTCTGCTGGAGCGTCTGGTCTACCTGGCACAGGGCCTGGCCGTCATCCTCGCGTTCATCGGCGTCAAGCTCGTCTTCCACGCCCTCCACGTCAACGAGGTGCCCTTCATCAACGGTGGTGAGCCGCTGCTGTGGGTGCCGGAGATTCCGATCTGGTTCTCGCTGCTGTTCATCGCCGCGACGGTCGCGGTGGCGACCTGGCTGAGCCTGCGCAAGACGCGCAACGACGCCCAGAAGGCGGATCGAACGACATTCGACGACGAGAAGGTGATCCACGCGCCGGAGGATTGACTCTGCGCCGACGGGCCCGTGGCGCACGCCGCGGGCCCGTTGCCGCATCCGACGCCGACGCGCAACCCCGGCGAGCGCCATACGCGTGCGGCCTACCGTGGCCCGCATGACGCGATTCGGGTACACCCTCATGACCGAGCAGAGCGGCCCCCGGGCCCTCGTCGATTACGCCGTCGGCGCCGAGCGAGCGGGCTACGACTTCCTGGTCTCCAGCGACCACTACTCCCCCTGGCTCACCAGCCAGGGTCACGCGCCCTACGCCTGGACGGTGCTCGGGGCGGTCGCGCATGCCACCTCGGACGTCGAACTGATGACGTACGTGACGTGCCCGACGGTGCGATACCACCCCGCGGTCGTGGCGCAGAAGGCGGCGACGCTGCAGCTGCTCTCGGAGGGGCGGTTCACTCTCGGGTTGGGCTCCGGCGAGAACCTCAACGAGCACGTCGTGGGCGAAGGCTGGCCCGCGGTGCACGCCCGTCAGGACATGCTCGTCGAAGCGATCGAGATCATCCGCGCCCTCCACACCGGCGACCTCGTGACCTACGACGGCGAGTACTTCCGCGTCGATTCGGCCCGCGTGTGGGACGCCCCCGAGGGCGGAGTCCCGATCGGGGTCGCGGTCTCGGGCGAGCACTCGATCGAGCGCTTCGCGCCGCTGGGCGATCACCTCATCACGACCGAGCCCGACGGGGACATCGTCGAGGGGTGGGACCAGCACCACGAAGGCGAGTCCCGCAAGATCGGGCAGATCCCGATCAGCTGGGATCCTGACCGGGATGCCGCTGTCGCCCGCGCTCACGACCAGTTCCGCTGGTTCGCCGGAGGGTGGGCTGTCAACGCCGACCTCCCGACACCCGCCGGCTTCGCGGGGGCCTCGCAGTTCGTGCGCCCCGAAGACGTCGCCGACTCGATCGCGTGCGGTCCAGACCTCGACGAGCTCGCGGAGAGCGTGCGCCCGTTCATCGATGCGGGGTTCACCGATATCGCGATCGTGCAGGTCGGAGACGAACAGCAGCAGCGGTTCGTCGACGAGATCGCCGCCCCTCTTCTCGAGAAGCTCCGCGCGCTCTAGGCCCGGCGGCGCCGGGCACATCCGTCAGTGCGGCGTGTGCCCGGTCTCGCGCACCCACTGGTCCAGCCGCCACGGCGGGATGCGGAACACACGGGCGACGTCGGCGAGCGCATACCCGCCCTCCACGACGGAGGCCACCGCGAACTCCTGGAGCGAGCGGAAATCCCGTCCGGCCAACGCGCCGGTCCGCAGATCCGCGAAGGTCCGGGGGGCCGGTTTCGCCGAGGCACCCGGAGCCACGAAGACGTAGGCGGACTTCTTTCTCATCCCATTGGCGAGCGCGTAGTCGTGGGCGTGGGTTGCCGCGGGCGTCGACGTCATGCGCGCCGACGGAACGACGACCTCGTCCGTCCCGAGCGGTTCCTGCGGCACCCAGGGTGCCTGCGGAAGCGGGCCGCCCCAGACCTTCTCCGCGGGCTGGAACGGTGGAACGTCCGATGCACCCCTCACCGGATGCCGCTCATCAGGCACCTCGACTTCACGCGCTGTGTCGCCCGAAGCGGTGACCCAGGGGGCCGGGGGAATCTCTCCTCCCCACACGACGGGGCTCGGCACGACGTACGGGCTCAGGGGCTCGGCATCCGCACCGTTGCTCGCCGTCTTCGTCGCGTCTTCGAACAGGTCGGCGAGACCGATCTCGAAGGTGTCGGCGATCGCTACGAGCGTGGCCAGCGAGGGTGCGGCGCGGCCCGACTCGACGGCGCGCAGTCGACTCTCCGAGAGTGCTGACTCGAAGGCGAGGTCGCTCAGCGACATTCCTCGACCTCCGCGGAGGAGCCTGACTCGATCGGCGAGCGCACGGAGGACCTCGTCGAGACGGTCGGATTCGAGGTCTTCACTCATCGCTGCTCCCTCACCGCGGGTGCATCTGCGACAGGGGCATCGTCCCCCCACTGCGGCAGACGCCGCTGCTGAACGCGGACCAGCCGTGAGATGGTCGCCAAGGAATACCCTCCCTCGACGAGAGCGGCAGGTGCCGCGGCGAGAGCGGCATGGTTCTTGGGCACCCCCGATGCCCTCCCCGGTTGCTCGCCGAAGGACACGTCGACCAACGCTCTCCCCTCAGGCGTCGAGTATTGCGAATGGATGCCCGGGGGAGACACTGAAGATTACCGCGAGAGCGGCGCGGACGGGAAGGCCGTCCGTGACGAGCACGCCCTGGAACACATCGCCCGGGATCGTGGCATCCCGCACAACAGGCAATGCCTCGGCTCCCGGAGGACTTCGACGCCCGTCGGAGCGCGGGGCGGTTGCCGGAGCGAGCGATGTCGTGGACGCGGGTGCGCACGCGCTCACCGTCCTGCCCGCATCCCCGCCGCCCGATCGTGCGGAACGGCGGGGCATCGGTGTCGTCAGGCTCCGTCGCGCAGGTCGCGGAAGAAGCTGTCGACGTGCGCGCGCAGACCCTCGATGCGGCGGTCCCGTGCGGCCGCGGCATCGTGCCCGAGGTACGCCGGAGGATCGAGACGCCGGACGTTCCGCGAGCACTCGAAGTTCGCGCAGAGCAGGGTGCCCACGGTGTTTCCCGCGCGGCCCGCCTTGCCCGCGCGCCGAGCGGCGAAGAAGACGACGTCGTTGGGCAGCGTCACGTCGGCGCACCAGGAGCACTGCGGACGTGACCGCGTGGGCTGCTCGGCCTGGCGCAGTTGCAGACCGACCGGCTTTCCGTCGATCTCGGCGACGACGAACCCGAGGAGGGGCGTCTTGGGGTCGCGCCAACCGAAGTAGTCCAAGCGGTCCCAGTCGTTCCCGTCGAGATCGGTGGGGATGACCAGGGCGCTGCGTTCGCGCGTCGAGACATTGACGAACGAAGAGCGTACGGAGGCAGGGGTGAGAGCGTGCATGAAGGAATCCCGTCGATGGGCTGCGCGACCATCAGCCGTGCAGCAGAATGCCGCGCGCAGCAGTGCTGCACGCGAGCGGAGACCCGGCCGCCCGAGGGGGGCGGTGGGCGGAAGGGCGCGACCCCAGATGTCGGGCCCGCGCCGGCGCCGGTCAGCCGGCGAGAGAAACGGCGCGGTCGGCGCCTCTGCCGCCGGCGTTTCGCACGCCGACGACCCCCTCACGCCCGGTGGGCATCGACGAGGAGACGGGGGACATGTCTCCAGGGCACGCCGCTCAGGCGCGGAACGGCTGAGAGCCCAGGACGCGCTCGACGGTCATCTCGAGCACGACGCGCTCGGGGTTGACGCGCGGCTGGCGGTAACGCGCCGCGTACAGCTCGACGGCGTGTGCGACCGCCTCGGGGTCGTCGGTGACGCGTGCCGGACCCTCGAAGCTGATCCATCGAGCCCCGTCGACGGAGCACACCGCCGCACGGCCGCTGCGCTCGGCGTTGACGAACTTCTGCGTCCCACGGGATCCGATGATCCTCACGACGCCGCCCTCGTAGGTGAACCCCACGGGCACGGCGTGGATCCTCCCCCGTCGCCCCACGGTCGACAGCGTCGCGAGGTGGTACTCGCGGAGGAAGGAGAGCGCATCGTCGGTCAGCACGGTTCCAGGGTGCCACTTCCGGCTATGTGCGTGATGGTGCGGTCGGCGGCATCCCAACGCCGAAGGCACGTCGCGCGCACGGGTAGCTCTCCTCCCCCGGCCGCGGACACGACCGTCAACGCCTCGGCAAGACGCTCGAGAGGAACGCGGCGCGCGAGAGTGACGTGGGGCGTCCATGCGCCCGGAGCGGTGTGATCGCCCTCGCCGATCGATCCCGCCTCGGCGTGGATGGCGGCGTGCAGGCGCAGCAGGGCCGCCGACGGAACGACCGAACGGGCGAGCACTCGGCTCCGTCCCAGGCCGAAAAGCACGGGAGCCCCGAGCGTCAGGCCCAGGGGCAGCCCGTCCTCGAACGTCGAACCGTCGATCTCGTTCAGGGAGGAGCGCACCAGCATCGTCACGTGCGGGCGATTGCTCGCGCCCGTGTGCTGCGCCTGACTGGGCAAGCCGGCCGCGAGCAGGGCGTCCCACTCGCGTCGCACCGCGGCATCCGATGATTCGTCGAAGGTGAGCTCGAGGCTCACGACGGACTTCATACGTATGTCAGCGCGTAGACCACCACGCCGCGGCCACGAGCGCGGGCTGGAAGAACAGTCGCGTGAAGCGCTTGCGGTCCGTGTCGAGGCCGAACGCCGAGCGCCGCTTCCGCCATTGATCGATGTTGCCGGGGAAGATCGCGACGAAGAAGGCCGCGAGGGCCGCGCCGATCCGTCGGCGTTCCCGGGGAAGAGCGATCAGAGCGAGGCCGAAGCCCGCTTCGACGACCCCTGATGCCACGACCACCAGGTCGCGATCGAGGGGAAGCCGTTCCACGAGAGCGTCGGGCACCTGGGCCTGGAAGTCGCGACGCGCGAACGTGAGATGCGAGACCCCGGCGAGGATCATGGCCGCCGCAAGCGTCCACCGTATGAACGATTTCATGACCTCACCGTAGGCTCCGCCGCACACGTCGAGGGCGGGCTTGACGGGCGGGCGCACCGCAGGGCGAACCCGTCACCAGCGCCTACGCGAGGGGGTCGGTTCGCGCAACCCCCGGCCTCCGCCCGCAGGACGGCGTTTGACTGTGACCACCAGCGAGAGGAGGAGCGCGTGACCATCACGGAGATGCCGCCGGCGGCGACCGATGACGCGGATGCCGACACCCTCCTCACCCGCGCCTCAGCGGGAGATCGAGACGCCTTCGGCGCGTTCTACGACCTCACGGCTCCCCGCATCCATGCCGTGCTTCTGGTCCTGACGCGGAATGCGACACGGTCCGCGCTTCTTCTCGAAGAGGTGTACATCGAGGCGTGGGAGCACGTCGTGGCGCGGGGCGTCCCGCGGTGCCCGGCGTGGCAGTGGGTGTCGCTGATCGCGCACCGTCGCGCCGTCGCTGCGGTCTGACCCGGACCTAGGCGGGCAGTGGGGCGGACCGTTCCGTCGCACCGATGTCGACGGTCAGTCCGCCGGACGAGTTCGCCGAGTTGGCGTACGCCTGGAGCAGAGACGGATCCAGCATCTCGGGCTCACTATCGCCGAAGACGAAACGCAGCGGGATCGAGGGCTGGAGCCAGATCGTGCTCCGTCCCACGGTCTCGCCTTCGGGATGCCGCCACGAGAGGGTGAAGCTCTCCCCCCGTCGGAGCTTCGTCGCGATCACGACTTTGACGTGCGCCAACACGCGGTCCGGCATCTGGATGGGGTCCGCGGAGGACCCGTAGAACAAGGAGCCCATCGCGGGCCTCCTTCCGGAGTTCGTCGTAACAAAAATTTTACTAGATTCCCTAACTATCTCCTAGTGCGAAGAGTGATTTTTCCACGTCCCGAAATGAACTATCCGCTATCCCGCGAGATCCATAGGCATGCGTGATTCTCGTTTACCTAACTAGACTGTGCGATCGGGCGGTCCGGGCGACAGGAGAACGATGACAATCGTGGAGAACGACGACCCTTCGACGGTTGCCGCCCGCGCCGTCGAGCGTCTGCGCCTGGCCGAGGCACGCCTCGCCCGTCGACGCCAGACCGGTTGCGGCCCGAGCGAGAACGCCCGGGCAGCGATGAGGTTGATCCTCGAGCGCGCCGATGACGGACAGACGGTGACGCCGACGGAGATCGCTCAGGCGCTCGGGGTGTCGACCGCATCGGTGACAGGGATGCTCGACCGGCTCCACGCCGGCGGCCTGATCGGGTTCATCGCGAACCCGGACGACCGGCGCAGCAAGTTCGTCGTGCCCTTCGATCGATCAGTCGACGCCGACGCCATCGATCCCGTCACCGCGCGAATCCGAGAGTTCGCTCTCACTCTCCCGGCGGACGCGGCCGACCACATCGCGACGTTCCTCGACCAGGTGCGCGAGGTCGTCGACGCCGAATGCCGCTGAAGCGCTAGGCCGAGCGAGCCTCGGGCGAATCCGGCTCCGGTTCGGCTATCACCGTCAATCCGTTCGCCGAGCTCGCTTCATGCATGAGCTCGTCGATCCAGCGGCGGTTCAGCTGCGGCGCTCGACTGCCGTAGAAGTGGAAGACGAGCGGAATCGACGGGTGAATCCACAGCGTCCGCGTCCCGCTTCCGTCCCCGACCGGGAAATGGAACATGAAAGGCTCTCCGCGGCGCAGCTTGTTCATGAACACCATGCGCAAGTGGGAAAGCGTTCGGTCCTCGATGTCGAAGGAATGACCCAACGCGTTGTAAACCAGTTTTCCCACGAATAAAGAGTACATGTCGACCATTGATTAATTACCCGCGACGGAACGCCGCCCTCACCGAACCGATGCTCGGATAGAGTCCACTGCGTGGGGAGAGCGCATCGTCCGAGCCGGCAGCGCCGTCGCATTCCTCGGGTCGTTTTCCTGGTGGGTGCCGTGGTGTTCGTCGTCGCGCTCATCGCCGCGATAGCCGTCGTCGGGAACCTGGTGTCCTCGCTTTTCCAGACCCTCGCCGCCCGTCCGCCCGCCGTCGACACCCGCATCGTCGCTCCGGACGAATCGAAGGCCGCGAAAGCCGCCGGCGATGCCTCGGCCACGCCCGACGAAGCCGCCGCCGCGACGTGGCTCGCCGCTCAGCCCACGACATATTGGCTGACCCCCGAGATCGACCCCGTCGACGAGGTCTGGGACCGCGTCGCTCATCTCGCCTCCGAGGCTCGGGATCAGGATGCCGCCCTCTCCGTCGCCGTCTATGGGCTGCCGGACCGCGACTGCGGGAATCACTCGGCCGGTGGACTGGACCCCGACTCCTACCGCGACTGGACCGCGCGGATCGGCGATGCGCTTCGCAACGCACCCGACGTGCAGAAGATCGTGATCCTCGAGCCCGACAGCATCGCGTTGTCGTCCTCGTGCGGTTCTCCCGCGGATCGCGCGGGCTACCTCAAGACCGCCGTCGAGAACGTCCGCGGGACGAACACGTGGATTTACCTCGATGGCGGCCACTCCGCGTGGCATCCGGTCGACGAGATGGCCTCGCTGATCTCGGCCACGGGCCTCATCGGCGACGTGCGCGGGGTGGCGCTGAACGTGTCGAATTACCAGGACACCGCGGCGGAGTTCGCCTATGCGCACGCCCTGTCCGAGCGACTCGGGGGGACGCACGCGGTGATCGACACGTCGCGCAACGGTGCCGGCCCGGCCGGTTCCGAGTGGTGCAACCCTGCCGGACGGCTCGTCGGGCCGGCAGGCGGCTCCTTCGGCGACGGAGTCGTCGACACGACGCTGTGGATCAAGCCCCCCGGCGAAAGCGACGGCGAGTGCAACGGAGGACCTCCCGCGGGAACCTGGTGGCCCGCCGCCGCGGTCGAACTCACGCGCGAGAGCCGCTGACACCACGCGTCGAACAGTCCCCGCGCCGCCCAGGGGTTCGCGAAAGTGTGTAAAGATGTGGCTCGGTCCGTGTGGCCGCCGCGTCTCGGGGGAGAACGCGGGCACGTTTTCGTGCGAACCAGAAGAGTGGGTGCGATGAGCGACAGCACGGAGATGCTGAAGACGGCCGTGATCGTGGAAGACGATCCGGATATCCGTCATCTCCTCGTCGAGGTCTTGGAAGCGGCCGGTTTCTCGACGGTCTCCGTCGGCAACGGCATCGACGGGGTTCGCGCCGTCATCGCCTATCAGCCCCTCATCACCACTCTCGACGTCAACATGCCGGGCATCGACGGCTTCGAAGCCGCGCGACGGATCCGGGCGCAGAGCGACACGTACATCATCATGCTGACCGGGCTCGAGGAGGAGGCCGACGTCGTCCTCGGACTCGGCGCCGGTGCCGACGAGTACGTCGTGAAACCGTTCCGACCGCGCGAGCTGCGCGCGCGCATCGAGGCGCTTCTGCGCCGGCCCCGCGCCGGCGGGACCGCTGGTGCCGCCCCGCGACAGGACAGCGTGGGCCCGTCCTTCCCGGCTGCACGCCCGGCCGAACAGCAGGCACCCGCTGCCGTCCCACCGACGGCTCCCCCACCCGCCGCGACGAGCGTCCCCGTCGTCGTTCCCTCATCCCAGGGCCCGGAGCCCCGGGAACACGCCGGCGCGGAACTCGCGACGCGCCCGTCGTCCGACGTCGTCGCCCGATCGAACAACGCCGTCACCCCTGGCGGCGGCCCCTGGATCGTGCACCGCGACCTCCAGCTCGACCCCGACAGCCGGATCGTGCTCGTCGGCGGCGACGAACTGGAGCTGACGCGCACCGAGTTCGACCTCCTGGCGACGCTCATGGAGTCGAAGCGACGCGTGCGGAGCAAGGCCGACCTCACGCTGGTTCTCCGAGGCGAGTCCTACGTGACCAGCTACTTCGTCGGTGAGGCCGACAAGCGGGCGATCGAGGCGCACATGACCAACCTCCGTCGCAAGCTCGGCGACAACCCCGCGAACCCGCGCTACATCGAAACGGTCCGCGGGGTGGGGTATCGCCTCACGTCCGAGTTGATGGCCGCTCCCTGATCCTTCGCCCCTCCGACGGATACAACGGATGCCTCGACCCTCCCCAGGGCCGAGGCATCCGTGTTTTCTGACGCGTTCGGGTCGCGATCAGATCGGGTGTCCGTCACACCTTGAAGCCGTGGTGACGACGGACGAGCTTGGAGAACATCAGGAGGGTCTGCAGAACGGTGACGACACCGACGATCGGCCACCCGATCCACAGGATCGACGACTGCACCATGGGGCCGACCATGACCCAGATCACGGCGAGCGCGACGGCGACGGCGAGGAGCACGACCATCGGGGCCCAGTGGCCGAGTCCGCCACCGCGTTCGGCCTTGGCCTGCATCGCCCAGTTGTCGACCTTCTTGCGGGACAGGAAGCGCGTCCACGAGCGGACGAAGTGGCTGATGCGAATCCACATGAAGATCTCGGCCGGGAAGAAGAGCACGGCGAACAGGATGTCCCGACGGTTGACGGCCTTCATCGTGCGGGCGATGCGCAGGTTCAGCAGCATGGCGATCACGGGCGGGATGAGCCACAGCGGCGAGAAGACGAACGCGCCGATCGAGAGCGATCCCGCGAGCAGGGTGAGGAACGCGACGCGGACGAACAGGTTCGTCAGCATGCCGAAGTTCTCGAACCACCGCAGGCGCAGGTTGGGGTGGAAGGGCTGGCCCTTGGTGTCACCGCGCTGGCCAGGCCACATCAGCTCGATCGCGCCGTACGTCCACTTCACCTGCTGGGCGTCGTACCCGGAGAGCGTGGTCATGCCACCCACGTCGGCGCGGGCGTACGGGCTGATCTTGGTCAGGTAGCCGGCGCTCTTGATCTGCAGCGAGAGGAGCGAGTCCTCGACCTCCGAGTCCTTGACCCACGGGGTGACCTGGTGGTTCTGCTTCATCGCGTCGCGGAGCGCGTTGGTCGAGAAGATCGAGAACTGCCCGCCGAGCACGGCCATGTTGCGTCCACGGAGCATGTTCTGCAGGTTGAAGGCCGCGAACTGCGTGCGCTGCCCGGCGGTGAGGAACTTGGCCACCACTCCCTTGATGGGGCGGTCGTCGATCGTGTAGATCGCCGAGATACCACCGATGCGGGAGTCGGAGACGGCCTCGGTCTCGAGGTACTCGACGGCTTTGCTGTCGGCGATGGTGTCGCCGTCGACGCCCAGGAGGTAGTCATAGCCCTCGACGAGCGAGTACCCGTAGTTGAGCGCACCGACCTTCTTGTCGGGGTTCTTGCCGATGTCGTGGACGAACACCTCGGTGAACTGCTCGCCGAGATCGGTGACGACCTCGTGCGGGCCGCTGTATTCGGAGGCGATCTTGACGGTGTTGTCGGACGTGTTGTTCACCACGACATGGATGACATCGGGCACGCGGGTCTGACCGAGAAGCGCCTCGATCACGGCGGCGATCGACTCCTCCTCGTTGTACGCGGGGATGACACAGCCGATCGTCGAGCGGTGGACCGAGGTGTTCTCGAGCACCGCCGCGAAGTCGTCGGCGAAGCCGTGCTCCGAGGCCGCCCCGCCGTTCACGTCGTCGGACGTGTAGGCGAGTGCCTTGGTGTGAGGGGCGAAGCTGCGCGCATCGGTCATGGCGGTGTCTTTCCGTTTCGGAGGGGTGGCGTGTCGGCCATGTCCCACTCTGGTAGGTTCACCGCAAGACGCCAGCCGGG
This sequence comes from Microbacterium sp. SORGH_AS_0969, assembly GCF_030818255.1. NCBI lineage: Bacteria > Bacillati > Actinomycetota > Actinomycetes > Micrococcales > Microbacteriaceae > Microbacterium > Microbacterium sp. SORGH_AS_0969. Next base: position 581,945 of record NZ_JAUTAG010000001.1, read on the forward strand.
ATCCGGCATCGTCCCCGCAAGATTCCCTCAAGATCCGCTCAGGGGAGCAGGAGCAGAAAGCGCCCGCCGATGGCTGTCCTCGACCTCATCGCCGCCATCGCCGCCGCCGCTCTCTCCGTGACCGTGCTCTTCCTTGCCCACGGCCGTCACGGAGACGATCGCGGAGGGCCGCGTGCCGAGCTGGTGCGCTACTTCGGGATCGCCGCACTGGCCGCGCTCGCGTGCGCTTTCCTGAACGTCCTCGAGGAGATGGGCGGTGGCACGTTCGCCGCCGCCGTCGGTAACGCCACGAACGTCTTCGCCCCGGCGCTGGCGTGGGCGGGACTCCGACGCCTCAACGCCCGACCCGCGATCGGTGCGATCACCGCGGGCGCCGGCGCCATTCTCATGCTCGGCGTGACGTACGTCATGCCGCTCGACGACGCCATCCTCTGGAAGACCTTCGGCATCGCCGCCTTCAGCACTCTGGCCGCGATGGAGGCGCGCCGCGCACCGATCAGCGCGATCCGCGGGACATCGCTTCTCGCCGGATCCCTCGCGGTCTTCGCCGCGTACAACGCGAGCCGCCTGGTCGTCGCCGGGGCGACGGGGATCAACTCACCGCTCTGGGAGAAGGTCAGTTCCGCAGAGCTCACCTCGGTCGTGAGTGCGCTCACCATCTGCGCCGCCACCATCGCCACCCTCCAGATGGGCCGGCAACTCGACGACGACCCTGCCCCCGGGACGCGAGCGCACGACCGCGGGGCACTTCGACGCGAGGCCCACGATCTGTTGGAAGAACATTCGGCCATCGACGTGGTCGTCGTGCGCATTCCCGAAATCGACCTCATACGGGCCGCCCACAGCAACGAGCGCGCCGAGCAGATGCTCACCGCCCTCGTGGATGCCGCCCGCGGGACGCTGTCCGCGGTCGGCGCGGGGGTGCCCGCGCGCGACACCGTCTTCTTCCTGCTCCCGGCGAGCGCGGAGGTCGCTCGGGTCGAGCAGTCCGTCCGCGACGCGTTCGCCACGGCGATGCCGCTGATCGGGTACGACGACACCCCCGATCTCTTCTTCGAGCATCACCGGGTCGGTGATGTCGACGGGGTCTCGATGCTCATGGAGAGCCGCCGCCTCCGACCGCGTCAGCCTCTCCCCCACTGACATCGGGGGAGCATGGCAGGGAGGGCGCCGTGCCGAACGAGCGTCGAGGCCGGGTCAGCCCTGATCGGTCGTCTGACCCCATCCGGGCGCGCGTCCGTTGGTGTCGGTGGTGGTGCTCTGCGGCGTCGTCTGGGTGCTGTCGACGGGATAGATCGCGATGGGGAGGTATTGGTAGACGGTCTGCTGGCTGAACGACGAGTCGGTGTTGGCCGTTCCCTCGACCGCGACGCTCAGCGCGAACTCGAGAGTGATCCCGTACGTGTCGTTCGGTAGTTGACGGATCGAGGTGGTGGGCACCAGCAGCCCGCCCTGGAAGCTGTTGAGGAGCAGTCCGCGGTCGGATCGAAGCGTGTCCGACGGCACGAGGGTGCGCGGATCGGCGCTGAACTGGAACGGGTTCGACACCTGTCCCCCGGTCTGGGCGGTCTGCGACGTGATCGAGACCGAGGAGAGGTAGACGCGGCGCTTCTGCGTCAGCACGGCCTTCTCATCGACGCGGTGATCGTAGACGTTGACCGCGAAGCCGAGCTGCTTCTCGTTGGTGGGTGTCCACTCCATCGTGCGCTTGGGGTCCACGGCCCAGACGTCCAGCCGGAGCTCCAGACCATCTTCAACCTCGGACGACAGGGTCACCGAGCCGTCGTAGGTGAAGCGCGAGTCGAACGGCATGCTGGTCGACGCCGCTTGCGGGGCGGTCGTCGGCACGACCACCGACTGATTCGTCGACGAGTGGCCCTGGAAGGCGTTGAACGCGTCGATGACCTGAGTGCACCCACTGAGGGTGATCGGTCCGACGACGAGCGCGGAAGTGATCGCGAGCACGCGCAGAGCGCGTCGGCGAGAGGTCGAGGTCACGGGTGTCTCCTGAGGGAGGGCGCTGGCGCGCAAAGGTCGATAAACGACCATCACACTGCGGGATGCAGGCCTCAGGGGGAGTCTGACCGGACGACGTGCCCCGGTGGGCACAAACGGCGAGCAGAGACAGGATGGCGCGCAGAAGACTACACCACCGTCGATACACTCGAAGACATGTCAGCGGGAAGGAGCGTCGGATCGGCAGCACCGATCCGCGCGCTGGAGCTCGACGAGGGGTCCACTCCCAGCAGTAGGACGCGTTCCGTCTGGCTCCTGCAGCTCGTTCTCGGAGCCAGCGTGGTGATCACCGTGCTGCTCACGCAGGCGTTGGAGCCGTCCCTCTTCGCCGTCTGGACGTTCTCGACGGGCGTCGGCGTCGTCATCGCCCTGACCGCGGTCGCCATCATCGTCCCCTGGCACCGCCTCCCGCGAAGCGCGGTGGCCATCATCCCGTTCGGCGACATCATCGGCATCGGGCTGCTGAGCTTCGGCACGGATCTGCGTTTCGGGTTCTTCTGGGTGTTCCCCATCACGTGGATCGCGACCCATTTCGCCGTGACCCTGTTGATCTCGACTCTCGCGACCGTCGGCGTCATCATCGTGGTCGACGCCGCCGCGAACGGGTCCGGACCGGCCACCGCTCTCCGGCTCATCGTCGTCCTCCTGTCACTGACGTTCATCGGAATCACGGCCTATCTCTCGTCGAGGCAGACCCGCGCGTTCAAACAGCTCTTGCGACGCCAAGCCAGTCGGTTGCAGGGCACCCTGCAACGCGTGACGGGTCAGGAGAGGCGCGTCTCGCAGGTGCTCAACGGGCTCGACACGGGCATCGCGCGCATGTCGGCGGACGGCGAGGTCCTCGCCCTCAACGACACCTACCTGTCGCTGTACGGCATCGATCGCGACGAGCCGCAGCGGCCCGGCAGCGCCGTGGAGTACGCGACCCTGCGCGGCGAGCCGCTGAGCGAGTCGGAGCGCCCGTTCGCCCGTGCCGCGCGAGGCGAGCAGTTCGACGACGAGCGGGTGTGGCTGTTCGACGCAGACGGGGCGTGGCACGCCCTGTCCGCTTCCACCCGACGCCTCGTCTCGTCCGACGAGCCGGAGAGCACGCTTCTGATCGTCCACGACATCACCGCTCTCATCGAGGCCGAACGCGCACGCGAACGACTGGCCGCGACGGTCTCGCACGAGTTGCGCAACCCGCTGACCGCGATCATCGGTCACGCCGATCTGGCTCTCGACGACCCTGATCTCTCGCCGAAGGTGCGGGAGCAGCTCGAGGTCATCGCCGGCGCGGGGGAACGCATGCAGAAGCTGATCTCCGAGATCCTGGCGAACTCGCGAGGTGTCTTCCGCGAGAAGGACACGCCGAAGACCGCGGATGCCATGCGAATCATCGCGTCGTCGCTGGAATCCTTCCGCCCCGCCGCCGCGTCGCGCCGAGTCAGCATCATCGACGATCTTCCCGACACCGCCGAAGTGGTCGGCGATGCGTTCCGGCTCCGGCAGGCTTTCGACAACATCCTGAGCAACGCGATCAAGTACACCCCGGGCGGCGGCACGGTGCGCCTCTCCGCGGAGGTCGGCGACGAGAGCGTCGTCCTGCGATTCGCCGACACGGGGATCGGCATCCCGGCCGAGGACCTGCCGCGAATCTTCGACCCCTACTTCCGCTCACGCGCGGCCCGGGACAGTTCGACGCCGGGGACGGGCCTGGGGATGGGGATCGTCCGAGGGATCGTCGAAGAGAACGGAGGCACCGTGTCACTGGAAAGCGAACTCGGATCCGGCACCACGGTGACGGTCGTCCTCCCGATCCCGCTGAAGGATCGCGAGGAGTGACGGCCGTCGAGACCCTCGCGAATCTCAGCCTCGCGCAGGCGACGGTCACCACCCTCGCGTCGATCATGATCGTCAGCCTGGGTTTCCTCCCCCGCCCTTCCCGCGCGGCCTTGCTCTGGTCCCTGGCCTTCCTGCTCGCGATGAGCAGCACCTGGACATCGGTCGTCGGCGTCGCGGTCGGCGACGAGTCACTCCGCCGTGTGGGGCTGGGGTTGATGCTCGGCGCGCCGGCGCTCATCTGGTCGGGTTTTCGGGCGCGGCGGGGCGGGCGGGCCCTGCCGTGGGTGGGTGCGCTGCAGGGAGTGTGCTCGGCCGTGCTTTTCCTTTTCGCACAGGATGCCGCCGCATACGGCCTCGTGTTCCGTCTGGCGTTCCTCGCCGCCGCCGTGTTCGCGGGGCTGACGATCCTCGAGCTGAGGCGCTCCCCCGACGGACGCGAGCGTCTCATGCTCCCTCTCCTCGTCGTCTCGGCTGGGTTCGTCGTCCTCGCCCTGGCGAGCGTGGTCTCGGCGATCGCCGCTCCGGCAGCGATCGGTGACCTCCAGCTTCCGCGCCTGCTGAACGGGCTCGCGATGCTCATCTACCTCGTGTGCGCGACCGTCAGCCTGCTCTATTTCACGTCGGTCTCCCCCGGGTACTCGCTCACGGCGACCGCGTGGCCGCAATTCGCCGTCACGGCATCCGATCGTCTGCGACGCGCGGGCCGTGCCGCCGAGCCCGGCTGGGTGGCGCTCTCGATCCAGGTGGACGATCCGACTCACCTGCGCAGCGCGGCGGGCGACAACAACTGGGCGCACATCATCTCGGCGTTCGAGTCGCTCATCACCGAGGTGTTTCCCGCCGAAGCCGACATCGGACGCAAGGCGAGCGGTCATCTCGTGGTCGTCGTGGCGCGCCCCGACACCGTGGTCCGTGAGTACGTGCGAACCGTGCTCCGCCGATTCACCGAGATGGATGCCACGTCGTGGATCGCCGTCCAGCTCTCGGCCAGCGTCGGGTGGGTACCCGCGGAAGCCGCAGGTTACGACTTCGATGCGCTCGTCGAGCAGGCGGACACGGCGGCGTCGACGGCTCAGCGTCTCGGCGGAGACCGGTGGGAACGCGTGCGGCTCTGAATCAGCCCGCGGATCCACCACCGGCGATCGCCACGGTGAGCGTGTCGCTGGCCGTCTGCTTGGCGTACTCGTCCGACGTGGGCGTCGCCTGCACGAGGTACTCGTAGGTGAATTGCAGGGTGACAAATGTGGCGTCGGCGGGGACCTCGCCGACGTTGAACGTCTGGGAGTAGCTGTAGGGCGAGAGCACGAGGTAGCCGGGTGCGTTCGACTGGTCGGTCTGCGCGGCGAGCGGCGCGAAGGACTGGGTCTCGTTCCCCGGGACCGCGGTCATCGTCGCGCGTTGCAGGTAGACCTTCTGGCCGTCGTCCGGCGTCACCGTCGTGACCATCGACAGGCTCACCGGCTTCAACGCGGTCGGGGTCCACTTGTCCATCGACAGCGTGGACCAGTAGTTCACCGTCGCCGAGACGGCCCCGGCCGTGACGGTCTTCTGCGTCGAGCCGCTGGAGAGGTCGTTGGACACCGGCTGGGGCGCCGGCGTGGAGACCTGCGTCGGCGACGGAAACGCTGATGCGGCGTTGTTGCCCTGCGCCCACGGCGGCGCTCCGCATCCGGCGACGGCGAACGTCATCGCCAGACCGACCGTGCCCAGCACGACACGACCACCACGCGCCCGGTTCCGCATGCACCCTCCCCCGTCGCGGTCAATTCTAGGGTGACGCGCACCACCCGGGCCTCTGACGCCCGCTCGAGGGCGTCCTATTGTTCGTGGGTGATCGGTACTCATGATCGTCGGCCGGCGGCTCGGGCAGAACGCGTCTTCGCCTGGAGCCTCGGGGCCGTTCTCGTCGTCGGGCTGGTCGCCGCCGCGTGGATCGGTGTGCGCGGGGGCATGGCCGTCGCTCACCTCACGTCCGCACGCCAGACGCTCCAGGCCGCAGAGGCCGGCCCACACGATCCGCCGACCATCGCGGTGGCGCTCGCGACCGTCCGGGACGACACCTCCGCGGCCCGCACCCTGACGAGCGACCCCGTGTGGTCGTGGGCGGAACCGCTTCCGTGGATCGGGCCGCAACTCCGGGCTCTCGCGGTGTCCTCCGCGGCGCTGGACACCGCCGTCTCCGAAGGTCTCGGGCCGCTCTCGTCCGCGGCATCCGGGCTCTCCACGGACGTCCTGCGACCCCGGGAGGGCGCTTTCGACAAGACCGTCATCGCGTCGCTCGAACCCGAGGCCGACGCCGCCGCGACGCACCTTCACGCCGCGGCGGACGAACTGTCCCGCATCGATACGGCACCGCTCCTCGGTCCGCTTCGAGACGGCGTCACGCGCGCGCGAGAGCTCGTCGACGGCGCAGCGTCCGCATCGGACGCTCTCCATCGAGCAACCCTGCTGCTCCCGCGCATGCTGGGCGCCGACGGACAGCGGTCCTACCTCGTCCTGTTCCAGAACAATGCGGAATGGCGTTCGCTCGGCGGCATCGTCGGCGCGGTCGCGCAGGTCGACACGCAGGACGGGCGCTTCGCGCTCGTCGACCAGGCGTCGACGTCCGATTTCCCGGTCGAAGCCGAGCCGGTGGTCGATCTCCCCGGCGAGGTCCAGGATCTCTTCGACACGCGACCGGCGCGCTACATCCAGAATGTCACGCAGGTACCGGACTTCACCCTCGGTGCACCGATCGCCCGAGAGATGTGGAAGCGCCTGCGCGGGCGGACCGTCGACGGAGTCATCACCCTTGACCCCGTCACCCTCGGCTACGTCCTGAAGGCGACGGGGCCGGTCACCTTACCGACCGGCGATCACCTCACGCCCGACAACGCCGTGCCTCTTCTGCTGCAGGACGTCTATCAGCGATACCCCGACCCCGCTCGTCAGGACGAGTTCTTCCGCGCAGCGACAGCGGCCGTCTTCTCCGCTCTCGCCGAGGGGCGCGCCGATCCCGAGCTCCTTCTCGCCGCCCTCATGAGGGCCGGTTCCGAGGGCCGGCTGATGCTCTGGAGCGCGGATGCCGACGAGCAGGCGATCCTCGACGGAACGACGCTGCAGGGCACGCTGCCCGATGACGGCACGGATCAGTCCACGTTCGGGGTCTACCTCAACGACGGTACGGGCTCGAAAATGGACTCCTACCTGCGCCCGAGCGTCGACGTCGCATGGTGCGGGCAGGACTCGGCGGTGTTGGGCGTCACGCTGCGCAACGACGCCCCGGATCCGGCTTCCCTGCCCTCTTATGTGACGGGAGGCGGCGAGTACGGAGTCCCCGTCGGCGAAGCGCTCACCGGCGTGTACGTCGTCCTCCCCGCCGAAGGGAGGTTGGAGGGGTACGCGTCGACGACGGACGGCATACCGCCGGGCTTCGCGGGTGGAACCCTTGAGGGACGACCCGTGTTGAAGTGGTCCGTTCAGCTGGCGCCCGGCGAACAAGCGCATCTGGACGTGCGCGTGTCCATGCCGTGGACGCCGCATCTCGGTGCCGTTGTGACGCCGACGATCGTGAGTCCGGCGATCGGCCGCGGAGCCACCGGCTGCGGCGGGAACTGATCGAGGAACAGACGGGTCACCACGGGCACCCCGCCCGGCCCTGGTGAAGTCCACAGCCTCAGCTCGTGAATACGCCGCGATATGACGGCAGCCCGGCGGACTCCTTCGAAAGACTGCCGTCTGGGGCGATCCTCACCGGCAGAGGTCGAGCGGGTCGCTCTTCGACTTCCACCCGGCCACCGTGCCACCGAGATGGGACCCACCATGAAGAACACGATCCTCCGCGCTGCTGCTGCGGTCTCGCTGGCCGCAGCCGTGTTGTTGGCACCGACCGCCGCCAACGCCTACGTCGATCCGTCCGCCATCACCGCGACGCCGAGCACGATCGCTCCGGGCGAGTCCTCGACCTTCACCACGCCCGGCACCCCGTTCACGGGTAACGAAGACGTGCTGATCTCCATCACCGGAGAAAGCGCCTCGGGCGCAACCCTCGGCATGGTGAAGACGGCGGTCGAGACCAACTCCAACCTGCACACGAGCGCGAACGCCGGCAAGCTCAACGTCCGGATCACGTTCCCCTCGAACGCCATCGGAACCTACAATCTGACCTTCACGGGCGCGACGAGCGGCACCGTCCTGCACGCCCAGGTGCTCGTTGTGAAGGCGAGCCCGACCCCGACGACGCCGCCGGCCTCAGCGGGCCTGGCCAAGACCGGCATCGACGGCGGCGCCACCACGGGTCTGTGGATCGCCGGTGGCGCGCTCGTCGCCACGGGCGCCGCGGTAGGTATCGGCGCCGTCGTGCGCCGTCGTCGTCAGACGGCCGCCTGACGCTCATACGCGAGAGAGAAAAGGTGGGATCGCCCCTTCGGGCGATCCCACCTTTCGCGTCCCGACGGCTGGCGCTCGTCGATCAGGAACCAACGGACGTGGGCGACGTCGATACCTCGGCGGTGATGAGAATCGGTAGGTGATCGCTCAGCCCTTGCGGCAACGTGCGGATGTGAGCGATGTCGAAACCCACCGAGGTGGCGAAGTCGTAGTGCCCGCGGAAGAAGCGGTACCGGGTGTACGTCCGTGCGTCACTCAAAGTGAGCTCGTACCCCTGATCGCGCACCTTCTGTCCCAGGTTCTCCTTGAAGACCGGGTAGTTGTAGTCGCCGACCATGAGAGCGGGAAGCCCCGGTCCGAGGTTCTGCAGCTCGTTGAGGGCCGTGCGGATCTGGTGCCGTCGAAGAGAGTTCAGCGCCGTCAGTGGCGCCGCGTGGAACGACGCCACGATGATCTCGCGGCCGTCGTCGATATCACGCAGCCGCACACCCAGCATTCGTTCCTCGGCCGGCTTCAGAACGTAGTCGTGCAGCGACTTCTTCAGCGCGATCGCGCGCACCTCCACGGCCCGGAACGTGTTCTCCCGGAAGTAAACGGCCAGGCCGAGGCGATTGCGCTGGGTCGCCTCGGCGAGCCGGAGACCTGAGATTTCGAGGGGAATGTCTCGCGTGTCGCACTCTTGCAGGCACAACACATCGACCGCGTGCTCGTCGACGAGTTTCGACAGCTCACCGGCGGCGCGGTGCTTGCGGAGGTTGTACGAGATGACCTTCATAACGCCCCCAGCCTAGAGCCGCACCCGGTCGCGCGACGGGGGTTGCGGACGCACTCCTCGAGGATTCATGCACCGATGTCGTCGGCGTCCCTCCGGTTCCGCGTCTGCTCGGCGCGAGAGGCCAGCAGATCGTCGGCAGGGTATCCCACCTGCGCGAGCACCAGCCCCCGTGCTGCCAGCACCTTGGTGTCGGGGGTCCGGCGCCCGTCGTCTCGGATGCGGACCACGTCCTCCACGTCGAGGCGCCCCTCCCCCACGGCCACGCACGCGCCCACGAGCGCGCGGACCATGCTGTGACAGAACGCATCCGCTCGCACGTTCGCGACCAGGATGCCGTCATCCCCGCGCCGCCAGTCGTACTCGAGCAGGGTGCGGATCGTGGTGGCCTCCTCGCGAGCCTTGCAGTAGGCCGCGAAGTCGTGCAGGCCGATGAGGCGCTGAGCAGCGATATGCATGGCCTCGACGTCGAGAGGAGCCTTGACCGTGGTCGTGCGCAGGCGTTCCAGGGGATCGTATCCCGAGTTCGCGTCCGCGACCCGATAGGTGTAGCGCCTCCACACCGCCGAGAAGCGCGCGTCGAAACCCGCTGGGGCGAGCGTGGTGCGGTGCACGGTCACGTCGGGGTACGCGCCCAGAACGCCGCGCACACGCCCCGCGAGGGCAGCGACGGCGTCGTCCTCGTCGCCTTCGCGGCGACGACGCGGCAATCTCGCCATCTGGTGGCCGTCGAGATCCAGGTGCGCCACCTGTCCGGACGCGTGCACGCCGGCATCCGTCCGTCCCGCCACGACCAGACGCGGGTCACCGCCCAGAATGCGCGCGAGGGCATCCTCGAGGGTTCCCTGCACGGTGCGCAATCCCGGTTGTCGGGCCCACCCTCGGAAGTGCGTTCCGTCGTAGGAGATGTCGAGTCGAAGACGCACCTCTCCAGCCTACGGCGACCCGCAAACACGACGAAGCCCTCACCCCGGTGGGGTGAGGGCTTCGTGGAGAGCGGAACTCAGGCCTTGGCGTCGTCCGAGACGGCGTCCTCGGCAGCAGCCTCAGCGGCGGCACCCTCGTCCTGCGACTCGGCGCCGGCCTCAGCCGACTCGTCGACCGCGGGGGTCTCGTCGACGACGGTCTCCTCGGCGGCGGGCTCCTCAGCCGGGGCGGCAGCAGCAGGAGCCGCGGCGGCCTTCGACGACGAGGGCTTCTTGGTCACGGGCTCGAGAACGAGCTCGATGACAGCCATGGGGGCGTTGTCACCCTTGCGGTTGCCGACCTTGGTGATGCGGGTGTATCCGCCGTCACGCTCGGCCACCAGCGGCGCGATCTCGGTGAACAGGGTGTGCACGACTTCCTTGTCACCGATCACGCTCAGCACGCGGCGACGCGCGTGCAGGTCGCCACGCTTGGCGAACGTGATGAGACGCTCAGCGAGCGGGCGAAGGCGCTTGGCCTTCGTCTCGGTCGTCTTGATGGACTTGTGCGTGTACAGCGCTGCGGCGAGGTTCGCGAGAAGCAGACGCTCGTGGGCCGGGCCGCCTCCGAGGCGGGGACCCTTCGTGGGCTTAGGCATTTCGTGTTACTCCAGTGGGAAGGTTCGGTCGGGTCTGACGGGGTCAGACGGTCTCTTCGTCGTAGCCGCCGAAGAACTGGGCACCGTCGAAGCCGGGCACCGAGTCCTTGAGCGAGAGGCCGAGCGAGACGAGCTTGTCACGCACCTCGTCGACCGACTTCTGACCGAAGTTGCGGATGTTCATCAGCTGGGTCTCCGAGAGGGCGACCAGCTCGGACACCGTGTTGATGCCCTCGCGCTTCAGGCAGTTGTACGAACGGACCGACAGATCGAGGTCCTCGATCGGCATCGACAGCTCGTTCGAGAGAACGGTCTCGACCGGCGCGGGGCCGATCTCGATGCCCTCGGCCTCGACGTTCAGCTCGCGGGCCAGGCCGAACAGCTCGGTGAGCGTGCGCCCAGCCGAAGCAACGGCGTCGCGCGGAGCGATCGAGGGCTTCGACTCGACGTCGAGGACGAGCTTGTCGAAGTCCGTGCGCTCGCCGGCGCGGGTCGCCTCGACGCGGTAGCTGACCTTGAGAACGGGCGAGTAGATCGAGTCGATCGGGATCTGACCCGCCTCGGCGTACTCGTTGCGGTTCTGCGTGGCCGAGACGTAGCCGCGGCCACGCTCGATGGTGAGCTCGAGCTCGAACTTCGCGGTGTCGTTCAGAGTCGCGATGACCAGATCGGGGTTGTGCACCTCGACCCCGGCCGGAGCCGAGATGTCCGCCGCCGTGACCTCGCCGGAACCGGTCTTGCGCAGGTACGCGGTGATGGGCTCGTCACGCTCGCTCGAGACGACGAGCTGCTTGATGTTCAGGATGATCTCGGTGACGTCTTCCTTCACGCCCGGGATCGTGCTGAACTCGTGCAGGACACCGTCGATGCGGATGCTCGTGACGGCCGCGCCGGGGATCGACGACAGCAGGCTGCGACGCAGGGCGTTGCCGATGGTGTAACCGAAGCCGGGCTCGAGGGGCTCGATGACGAAACGACTGCGGAACTCCCCGACCTTCTCCTCGGTCAGAGTGGGACGCTGTGCGATGAGCACTATGTGTTCCTTTCGATCACGTGCCCGCTATATGACACGTGTAATGGGGTGAGGTGTTGAGTTGTACTCGCGGGATGCCGTGAGGACCGCGACCGCGGGTCCCGGCATCCGGAAGTCTGAATCGCGCGTGAGCGCGGCGTTCCCGGGGAGCGAAGAACTCTCCCCGGGAACGGACGCGTCAGACGCGGCGACGCTTGGGCGGACGGCAGCCGTTGTGGGCCTGCGGCGTCACGTCCTGGATCGAGCCGACCTCGAGGCCGGCCGCGGTGAGCGAACGGATCGCGGTCTCACGACCCGAACCCGGACCCTTCACGAAGACGTCGACCTTCTTGACGCCGTGCTCCTGCGCCTGGCGGGCGGCCGACTCGGCGGCCATGCCGGCGGCGTACGGCGTCGACTTGCGCGAACCCTTGAATCCGACACCGCCGGACGAGGCCCAGCTGATGACGGCGCCCGACGGGTCGGTGATCGAAACGATCGTGTTGTTGAACGTCGACTTGATGTGGGCCTGACCCACGGCGATGTTCTTCTTCTCTTTGCGGCGCGGCTTGCGCGCGGCGGACTTGGCCTGTGCCATGTGCGTTCTCCTGAATCCTGACGCTCAGCCCGCGGCTTAGCGCGCCTTCTTCTTGCCGGCGACGGTGCGCTTGGGACCCTTGCGGGTACGCGCGTTCGTCTTCGTGCGCTGACCGCGCACGGGGAGGCCGCGGCGGTGGCGCAGGCCCTCGTAGGAACCGATCTCGACCTTGCGGCGGATGTCGGCGGCGACCTCGCGACGGAGGTCACCCTCCACCTTGTAGGTGCCTTCGATGTGGTCGCGCAGCGCGACCAGCTGGTCGTCGGTGAGGTCCTTGACGCGGATGTCCTGGCTGATGCCGGTCGCGTTCAGGATCTCGACGGAGCGGGTGCGGCCCACGCCGTAGATGTAAGTAAGTGCGATCACCACGCGCTTATCGCGCGGGATGTCGACGCCGGCAAGACGTGCCATGCGGCTCTCCTCAGAGTGTGCTGGAGGTGTGGAGCAGGATCGGTGCTCGGGCCTCCGCCCCGAGGTGTCCCCGCCGTTCGGTCGCTGAGCTTGTCGAAGCGTCCGAGAGGCGGATCTGATCCTGCCGGTGTGTATTCAGTTGGAGATGACGTCGAGTGGAACGACGTCGAGCTGGAAGCTCAGCCCTGGCGCTGCTTGTGGCGCGGGTTGCTCTTGCAGATCACCATCACGCGCCCGTGGCGGCGGATCACCTTGCAGTGATCGCAGATGGGCTTGACGGAGGGGTTGACCTTCATGATGTTCCTGTTTCGCTGTCTTCGAAGCCGCGAGGTGCGGTTCGTTACTTCTCGGCCGGACTCAGCGGTAGCGGTAGACGATACGACCACGGGTGAGGTCGTACGGGCTCAGTTCGACGACGACGCGGTCCTCCGGGATGATGCGGATGTAGTTCTGCCGCATCTTGCCCGAGATGGTCGCGAGCACTTTGTGCCCGTTCGTCAGCTCGACACGGAACATCGCGTTGGGCAGTGCCTCGGACACCGTGCCCTCGATCTCGATGACACCGTCTTTCTTCGCCATAAACTCGCTCACGCTCAGTTGCAGACCGGCCGGTCTGCGGTGGATGGGGGTTCGGTGCTTCGACACGCCAATGAAGGCGCAACGCACCAAAGATCAAGCATACGTGGTAATGCTCGACCCGGCAACTCGCCGGGAGTGTCGTCAGCCGTTCAGACGGGCGACGATGTCCTTCTGCGGGTCACCGGTCAGGTCGGTCTTGTTGGTGAGGAGCGTCCCGTTCACGACGATGGTGGGAGTGGAGACACCACTCGCGCCCGACTGGATCGGGGTCTGACGGGTCATGGCCGTCACGTACTTCTCGTATGTGCCGTCGTTGATGCAGGAGGTCACGGCATCCGATGCGCCGGCGCTCGTCGCGATCGACGCGATCGTGGCGTCGTCCAGGCCCGACGTTCCCTCTGCGGGCTGCTGCGCGTACATCGCCTTGACGAAGGCGGGAATGTTCGCGGGGTCGTCGACCGCGACGCAGTAGGCCGCGCTGGCGGAACGCGTCGAGTACTGGGTCCCCTGCGATGACCGGTCGAGGATGGAGATCGGGTGGATGTTGAGCGTGATCGTGCCATCGTCGACGAGCTGCTGGAGCGTCGGTCCGTACGACTGCTCGAACGAGTTGCAGATGGGGCACATGAAGTCGACATACGTGTCGACGGTCTTCGAGCCGGAGCCCACCGAGATCGCACCCGTGTCCGTGTTGACCGCCGAGGACTGCGGAAGGGTCCCGGGCGAGGTCGCCTGGCTGTTGGCGAACCACACGACACCGCCCACGACGAGCACGACCACCACCGCGGCAGCGGTGATGCCGATCGCGAACCAGTTCGTGGCCTTACGTGCCGCAGCCATCATCATGAATCGATCTCCTTCGGCACCACACCGAAGGGCGCCAGTTTTTCTGCACCACCGTCGGGAGCGGTGAGAACCCAGATGCCTCCATCGTGCACGGCGACGCTATGTTCCCAATGGGAGCCGGCTGTACCGTCGATCGTCGACACGGTCCACCCGTCGTCCTCGACCTCGGTGGCCTGATCGCCGATGACGACCATCGGTTCGATGGCCACAGCAAGACCGGGGCGCACCTCCGGGCCCTTGTCGGCCACGGCGTAGTTGAAGACGCTCGGCGATTCGTGCATCTTCCGCCCGATCCCGTGCCCGACGTAATCGCGCAGGATTCCGTAGCCGCCTTCCGGCGCGTTGTCGTCGATGTACGCCTCGATGGCAGCCCCGACCTCCGCCAGGTGCGAAGCACGGCTCAGCGCCGCGATGCCCGCCCACAGCGAGCCTTCGGTGACTTCCGACAAGCGGCGCCGGGGAGCGACGACATCTTCCGGCGCGTCGCCCGGCACGATGACCGTGAAGGCCGAGTCGCCGTTCCAGCCGCGGAACTGCGCCCCCGCATCGATCGACAGGATGTCGCCCGCCTGCAGGGGTCGTTCACTGGGGATGCCGTGGACCACCTGCTCGTTGACCGAGGCGCAGATGGTGTGCCGGTAGCCGCGCACCATCTGGAAGTTCGACTCGGCACCGCGCTCGGCGATGACCCGGGCGGCGGCCTCGTCGAGCTCGAGCGTGGTGACACCCGGAGCGATCAACGCGCGCACGGCGTCGAGCGCGGCTGCGGTGATCAGCCCCGGCTCCACCATGGCGCGCAGCTGAGCGGGCTTCTTGTAGATCGAGGAGCGGAAGACCACTGTCAGTCAGCCGAACGACGGCGGAGTCCGCGCGCGTCCAGCGCCGCGAAGATCCGGTCCGTGACGTCGTCGAGCCCGCCGACACCGTCGATCTCGTCGACGATCCCTCGCGTCCCGTAGACCCCGAGAATCGGGGCGGTCTCGCGCTCGTAGATGTTCAAGCGGGTCTCGATCGCCTCGGCCGTGTCGTCGGCGCGGCCCTGCTCGGCCGCGCGGGCGGTGAGACGCGCCAGAGACTCGTCACGGGGAACCACGAGTGCGATGACGGCGTCGAGGGCCTCGTCGCGTCCGCCCAGGAACTCATCGAGGTGCATCACCTGCGCGAGGTTGCGCGGGTAGCCGTCGAGGAGGAACCCCTCCCCCGCGTCCGGCTGCGACAGCCGGTCACGCACGACCGCGCTGGTCAGCTCGTCGGGGACGAGGTCGCCAGCGTCGATGATCGAGGTGACCTGCTTGCCGAGGTCGGTGCCTGCGGCCACATTCGCACGGAACACATCGCCGGTCGAGACGACGGGGATGCCGAAGGCCTCCGCGATGCGGACGCCCTGCGTTCCCTTGCCCGAGCCCTGTGGGCCGACGATCAACAGACGTGCCGTCATCGGAGGAGCCCTTCGTAGTGGCGCTGCTGGAGCTGCGCGTCGATCTGCTTCACCGTCTCGAGACCGACACCCACGATGATGAGGATCGAGGCACCGCCGAACGGGAAGTTCTGGTTCGCGCCGACCGTGGCGAGGGCCACGAGCGGCAGGAGCGCGATGAGGCCGAGGTAGATCGAGCCGGGGAGCGTGATGCGCGTCAGCACGTAGTCGAGGTACTCGGCGGTCGGGCGTCCCGCGCGGATGCCGGGGATGAACCCACCGTACTTCTTCATGTTGTCGGCGACATCGACGGGGTTGAACGTGATGGCGACGTAGAAGTACGTGAAACCGACGATCAGCAGGAAGTAGATGAGCATGTACAGCGGGTGGTCACCGCGCGTGAGGTACTGCGAGATCCAGGTGACCCACGGGGCCGGTTCCTGACCCGCCTGCGGCTGGTTGAACTGCGCGATGAGGGCCGGGATGTACAGCAGCGACGATGCGAAGATCACCGGCACCACGCCGGCCATGTTCACCTTGATCGGGATGTAGGTGTTGGTGCCGCCGTAGGTGCGGCGGCCGACCATGCGCTTGGCGTACTGCACCGGAATGCGGCGCTGGGACTGCTCGACGAAGACGACGAGCGCGACGACCAGGATGCCGACGGCCAGGACGAGGAGGAAGACCTCGACACCGCGCGAGTTGAGGATCGACATCATCGCGGCCGGGAAGGTGGCGGCGATCGACGTGAAGATGAGGATGGACATGCCGTTGCCGACGCCACGCTCGGTGACCAGCTCGGCGAACCACATGACGAGGCCCGTACCGGCGGTGAGTGTGATGATCATCAGCAGCTGAGCCCACCAGACGTCGTTCGTCAGGAGCTGCTGGCACTCCGGGATGCCGGCAGTGCCGAAGAGCTGCCCGGAACGCGCCACGGTGACCAGGGTCGTCGACTGCAGCAGCGCGAGAGCGATGGTCAGGTAGCGCGTGTACTGCGTCAGCTTCGCCTGCCCCGCCTGGCCCTCCTTGTAGAGGGTCTCGAAGTGCGGGATGACGACGCGCAGCAGCTGCACGATGATCGTGGCCGTGATGTACGGCATGACACCGAGCGCGAAGATCGACAGCTGCAGCAGGGCGCCACCGGAGAAGAGGTTGACCAGCGACAGCAGACCTTCGGTGCTTCCGGAGTCGCTCAAACACTGCTGGACGTTGGGGAAGTCGACGAACGGCGACGGGACATGAGCACCGAGCCGGTAGATGGCGATGATCCCCAACGTGAAGGCGATCTTGCGCCTCAGGTCGGGCGTGCGGAAAACCCGCGCGATGGCGCTGAACAAAGGGGATTCCTCCAGAACGATCTCGGCGCGCCGCAGGCGCACACCAAATCAGACTAACCCAGAAGGGGCCGACGGCCGTAAGGCCGCCGGCCCCTCCGGGGTTCGGGCGTCAGTTGACGGTGCCGCCCGCGGCGACGATCTTCTGCTCTGCGGAGCCGGAGACCTTGTCGACCGAGACGGTCAGCGCGACCGAGATGTCGCCGGTGCCGAGCACCTTGACCTTCTCGTTCTTGCGCACGGCGCCCTTGGCCACCAGGTCGGCGACGGTCACGTCGCCACCCTGCGGGTAGAGCTCGCCGAGCTTCTCCAGGTTCACGACCTGGTACTCGACGCGGAACGGGTTCTTGAAGCCGCGGAGCTTCGGGGTGCGCATGTGCAGCGGCATCTGCCCACCCTCGAAGCCGACCTTGACCTGGTAACGGGCCTTGGTTCCCTTGGTACCGCGACCGGCCGTCTTACCCTTCGAGCCCTCACCGCGACCCACGCGGGTCTTGGCGGTACGGGCACCCGGGACGGGACGCAGGTGGTGGACCTTGAGCACGCCGGGGCGCGCCGCGGGGGCTTCCTTCTTGGCGGCCGTCTTACCGGCCGTCGCCTTCTTCGGGGCGTCGACCGTGGCGGTCTCGTCCTTCTTGGCAGCCATTAGTCGATCTCCTCAACCTTGACGAGGTGGGCGACGGTCTTGACGTAACCGCGCGTCTGCGCGTCGTCGGGACGGACGACCGAGTCGCCGATCCGCTTGAGACCGAGCGAGCGCAGCGTGTCACGCTGGTTCTGCTTCTCGCTCACCTTGGACTTGATCTGCGTGACCTTCAGACGCTCGGCCATCAGGCACCTACCTTCTGAGCGGCGGCCTCGGCGCGCACGAGGCGGGCCGGGGCGACCTGGTCGAACTCCAGGCCACGGCGAGCGGCCACGGCGCGGGGCTCCTCGAGCGACTTCAGCGCTTCGACGGTCGCGTGCACGATGTTGATCGTGTTCGACGAGCCGAGCGACTTCGAGAGGACATCGTGGATGCCGGCGCACTCGAGGACGGCACGGACGGGACCACCGGCGATAACACCGGTACCGGCAGCGGCGGGGCGCAGGAGCACCACACCGGCAGCGGCCTCACCCTGGACGGGGTGCGGGATGGTCGAGCCCGAGCGGGGAACGCGGAAGAAGTTGCGCTTGGCCTCTTCGACACCCTTCGAGATGGCGAGGGGGACTTCGCGGGCCTTGCCGTAACCGACACCCACGACGCCGTTGCCATCGCCCACGACGACGAGCGCCGTGAAGCTGAAGCGGCGACCACCCTTGACCACCTTCGACACGCGGTTGATCGTCACGACGCGCTCGAGGAACTGGCTCTCGTTGCGGTCGCGCGAACCACGGTCGCGCTGGTTGGTGTTGCGCTCGCGACCACCGCGACGCGGCTCGCGCTCACGCTCGGCAGGGGCCGTGGCCGCAGCCGCACCCTCAGCCGGTGCAGTCTGCTCGGTCACTTCGGTCTCCTTGTTGTCACTCACAGGTTCAGCCCTCCTTCGCGGGCACCGTCGGCGATCGCGGCGACACGACCGGCGTACCGGTTCCCGCCACGGTCGAACACGACGTCGGACACGCCGACGGCCTTCGCACGCTCGGCGACGAGCTCGCCGACCTTGCGGGCCTTGGCGGTCTTGTCACCGTCGAAGCCGCGCAGGTCGGTCTCGAGGGTGGAGGCGGAGGCCACGGTGTGGCCCTTGCTGTCGTCCACGACCTGGACGAACACGTGGCGCGCCGAACGCGTCACGACCAGACGGGGGCGCAGCTCGGTGCCAACGACCTTCTTGCGAAGGCGCGCGTGGCGACGTGCGCGAGCAACAGACTTCGACTGCACAGCCATGCTTACTTACCAGCCTTTCCGGCCTTGCGGCGGACGACCTCGCCCGCGTAGCGCACACCCTTGCCCTTGTAGGGCTCGGGCTTGCGGATCTTGCGGATGTTGGCGGCGGCCTCGCCGACGGCCTGCTTGTCGATGCCGCTCACGGTGAGCTTGTTGTTGCCTTCGACCGTGAGGGTGATCCCGGCGGGCGGGTCGATGAGCACGGGGTGCGAGAAGCCGAGGGCGAACTCGACCGAGCTGCCCTTCTGCGCCACGCGGTAACCCGTACCGACGACCTCGAGGCCCTTGGTGTAGCCCTGGGTGACACCGATGATGTTGTTGTTGATGAGCGTGCGGGTCAGGCCGTGGAGCGACCGCGACTCGCGCTCGTCGTCGGGGCGGGTGACGAGAACCTGGTTCTCCTCGACCGACACCTCGAGGGGCTGCGCAACGGTGAGCGCGAGCTCGCCCTTGGGGCCCTTGACGGAGACCTCCCGGCCGTTCACCGTGACGGTGACTCCGGCGGGGATGTCGATGGGAAGACGTCCGATACGCGACATGTCAGATCACCACACGTAGGCGAGGACTTCCCCGCCGACGCCCTTCTGCTCGGCCTGACGGTCGGTGAGGAGACCGGAGGAGGTGGACAGGATGGCGACGCCGAGCCCGCCGAGGACCGTGGGGACCTCGGTCGACTTCGCGTACACGCGGAGGCCGGGCTTCGAGACGCGCTTGATGCCGGCGATGGACCGCTCGCGGTTCGGGCCGTACTTCAGCGTCATGTTGAGGGTCTGGCCGACACGGGCGTCTTCGACGTTCCAGTCAGCGATGTAACCCTCCTGCTTGAGGATTTCGGCGATGTTGGTCTTGAGCTTCGAGCTCGGCATCGACACGGAGTCGTGGTGCGCCGAGTTCGCGTTGCGCAGACGGGTCAGCATGTCTGCGACCGGGTCTGTCATCGTCATGTGTTGCTTCTTTCGTTCATGAGGTTTCGCCTGCCGTTACACGACAGGCGACCTTCGATGATGGGCCCCCGGAAACCCGGGGGCCCAAGGGGTCAGGCCTGAGCGTCGGCCGACTGGAACGGGAAGCCGAGCTGGCGCAGCAGCGAACGGCCCTCGTCGTCGGTCTTGGCCGTGGTGACGATCGTGATGTCGAAACCACGGACACGGTCGATGCGGTCCTGGTCGATCTCGTGGAACACGGACTGCTCCTGGAGACCGAAGGTGTAGTTGCCGTTGCCGTCGAACTGCTTGGGCGACAGGCCGCGGAAGTCGCGGATGCGCGGCAGAGCGAGGTTAACGAGGCGGTCGACGAACTCCCACGCGCGGTCACCGCGGAGGGTGACGTGCGCGCCGATGGCCTGGCCTTCGCGCAGCTTGAACTGGGCGATCGACTTGCGGGCCTTGGTGACGACCGGCTTCTGACCGGTGATCTTGGTGAGGTCGTCGACCGCACCATCGATCACCTTGCTGTCACGAGCGGCCTCGCCGACACCGGTGTTCACGACGACCTTGACCAGGCCGGGGATCTGCATGACGTTCTCGTAGCCGAACTCGTCCTGCAGCGCCTTCTTGATCTCGGCGTTGTACTTCTGCTTGAGGCGGGGCTGGATCTTGCCAGTCTCCGCGGCAGTCACGGTGCTCATGTTCAGAGGTCCTTGCCTGACTTCTTCGCGAAGCGCACGCGGACGGTGCGCTTGACGCCGTCCTTGACCTGCTCCTCGACCCGGTGGCCGACGCGGGTCGGCTTCTTGGTCGAGGGGTCGACGATCGCGACGTTGGAGATGTGGATCGGGGCCTCGAACGTCTCGATGCCACCGGTCTTGGTGCCGCGCTGGGACTGGCCCACGCGGTTGTGCATGGTGACGTAGTTCACGCCCTCGACGATGACGCGGTTCTGCTCGGGAAGGACCTCGAGGACCTTGCCCTGCTTGCCGCGGTCGCCGCCGCGCTCGGGCTTGGCGCCCGAGATGACCTGAACGAGGTCACCCTTCTTGATTTTCGCCATGATCAGATGACCTCCGGGGCGAGCGAGACGATCTTCATGAACTTCTTGTCACGAAGCTCACGACCGACCGGTCCGAAGATGCGGGTGCCGCGGGGCTCCCCGTCGTTCTTCAGGATCACGGCGGCGTTCTCGTCGAACTTGATGTACGAGCCGTCGGGACGGCGGGTCTGCTTGACGACGCGGACGACGACGGCCTTGACCACGTCGCCCTTCTTGACGTTTCCACCCGGGATCGCGTCCTTGACCGTGGCGACGATGACGTCGCCCAGGCCGGCGTAGCGACGGTTGGAGCCGCCGAGCACGCGGATGGTGAGCAGCTCCTTGGCGCCGGTGTTGTCGGCGACCTTCAGCCGGGATTCGTTCTGAATCACTTTTTACTCCTTGGGTTCCAAGCAAGCCGCGAGGCTTACTTGGCCTTCTCGAGGATCTCGACCAGACGCCAGCGCTTGGTGGCGCTGAGCGGACGGGTCTCGTTGATGACGACGAGGTCGCCGATGCCCGCCGAGTTGGTCTCGTCGTGCGCCTTGACCTTCGAGGTGCGACGGATGACCTTGCCGTAGAGCGGGTGCTTCACGCGGTCCTCGACCTCGACGACGATCGTCTTGTCCATCTTGTCGCTGACGACGTAGCCACGACGCGCCTTGCGGTAACCGCGGGCGTTCTCGTCACGGACATCGTGTTCGGCGTGCTCGTGACCGGCGACCTGCGCCTCGGCCTTCTTCGCGGTAGCCATTACTCCGCCTCTTCCTTCGCGGCGTCGTCAGCGGCATCCGCCTTCTTCGCCTTGCTCTTCTTCGCCTTCGTCGCCTCGACCGGAGCCGGGGTGGCGCGGATGCCGAGCTCGCGCTCACGGATCACCGTGTACAGACGCGCGATGTCGCGCTTGACTGCACGGATGCGGCCGTGGCTCTCGAGCTGGCCGGTGGCCGACTGGAAGCGCAGGTTGAACAGCTCTTCCTTGGCCTTGCGCAGCTCCTCGACGAGGCGCTGGTCTTCGAACGTGTCGAGCTCGCTCGGGGCGAGCTGCTTGGTGCCGATCGCCATTACGCGTCGCCCTCCTCGCGCTTGATGATGCGTGCCTTCAGCGGCAGCTTGTGGATGGCACGGGTCAGTGCTTCACGAGCGAGTTCCTCGTTGACACCGGCGACCTCGAAGAGGACGCGACCCGGCTTGACGTTCGCAACCCACCACTCGGGCGAGCCCTTACCGGAACCCATGCGGGTTTCGGCCGGCTTCTTGGTGAGCGGACGGTCGGGGTAGATGTTGATCCACACCTTTCCGCCACGCTTGATGTGACGCGTCATGGCGATACGAGCGGACTCGATCTGACGGTTGGTCACGTAAGCGGGGGTGAGCGCCTGGATCCCGAACTCACCGAACGACACCGTGGTGCCACCGGTGGCCTGGCCCGAACGGCCCGGGTGGTGCTGCTTGCGGTACTTGACCTTGCGGGGGATGAGCATTACGCCGACGCTCCTTCTGCCACGGGGGCCTCGTTGCGCGGGCCACGACGACGGTCGCCACCGCGGTCGTCACGACCGCGCGACTTGGGCGCGTTGGCCTGCTCGCGGGCGAGCTCCTTGTTGGTGAGGTCGCCCTTGTAGATCCAGACCTTCACGCCGATGCGGCCGAAGGTCGTCTTGGCCTCGTAGAAGCCGTAGTCGATGTTCGCGCGGAGCGTGTGCAGGGGCACCCGGCCTTCGCGGTAGAACTCTGAACGGCTCATCTCGGCGCCGCCGAGGCGGCCCGACACCTGGATGCGGACACCCTTGGCGCCGGCGCGCTGTGCGCCCTGCAGGCCCTTGCGCATCGCGCGGCGGAACGCCACGCGAGCGGTGAGCTGCTCAGCCACACCCTGCGCGACCAGCTGAGCGTCGGCCTCGGGGTTCTTGACCTCGAGGATGTTCAGCTGGATCTGCTTGCCGGTGAGCTTCTCGAGGTCGGCGCGGATGCGCTCGGCCTCGGCGCCGCGGCGACCGATCACGATGCCCGGACGGGCGGTGTGGATGTCGACGCGGACGCGGTCACGCGTGCGCTCGATCTCGATGTTGCTGACACCGGCGCGGTCGAGCGACGTGGTCAGCAGGCGACGGATCTTGATGTCCTCGGCGAGGTAGTCGGCGTAGCGCTGACCGGCCTTCGTCGAGTCCGAGAACCACCGCGACACGTGGTCGGTGGTGATGCCGAGGCGGAAGCCGTACGGGTTGACCTTCTGTCCCATTACTTGCTCGCCTTCTTGTTGGCGCGAGCCGGGGCCGCCTCAGCGGTCTCGGGCGTCGCGAGCACGACCGTGATGTGGCTCGTGCGCTTCTTGATCTGGAAGGCGCGACCCTGAGCGCGGGGCTGGAAACGCTTCAGCGTCGTGCCCTCGTCGACGTACGCGTTCTTCACGTACAGGTCAGCGTCATCCAGGTACTCGTTCGTCTTGTCGGCCGTGACGCGAGCGTTCGCGATGGCCGAGGCGACGAGCTTGTAGATCGGCTCGCTCGCGCCCTGGGGCGCGAACTTCAGGATGGCAAGGGCCTCTTCGGCCTGCTTGCCCTTGATGAGAGCGACGACACGACGAGCCTTCTGAGGGGTCACGCGGATGTGTCGCACGCGTGCGATGGACTCCACCATTTCTCTCTCCTCTTGCGCCCCCGCGTCAGCGGCGGCGGCCCTTCTTGTCGTCCTTCACGTGGCCGCGGAAGGTGCGGGTAGGCGAGAACTCGCCCAGCTTGTGGCCGACCATGGTCTCGGTCACGAACACGGGGATGTGCTTGCGACCGTCGTGCACGGCGATGGTGTGTCCCAGCATGGCGGGGATGATCATCGAACGGCGCGACCAGGTCTTGATGACGTTCTTCGAACCGGCTTCGTTCTGCGAGACGACCTTGCGAAGCAGGTGCTCGTCGACGAAGGGGCCCTTCTTAAGGCTGCGAGGCATCTTCCTCTACTCCTACTTGCGCTTCTTGCCGGCGGTACGACGGCGGACGATGAGCTTGTCGCTCTCCTTGTTCGCGTGACGGGTGCGGCCCTCGGCCTTGCCCCACGGCGAAACAGGGTGACGACCACCGGAGGTCTTACCCTCACCACCACCGTGCGGGTGGTCGACCGGGTTCATGGCGACACCACGCACGGTCGGGCGGACGCCCTTCCAACGCATGCGGCCGGCCTTGCCCCAGTTGATGTTCGACTGCTCGGCGTTGCCGACCTCGCCGATCGTCGCGCGGCAGCGCACGTCGACGTTGCGGATCTCGCCGGAGGGCAGACGCAGCTGCGCGTACGGGCCGTCCTTGGCGACCAGACGCACCGAGGCGCCGGCCGAACGGGCCATCTTCGCACCGCCACCGGGACGGAGCTCGATCGCGTGGATCACGGTACCCGTGGGGATGTTACGCAGCGGCAGGTTGTTGCCGGGCTTGATGTCAGCGCCGGCACCCGACTCGACGACGTCACCCTGCGACAGCTTCGCCGGAGCGAGGATGTAGCGCTTCTCGCCGTCTGCGTAGTGCAGCAGGGCGATGCGCGCGGTGCGGTTGGGGTCGTACTCGATGTGCGCGACCTTGGCGTCGATGCCGTCCTTGTCGTTACGAC